>DASULA010000093.1:0-60676 GCA_036278435.1 Mycobacteriales bacterium | reverse complement strand
ACTCGTCTGCGCCCAGGCCGCCGTACACGCCGATCTCGCCGTCGAACCGGGCCGGGTCGTACCCGGAGTCCTGTAGGGCGGTGTAGGCCAGTTCCAGGAAGATCCGCTGCTGCGGGTCCCGGACGTCGGCCTCCCGCCGGGTCATCCCGAAGAAGGCCGCGTCGAAGTACTCCGGATCGTCCAGAGTGGACGACACCGACACCCAGTTCGGGGCGTCCAGCAGGTGTGCCGGCACGCCGCGTGCCTCCTGCTCGGCACGGGTGTACCGCCGCACCGACTCGACGCCGCCGACCAGGTTGCGCCAGTAGGTGTCCACGTCCGCGGCGCCGGGCAGTCGGCAGGCCATGCCCACGATCGCGACTGGCTCCACCAGCGGTTCGCCGTCAGCGACGGCATCGAATTCGGTCACGACGACTCCAGGTCAGTTTTTTGGGGATTAATACGTATTTCTGGGCTGGTCGGCATCGTCTGTCCGAATATTTGGACGTACCGCCGGGCCCTACCGGGTCGAAGGCGAATCACGACCCGCCGGTCCGCCAATCCGCGATCCGGGCGCGGGTGGCGGCGGCCAGCGGCCGGCGGGCACCGTACCGGTGCCCGCCGGCGCTGCTCAGGTGGCAGCCTGCTCGCGGGTTTTGTACGGCGGAGCGACGATCACGACCAGGGTGAGGTCCTCGATGATGTCCACGTACTGGTGTTTCTCGTTGGCCGGCACGAACACGACCGAACCGGGCTGCACCTGGGCCCGGCCGGTGTCGGTCACGATGGTGGCCCGACCGGTCTGCACCACGTAGATCTCGTCCTCCAAGTGCGGCCGCTGGTCGTCCAGGCCGCCAGCCGCGATCGAGTAGGTGCCGACGCTCAGGTCGGAACCACGCAGGTGCTCGATCCAGTGGTTCGGCTCGTCCTTGGGCGGTGTGTAGACGCCGGCACCCTCGATGAGCTGCATGCGTCGCCTCCTTGTCAGTGTCCGATGTGGTCGGGCACCGGAGTTCCCGGTGCCAGGCGTGGGCATGCCAGCGGGTCGCCCCGCAGCATGGAGATGGGTACCACTCCAGCCCAGATGGGCAGGTCGTAATCGGGTTCGTCATCCTGGGGCGGACCCGAGCGGATCTTCACCGAGGCCTCGTCCAGCGGCACGGCCAGCAACGAGGTGGCGGCCAGCTCCCGACGGCTGGGCCGCCGGGCGTAGTCCCACTGCCCGGGCGCCAGGTGTTCGGTGAGCACCCGCAGCCCGTGCATCAGCTCGGTGCTGTCGGTGACCAACCGGGCCTGGCCGTAGACCATGGCGCTGCGGTAGTTCACCGTGTGGTTGTAGAGCGAGCGGGCGTAGACCACACCATCCAGATGGGTCACGCACACGCACACCGGATGCGCCAGCGCCGCGGCCAGGCTGCGGGCGGCCACCGACCCGTGCAGGTACAGCAGGTCGCCGTGGCGGCCGTACCCGGTGGGGAACACCGCGGGCGCGCCGTCGAGCAGCACGCCCAGGTGGCACACGGTCGAGGCGTCCAGGATGGAGTACAGGTCGGCGCGGCGGTCCGACGCCAGCGCCGACTGCCGGCGCACCCTGGTCCGCGGGGTTGGAGACAGTCGGTCGGTCATCGCGCCCGGGACACCTCCTCGATGTAGGACACACCGGTCGAACCGGCGTCGTCGAACCGGCGCCAGTGTTCGGCCAGCCGCACCCGGCCGTCATCGAGGACCCGCGGGGTGCTGGTGCACGAGCCGGCCACGACCGCTCCACCGGCCAGGAGCTGGCAGTAGGCCAGGTGCAGGGTGCCGTCGCTGTCGCAGGTGCCCACCAGATTGCCGCGCAGCACCTTCCCGCCGACGAACTCGGCCCAGACCTGGTTGCCCCGCTGGTGGTAGTGGCCCTCCGGTCCCACCCCGCCGGCATCGGCCGTCTCGGTGGCCGACGACCGGAACACCCTGCCGTCGTAGTCGATCATCCCGCCTGCCTCCTGTCCCCGTTCACCGGTCAACCCCATGCGGTGCTGAGGTTCTCGTCGCGGATGTCGAAGATCTCACGCTCGAACAGCGAGTTGATGATCACCGCGCTGCGCATCGGGAGCAGGCTCAGATTCGCGTCGGTCAGGCCGTGGGTGTAGCGGGCCCGGTTCTGCGCGTAGATCCTGTGCCCGTTGCTGCCCTTCCAGCGGACCGAGAAGTCGTCCTCGACGATCAGGTCACCGGTCTCGTCCAGTTCCACCCGCTCGGCCAGTTCCGGCCCGAACGGCAACGCCGACGGGCGGCGGCCGGTGGCGCACACGATCCGCCGCACCTCGTGCGTCTCGGTGCCGGTCGCGGTCTGGCAGGCCAGCCGCACCCCGCCGCCGGCGTCCGGTTCCATCCCGGTCACGTCTCGGCCGGGCAGCATGGTCAGCGGGAACCGCCCGGTGCGCAGCAGTTGCTCGTAGTTGTGTTGGTAGAGCGTGCGCAGCGTCGCCGCGGACACCCCGTCGCTGGTCAGCACCTGGCTGTCCACCAGGTCGCGGCGCACCTGCCGGGGTAACTGCTGGAAGAACTGGGCGTAGGCCGGCCGGTAGAACTCGTTCGCCGACGGCGAGTCGTCCAGCGGGGCGAACCAGGGCCGCCGGCCGAACCACCGCACGTCGTCGTAGCCGTGATTGAGCAACTCCATCACGCACTCGGCCCCGGTCTGCCCACCGCCGACCACCGCGATGGGCTCGTGCCGGTCAGTCCCGGCCGGCTCGGTCTCGGTGCCCTCCAGCCAGTCGATCAGGTCGTCGGCGACGATCCGCCGGTCTTCGGCCACACCGGACAGTCCAGGTGGGATGAACGGCTCGGTGCCCAGCCCGAGCACCAGGTTGTCCGACCTGGCCACGGTGCGGCCCTGGCTGCGCACCTCGAACCCGTCATCGAAGTTGATCTCGTCGATGGCGGTGCCGTAGTGCACGTCGCCGATCTGGTCACTGGCCCAGGCCAGGTAACGGACGAACTCCAGCCGCGGGATGGAGTCGTGCTGGGCGTTGAGGAAGGCGAACGCCCGGCCGCTGGACACCAGGTAGCTGAGGAAGGACATCGGATGGGTCGGATCGACCAGCGAGACCAGGTCCTTGATCCAGGAAGTCTGCATCCGCACACCGGAGTAGAGCAGCCCGCGGTGCCAGGACGCGAACGGCTGCCGCTCGAACAACCCGACCCGCTGGGGGCCGGCCGCGCCGAACAGCGCCGCAAGGCTCAGGTTCGCTGGCCCCGCGCCTACACCGATCGTGTGGAAAGTGGGCACATCGACGGTCCCGGGTGCGGGTCCGTTGGTCGCCATCTGGGTCTCCTCGCCGAATGCCTCGTGATGTCTGGTGTTCGAACAGGTGCTGGCGGGAGGCCGGTGCAGACCTCCCGGCCGGGAAGGGAACCGGCGAGCCGCACCTGCCGGTTCACCTGGCCGCGGGTCAGGGCGGTCCGGCTGTCGCCGATTCAGGTCCCATCCCGGCGCGCCGCGCGGGCGCGTCGCCGATGCCGAGGAGTTCGGCCAGTTCACCGGCCGCCGCGGCGCTGGCGGCCAGCGCCAACTTGGCCGACCCGCCGCTGCCGCCGGTGAACGTGTAGATCCGTGGATGGGGAAGTTCGGCCAGTCGCAGCCGGGCCGGCTCGGCGTAGCAGTCCGCGCCGGCCACCACCCGGCTCAACCGGCCCAGCCGCAGCAGCGGCAGTCGGACGTCGGCCAGTTCAGCCGCGCGGGTCTGCGCCTCGTGGTCCGGTTCTGGGTGGTCCGGGTCGATGTCGAAGTGGTGCACCGGAACCCCGAGCAGCACCTGCCCGTCGGCCATCCCGCGCCCGTACAGCCCGGTGGTGTCGTCGACGAATGCCGGCGGTGGCGGGCCGCCGGCCTGGTACACCCCGTACTGGACCAGCTTGGTGCGCAGGTTTCCGGTGGGCAGGCCGCTGTCGCGCAGCAAGCGGGGGGTCCACCGGCCGGCGGCGACCACGACCGCGTCGTACCGGTGGGTGCCCGCGCCGGTCAGCACGGTGGCCCCGCCGCCGGGCTCGGGCCGGATCGTGACCACTGGTTCCGGCCGCACCGGCACGCCCCGGTCGGCCAGGTCGGCCAGCACGCCGGCGCGCAGCGCGTCCGGCGAGATGTGTCCAGCCGGTGGCTCCACCACGCCCAGGCAGTCGGCGGGCAGGCCGCGCCAACCGTGCCGGTCGGCCAGCCCGGCGGCATCGGTCAGTACGGCCGCATCGGTCAGCACGGCGCCCGGCGGGGCCGCGCTGGCATGCGGACCGGTGCCCCCGCGGGTCAGTGCCCGAGCCGCGGCCAGCCCGGGCGCGTCGGCCGGGTCGATCACGTACACCGATCCGATCTGGCGGAACCCCGACCAAGCCAGCAGGGTGGGGCTGGCCAGCAGTTCGGCCAGGCCCGCGGTGGCCAGCCGGCGGGCGGTCGGGTCGGTCTCGAAGCCGCGGACGAGGCCACCGGACACCCCGGTGGCGTCCCCCCCGCCCGGAGCCGGCGCGCCGAGCAGTTCGACCCGCCCCGCCGGGCCGGCGGTGGCCAGCCTCCAGGCCAGCAGGCTGCCGGCGATCCCGGCCCCGACGACGCCGATCCGCGGCGGCGCGATGACCGCGGTCATGACCGGGCCCCGGCCACGCCGCCGGATTCCCTCCCTCCGGCCTGCCCGGTGAGCAGCGCCAGTACGCCCGCGGCCTGGTCCGGGGCCGCGGCCAGCGCAGGAAGCAGGCAGCGCACCGCCCCGGCCGGGTCGAACGCGGCGAGCCGCAGCGACTCGCTGGCGCGCAGCACGTTCTGTGCGGCCGACACCGCCGGCAGCCCGGACGGTCCGGATCCGGCCGGCCCGCCGTCGCGCAGGGCCCGGACCCAGTCCCGGAAGGCCAGGTAGCCCTCCCGGGTGAAGTCGCTCTCGTAGTGGTCCGGCCGGTCCCAGCACAGGTACAGCCGAACCATGTCCGGGTCCTCGTCGCCGAAGAACTCGTGCGCCCAGATGGCGTGGTCGCGGCTGGTGGAGAACTTCAGCCCGTCCAGCCGGTAGAACTCGTTGACCACCAACCCGCCCAGTCGGCCGCCGGGCACCCCGGCCGCCGCGTACAGCGCGGGGAACAGCACCGCGAAGTAGAACGCGTTGTCGATGCCGAGGAAGTGCCACACCCGGTCCACATCGGACCACGCGCGCACGACGGCCTCGGCCCCCCGCACGTTCGGGTCAAGGTGCCGGGCCAGCGCGTACAGGTAGCCCAGCCCCATCTCCACCCACACGTCGACGCGCTGGTCGGCCCACCGGTCGCCGTCCGGGCCGCCCAGGGCGGGCCCGGGAATGCCCCAGTCGGTCGGGTAGGCCAACGGCACGTCGGGCAACCCGTCGGCCAGGTACCGGCCGATCAACCAGCGCACCCGGGCCGGCAGGCTCGCGGTCGACCAGACCTCGCACAGGTGGTCGCGGTAGTCCTCCAGCCGCAGCACCGGGATCTCCACGGTGGCCTCGGTCGGCGCCGTTCCGCAGTCCGCACAGCGCGCGTCCACCAGGCTGGTGCCGGTGGTGAACGCTCCGCAGCCCTCGCAGGTCCCGCCACCGGATCCGCTGCCGCACACCGGGCAGGTGCCGGTGACGTAGGCGTGGTGCAGGGTCCGGCCGCACGGTTCGCACCGGGCCAGCCGCACCTCCCGCACGGTCGCGGCCTTGGTCTCGACCAGTTCGCCCACCAGGTCACGCACCGCCCACCGGTACGGCTGGTCGGCCCGCGGGTCAACGAAGACGTCGTACTCGACCCGGGCCAGGTCGAACGCCCGGCGGACCAGGTCCTCGTAGTGTCCGACGACCCGATCGGCGGGCTCGCCCAGCAGCCGTGACTTCGCCAGCACGTAATTCTGGTTCGGGTCAACGCCGCTCAGAGTGAGTACCCGCTCACCGCGGGTGCGGGCCGCCCGGGCGGCGATATCCGCGGCGATGTACGGTCCGCTCAGATGGCCCACATGTAAAGGTCCGTTTGGAGTAGGCGCGGTGGCGGTGACAAGAGTAAGGGGACGTGGATTCTCACCTCCCATCCCCGACCTCCGCACAGTTCTCCGGCATCCAGTAAATGCTGAGGACGACAAGCCGTGATTCCGTCGACTTGTTGTGGATTACGTGCCGTTCCGCCGAGTCCATGAGAACGGCCGTGCCAGTGGATGCGTCCACCCGCCCGCTCGGCGACTCGAACGTGGCCGCGCCGTCCACTACCACGGACAATTCCAGCTCCGGGTGGCAATCCTCGTTACTCCGGCCACCGGGCGGTACCACACACCACATCGCGTTGAACGGCAATTCGGGAAGGTCGCCCGACTCCGCGTACTGGTTCCACCGTCCACTGAGGATCCCGAACTCCGGTGCCAGCGTGGCCGACCCGCTGCTGAACGCCTTCATCGTCCGCCCTTCCTGTGCACGACACTGCCCGGCTGCCGCGGGCTCTGACCGGCGTGGGATATGGCGGCGCGCGTCCAGTCGGGTGCCAGCCGGGCCAACCCGGCGGTGACGGCGGCGTGCTGCCGCCGAGCCGAGCGTCGGGGAGCGCGCGTCCCCCGACCAGTCCATTCCACACTCGACCCGACGATCGCACTCAGTAGCATCGGTCGCTTTGGGTGACCCCCGGTACCTGCACACGATTACCGGACGGGCCACACGCAGCGCCGGCACTCCTGCTCGACCGCCTCCTGACCCTGTTCGCCAACATTCCCCCGCCAGCGGCAGGGGTTGCCCCTGGCCACCCGGCGGTCATCTCGAATGGATCGTAGTATTGCACCATTGGTGGCGATATCAAGGGTTTCCCCGGATCCGCAACTGCCAGGTCATCGGATCTGGCATCCGCCGGACGGAGAGCACCTCGGCATGCGACTAGATGCACGAGCAGATGCACGCGCAGATGTTCAGCCGGAAGTGCGCCCATCCGAAAAGTACTTTGCAAGACAACTAAAGGAACAGTATTTTTTTCACCAAAGATACTTTATTTAAATAGTACATGAGGGTCCAACTGGGTTAATAATCTACGCCCTAATCGGTTAATGACCTACATCAGCCGAATAGATCACGGTGTTCTCGGGCTCGGCCGGTGCCGGCTGACCGCCCCGACACCGCGGGGCGGGTGTCCGTGCGGCAGCGCGGAACATCGGTCCGCAGGACTCCGGCCGGATGACCGGCCGGCACAGACAGGATCGGAGTGCGATGAACGCGGCCAGGCCAATGCGGAACCGGGTCACCCCGACCGGCGAGATAGTCGCGGTGGATCTGCGCGGCGCGTGGATGGGGAACCGGGGGATCCTGCACCGGGACACCGAGGTGGTCCGCTTCCACGCGAGCGCGCTGTGGATCATCTGCGTGCTGCGGCAGGGGGACCGGCGGGTGCCCCAGTGGGCGCCCGGCCACTACACCGTGCTGTTCTTCCACGACGAGGCGGTGGCCCTGGCGGCCGGACACCGGCCCTGCGCATCGTGCCGGCGGGACGCCTACGACGCCTACCGCCGGGCATGGTCGGCCGCCGCCGGGCTGGACACCGCGCCGCGGGCGGCCGAGATCGACCGCCAACTGCACGGTGAACGGATCGTCCGTGGCACCCACCGGCGCCGGTTCCACCCCTACGACTGGGCCGACCTGCCCGCCGGGGCGTTCGCGCGGCTCGACACCGGCCCGGCGCTGGTACTCAGCGACGCCCTGGTGCCGTGGACGACCCGCGGTTACGCCGGCCGGCTCCCCAGGCCGGTCCGCGGCGCCGCCGAGGTGATCACTCCCCCGTCCACCCTGGCCGTCCTGCGGGCCGGCTACCTCCCCCAGATCGACGCCACTGCCGGCACCGCGCCCGTACCGTGAGCGGGGACAGATCTACCGTCCACATGCGTCTGTCTTGAGTGGATGACCGTGGTCGGCTATCCGACCCGAGCGGCTTTCGGCCGGCGGAGCGGGTGACCAGCCCCGCCGGCACCGGATCGGTGGCAGGCTGGGGTGGTGCGGGTACTCGTCGTCGGGGCCGGCGTGGCCGGGCTGACGCTGGCCGCGCTGCTGGCCCGGCAGGGACGGCGGCCGACCGTGCTGGAACGCTCGACCGTCGCCCGGGACGGGTACGCGATCGGGCTGTACCCGCTGGGCAGCCGGGTGCTGCACGGCCTCGGCCGCTACCGCGAGTTCGGCGAGCGCGGCCTGGTGCTCGAACGGTACGAGATCGCCGACCAGGCCGGGCGGCCACTCCGCGCCGTGGACATGTCAGTGCTCACCGGTGGGACCGGACCGGTGGTCATGGTGCGGCGGCGTAGCCTCCTCGACCTGCTCGGCGCGGCCTGTGCGGGCGCGCAGATCCGCCGCGGCGACACCGTGGCCGGGCTCGAACAGGACGGCCGCGGCGTCCGCGTCACGTTCGGCCGGGGTGCCGACGAACGCTTCGACCTGGTCGTCGGGTGCGACGGGATGGGCTCAACCGTCAGGGACCTGGTGTTCGGCCCGCAGCCGGGCTTCGCCTCGGGCTGGGTCCTGCTCACCTGGTGGGCCGGACCGGAACGCTTCTCCGGGCCGGTGGCGCGGGAGTGGTGGGGGCACGACCGGTTCTTCGGCGCCTACCCGGTGCCCGGTGCGGTGATGTGCGTGGCGGGCGCGCCGGCCGGCGCGCTGGTACCGACCGACCGGGCCGGGTTGGGTGAGGCGCCGCGCCGGCTCACCGAGCCGTTCGCCGGGTGCATCGCGGGCCTTGCCGGTGCCCTGAGCGACGCGGATGGCACACCTGACACAGATGGCGCGGATGGCACCCTGCCGGTCCACCTCTGGTCGATGCGTGACGTGCGCTCGCGTGCCTGGGTGGACCGGCGGGTGGCGCTGTGCGGCGACGCGGCGGCCGGCTTCCTGCCCACGGCCGGGGTCGGCGCGTCGGCCGCCATGCGCGCCGCGGCCGGGCTGGCCGACGAGCTGTCCCGGGCCGACGCGGCCACCGTGCCGCTCGCCCTTCAGTTGTACGAGAAGCGGTGCCGGCGGGTGGTACAGCGCAACCAGTCCGAGTCGCGGTGGCTGGCCCGGGTCATGTTCCCCCGTCGGGCGGTGCTCTGCCCGGCCCGCGACCAGCTGGTGCGGCGGTTTCCGATGGCCCGTGCGGTCAGCGGCATCGTGGCGAGCTCACGCACACCGTTCTGAGTCGCCGGCCCGCGTGGCGACCGGGAGGGCCGACGGCGGCGATGTAAGGTCGTTTCGGGCCATTGCCTTACTGCTAAGGCCGATGGTTTGCGAAAAACACCTGTTTTGCTGAGAATCCGGGGGACGTATCGTGCGATCGATAATCGTGGTCGGTGGTGTGTGTGCGCTGGCGCTGGCCAGCACGACCATGCTGGCGACATCGGCGGAGGCCGGAGCGCGCGGGACGTGCGCCAAGGGCTGGGCCTGCCTGTACGAGAACAACGACTTCAACAACGGGAACACCGACCACTGGCGTGACTTCAGGTCGAGCAACTACGACTTCAACAAGGTGCTGTGGCGCGACTCGCACGGCAGCCAGACCAACGACCACATGGACAACGAGACCAGCGCGATCAGGAACCGGCGCGGGTGCACCGTGCGGCTGTGGCAGAACGTCGGCGGGACGGGTGCGTCCACCGACTTCCACAACAACGTGTCCGACGGCTTCCTGAAGAACAACTCGATCGGCGACAACCGGGCCAGCGCCATCCAGATGTGCGTCTGACCAGCCGGGGGGCCGCCGCGCTCACGGCCCTGCTCGCCCTGCTGCCCGGCCCAGCCGGCCCGGTCAGCCCGGTCAGCCCGGTCGGTGCCGGATCGCCCGCCCGGCCGGGCCGGACCGGTGCCGCCGGACCGACGCCGGCCACGAGGGCCAAGGTAGTGCTGCCGTTCGACGCGTACCGGTTCAGCCGCTCCGACCGGCGGAAGATCGACCGGGCCACCGACCTGCTGATCGACGACTGCATGCGGTCCCACGGGTTCGACGTCACCGTCCCGACCGCGGACAGCGGCCCGCCCGCGGTGCGGCCGAACAGCCGCCGGTACGGGGTCATCGACCCAGACGTCGCGGCCCTGTACGGCTACCACTTCCCGCCCGACCCCGGTGCCACCCGGCGGGCCGCCTCCTACCAGGCGTGGTACGGCCGGCTGCCGGGCCGGGAGCGGGACGCCCTCGACGGCGGCACCGGCGCCGGCGGGTGCACGGCCCGGGCCGACCGGGCGCTGCGCGCCGGGATCGTGCTCACCGACCCGGGGTGGTTCACCCCGCTGGACTTCCGCTCGCTGGACGAGTCGGTCACCGACCCGGGAGTCCGCGCGGCCACCGTTCGCTGGCGGGCCTGCATGGCCACCCATCGGATGCACTACGCGAACCCGCAGGCCGCCATCTCCGATCCGCGCTGGAAGCTGAACTCCCCGACCCCGTCGGGTGCGGAGATCGCCACCGCGACCGCGGACGTGGGATGCAAGCACCGGGTCGGCCTGGTCCGTACCTGGCTGGCCGCCGAAGCCGAACTCCAGCGCGGCCTGATCACCCGCCGGGCCTCCGCGTTCGCCGCGCTGGCGGCCGGCAACGCCCGCTACGTCGCCAACGCCTATGCCGTCCTGGCCGGACACCGCCCACGGCGCCCGCGCCCACGCCCGGGAACCAGCACGGCGAACCCCGGTCCGGCGTACCGACCGCGCCGAAGGTGAACCCACGTCACGCCGGCCGATCCGAACCGGACGGCCCGGGGCTGACCAACCGGCGCGGAGGGGGTGACCGGCGGGTGTGGCCCGCTGCGGGCGCAGCGTGGCGGCACCGGCTCCGGCCGCCGGCGGCGGTCCCCGGTCACGCCACGCACTGTCCTCACAGGACACATGGATCCCGGGGTGGGCGATCCGGTTGGTCAGATCAGGACCCGACCGGACTCCCCGGGGCGTGCGGACTCCCCTGGCCCGGCGTGGGTTCAGCTCGGGCGAGCCAGCGGCGGAAGTCCGAGGCGAGCACCACCGGGTCGGCCAGGAAGAAGTCGGTCGGCACCTGCCCGGTGCCGACCCGGACCCGCAACAGCAGCGGCCCGGGTTCCCGCGCGGCCCAGGCCAGCGCGTCGGCGAGTGGGCCGGCGCCGTCCACGTCGCGGCTGCCCGCCCACCCGCAGGCGTCGGCCACCGCGCACAGGTCCACTCCGGCGGCGGCTGTGGGCTGCCCGCCGGTGGCCAGGTAGACCCCGTTGTCCAGCACGATCACCACCAGGTTGGCCGGCCGCAGGTGGCCGACTGTGGTCAGCACGCTGAACCCCATCAGCAACGAGCCGTCGCCCTCGACCGCCACGGTCCGGCGTCCGCCGTCGCCGTCGCGCCCCAGCCCGAGGGCCAGCCCGAGCGCGACCGGCACCGTCTGGCCCATCGCGTCGAGGTTGACCAAATGGTTCGGCCGGCGCCCGGCCACGGCCAGCATCTCCCGGGCGGTGCCGCCCAGGGTGAGCACGATCGGGGAGTCCGCGAAGGCCCGGTCGATGTCGCGTAGCACGTCGGCGCGGCGGAGTTCGTGGCGGCGTTCTTGGCGGAGTTCGGCCACTCCTCAGCCCCCCATGAGATTGACGAAGGTGAACACCGGCCGGTGGGTGGTGCGGCTGAACGTCCAGGCCCGGTGGATCTCCCGCGGCCACAGCTCGACCGGGGTCCGCGAGTCCAGGCCGAACCAGCGGACTCCGGCGGCGTCGAGCAGCGCCTCGCTGCGCTCGCTGATGGTGTGGATCATCGAGTTGTACTCGCCCAGGCCACCACGCCGGGTCACCACGCCGAACAGCGGCAGGTGGTAGGCCTGCGGGAACGTCAGCAGCGAGGTGAGCAGGTTGCCGATCCCGTTGTCCTGGAAGATCAGGACCGGCCGGCGTCCGGCCAGTTCCAGGCCGGCGGCCACCGCGACCCCCTCCTCCTCGCGGGGCATGGCGAAGACGAGGCGGCCGGCACGGGCGCCCGGCCCGCCGATGAAGTGGTCCAGCACGAGCCGGAGCGTGCTGCTGGCCAGGTGCAGCACGGCGTCGGGGTCGATCCGTTCGACGCCGGCCACCACGGCCGCGCTGCGCTCGGCCAGCACGTCGGCCAGATCTGGCGGGTCCGACACTGTCGGCGGGTCGACCGCTTTCGGCGGGTCGGCCGGGCCGGTCACAGCAGGGCTCCGGCCAGGCCCATCAGGTCGATGGTGGTGCCGCCGTCGCGGAGTTGCCGCATGATCTCGGCCTCCCTGGCCACTCGCGCCTCGGCCGCGTCGAGCACCTCGGCGATCCGGCCGGCCGGCACGACCACCACGCCGTCGTCGTCGGCGATGACGTAGTCCCCGGGCGACACTGGTACGCCGCCGACCACGACGTTCTGGTTGACCGTGCCGGGGGTGCGCTTGACCGTGCCGTGCACACTGGCCCCGGTTGACCAGACCGGGAAGCCGCGGGCCCGCAACGCGGCGGTGTCCCGGCAGCCGCCGTCCAGCACCAACCCGGCGATACCCCTGACCTGCGCGGCCACGGCCAGGATCTCGCCCCAGTACCCGGCCAGGTGACCGCGAGCGGCGGCCACCAGCACGTCGCCGGTGGACCCGGCCAGCACGGCCCGGTGCAGCGCCAGGTTGTCGCCGGGGTGGACCTCGGCGGTAACGGCCCGGCCGGCCAGGGTGACGCCCCGCTGGATCGGGCGCACCGTGGGAGCCACGTGCCCGACCCGCCCGGCGGCCTCGTGCACGGTGGCCGCGTCCAGCGCCTTCAGCCGCGACAGGTGGGCCGCTGCCTCATGGTCCATCTGATCCCCTCGCCCTCTTCGAACTTGTAGATCACATGACTGCCCGCCTCACCGCACCGTACCGACCACCACGTTCGATGTGGTTGCCCTGAGCCATCCGCTCTCACCCGTCCGGGCTCCGGCGGTGCCGGTGCGCGAACGCCAACAGCCCGGCGACCGTGGCGAACCCTACGCGGGTGGTGGGCCGCCCGTTCCAGCATCCGGCCACGGGACGGCGGTCGATCGTGGTTCCAGGAGTCCTCCTCCGGTCACCGCGGGGGCCAGGAGGCGATACGCAGGCACCTCACGATCGCTGTGAGAGTGCGCCGTGGTGCGTGGCGGCCCGCCCCAGACCACCGACGACCGTGCGCCGGCGGTCTGGTCTGACGTTGCTATGAGCAGGCGATGTTGTCGCCGTGGGCGAGGAAGTGACCGGTGAAGGAAGATGTGCCCTGGATCCGTTGCCCCTAAGCCAGGCGGTCTGGATCGGTGGGGTCGGCATGACGCTGAACGCGGATCGGGCAGCGACTCCAGCCGCCGCCACGCGCCGGCGGCCAGGTTCTCGCCTTCGGGACCGGATGCGACCACCTGCGCACCCACGCGGGACAATGCAACAGCGGGCACGCCACACCTCATTCATGTAGACCTCACGCCGGGGCCCTGCATCGCCCTGGCAGGCCCCTGTACTGCGGTCAGCGGCTCAAGCTGGCCGGTCAGATACTTCGACACCCAAGGCAGATGGGACGCAATATCCAGTAGGACCCGGGGCTTCCAACTCGTTCTATATTTGGCTATCATCCGGATGTCCGAATTGGTTACGTTGGCGGCGTTGTGGAGCGGCATGACCAAGCAACAGTGGGACGAGACGGCTACCGCCGACCTCAAGATCGAACTCTCAGACGAGACATGGGAGGCGCTGCTCAAGGAAGCCCTCGCGCTGCGCGAGGAGGCTAACAGCAACGGCTTCGAGCAGGTCGCAGCGCATCGAGACGGCAGCTTTGCTACACCTGCCCGCTTTCACAGCGTTCAGGGTGGGACAGTGTTTCGCCGCTTGCATCGGTCGATTGAGTTCCTCGAAGCCGTCCGGCGAGCAGTCGGCATGCCACGGCTAATTCCCGTTCGGTGCGGATACAACTACTATGGTCCGGGCGACTATCTCGGCCTGCACCGCGATTCGGTAAAGGCCACAGTCACTCTCAACTTTGCCGTGACACCGAATCTCGACGGCCTGCACTGGGCACCCGAATTGCGTCTCGCATCTAACGACAAACTGGCTGCTACGGTCGCCGAAGATGGCATCTTTCCCGCAAAAGTCGGGACGTCAATCTCCATGCCCCATCGGACGATCGTCGCTTTCGACGGATATAACGTACCGCACTGGCGCAAGCCGTTCGAGTCGGACCTTGGCCTGCTCGCCAACTGCTGCTACTTCGACCTATGACCAGCATGGCGCTCGCCGACGTTGCGGCGGCATGGCAGCGTGATGGCCATTTTCAGGTGCAAGGTGTGCTCGACATGTCGCGGTCTCGGGCGCTGTTGGACGAAGCGAGATCCTTCGAGACGGAGGCCTTCGACCGAATCAACACGGCGGTCGGGTGGAAGGCCCACCGCGAGGGCGGGCTGTCCTCCGCGCAAAGGTGTCGAGCACATCGGGCCGGTCCGGCGCTCAAGGCTATGGCACACGATCGCTCGTTGATCGACATTGTCCGTACTGCCCTTCGATCCGACATCATCGTGCCAACTCGAATGGGATACAAATATTATCGGGCTGGCGACTTCATGGCCGCCCACCGCGACGACTTCAAATGCACCGTCACCCTGTCAATCGCGGTTACCGACAACCTTGGGATCATGGGCTGGCTTCCGGAACTACGTGGGTTGTCCAATTCCGCGCTCATAGAGGAGCTTAGCCAGCGTGGTGATTTTCCGCAGACATCGTCGACGATGCCGCTTACTCAAGGCACCGTCATGGCTTTCGATGGGTTCAACATTCCGCACTGGCGTTCACCTTTCGAGACAGAAGACCTGGGCATTCTCGCGACCATCTGTTACTTCGCCCTCGACTAGAGCGGCGACGATTCCACTGAGGGGAGGTGATGACCATGAGCAGTGTTGACCCCGAGGCTACGGCGGACCCGGTCGAGCTAAGTGATCAAGACTTCGTCATGAAGCTCTTCGACGACGGAGTGATGCCGCAGAACCAAGGCGGCGACGCCACTGTGCCCGATGTCGCATTCTTCGACGTCGCGGTATACGACGTGTGAAATCTGCCCGGGAGTGGCGGTATCCAGTGCCGCCCTCCCGGGCGTCATGGGTCATCACAACGACTGCGACGGAATCGTGAAGAAGACATATTTCGATGGCACACACCGGGTGCGCTCCCCTGCCGAGACATTCGATATCGTCGCCCCGAAGTTTCAGAAGTACCGACTAACCCGACTGGCTGATGTAACGGGCCTCGACATTCTCGACATACCGGTAGTAATGGCTGTCCGACCGCTGGCGACGACCCTGACAGTGTCGCAGGGCAAGGGAATCGACAAGGCGTCCGCCAGGGTTTCCGCTGCGATGGAGTCCATCGAACTCTGGCATGCGGAACGCGCCGTCCCGCAAGCAGTCCTCACCGACACGCCGGCCGGAGAGCTTGATTTGCCGTACGCGGTGCGCGATCTGCAGCAGCACGCTGGGAGCTTGCTAACCGACGAGGCATTGCTCGATTGGATCGAAGGCGTCGAATTTGCTACAGGCCGGACCGTCCTAGTTCCGCGCGAAGCCGTACAGATGGGCCGCGACATCTCCCGTGACTGGCGGGTATGGATGCTTACTGCGTCAAGCAATGGCTTGGCGTCGGGCAATACGCTCGCTGAGGCCACCACCCACGCGATCTACGAGATCATCGAACGTGATGCCACCAGCCGACTTGGCCGCGTCGGTGTACACGAGCGCACTTACATTGATCCTGAGACGGTAGATGATCCGCATTGCCGGGAACTCCTCAGGCGCCTTCACGCCGCGGATGCATGGGTAGAGATCGTGAGTGCCCCGAACCCATTTGGTGTACCTTGCTATGTTTGCTACCTATGGTGTCCCTTCTTTGGCGGCGCGATGGTAGTCGGCTCGGGCGCACACTCTTCATCCGCGGTCGCGCTCTCCCGGGCCATAACCGAGGCAGCGCAAAGCAGAGTCACTTTCATTGTGGGTACCCGCGACGACATCAGTCCACTGGTCTACCGAATGCCGAATGGCCGCTATCGGGCACCAAGTTTGCGCGCCTCACTGATATCGTGGCCGGATGTTGCAAGGTGTCAGGATGGCCTTGAAACGGATGAAGCCGAACTGCAATGGGCGACAGCTCGACTCGAATGTGGGTCACGTGTGTCGCCGATTGTCGTAGATCTCAGCACCGAACCGGAGTTTGCGGTGGTCCGGGTCATCGCGCCCAAAACGGAGTATACGGCTCGGCACGAGATCCCGCGCCCCGAATGTGGAACTGAGGCATGAGCACCTTCGTGTTTGCAGGCCCGACCCTCGCAAGCGACGAGGTCGCATCCCATCTGCCCCGAGCCACCCTGCTGCCGCCAATCCAGCATGGAGACCTGCTCGCTCTCGAGCCCAAGGCGACTGATATAATCGTCATCATCGACGGCCTGTTTCACCAGACAGCACCCGTGCGTCACAAGGAGATCCTGCACTGTCTTGACGCGGGTACCACGGTGATTGGCTGTAGCAGCATGGGTGCGCTTAGAGCCGCCGAGCTGTCAGCATTCGGGATGATCGGTTTCGGATCGGTATACGAAATGTATGCCACTCAAGAGATCGATGGTGACGACGAGGTGGCGGTAGCGCACGCAGATGCTGACCACGGGTTCCGGCAGACGACGACGCCCCTTGTCGACGTCCGGATCAGCACGCAGGCTGCACTCGGTGCAGGTGTGTTGACCCAGAGACAGGCGATCGACGTCGTCGAGGCAGCCCGTTCGCTCCATTACCTCGATCGAACGCCCCATCGACTTCGGTCAATGTTGTCCGGTCCCCGCTTCGAGAACTTTTGGGCCTGGGTAGCGCAGCCGTCGAACCAGCAACTCGGCAAACGGGCGGATGCGTTGGCATGTCTTCGCGCCGTCCGGCGTGGCGAGCTACAGTCGGATGGGCGCAGTGCCGACTGGGGGTCATGGCGCACTACGTACCTGCAGCACTGGCTGCGGCGCTATCAGGCACTGACTACGTCCGATGGACGCAGGGTGCCGCGGCTGGCTGCCATGCAGTTTCGGCAACTATTCGACGCGTCGTTCGCCGCGGCCTGGCGCCGGTTCGTGCTGCGCTGGATCGCCGACATCGGCGACTCGCGCGGGTTCATCGACATGGACGTGGAGCTCGCGGCAGTGCATCGAGCGAACGAGCGCGGACTCGCGTGGGAGTCGCTCGACGCAGAACAGAAGAGATTCTGGTTAACCGAGATGGAGTTAACGAACCTGCCTTCACACGAGTGCATGACCCGACTGTTGGTTCGTTCGTGCCGAAGCTCGCCGGCAGCGCCTGACTGGCCCCTTTCCAAGATCCTGTGGAATGAGGCGATCGACGATGATCTAGCACTTAGGGTCGCCGACGCGCTAGAGATCAGTCGAGCAGCGAGCGCCAGCGACCCTGGTCGTAGCGTGCACCATCTGCGGGCCGATCGGCTGCGAGCTCGGCTGGTCGGACTCTGGGACATAATCGACCGTCCGGACGAACTCGACGCGGCCGCGCGCGATCGAGGCTTCGACAGCGCGGATGGTGCGGCGGAGGTGTTACGCTACTTCTACCTCTGGTCGCTTCGTCGCGACGAGCCCGCCGATGGCTAGCGCCGACGTCGCTCCGAGATGTCGCGCGGTGAGTCTTGATACGGGCACGAGGGTGGTGTGGGCGCATCGCCCCGACGCGAACCCGATGGCTGTGGCAATGCACTTCGAAGCTGGGTCCCGAGAGGAGGACAGACCGTCGGAGGCGGGAGCTGCTCACTTGAGCGAGCACCTGCTGTTCGCTGCAGGCACGGCTGCCCTGCCCTCGTCCGTCGCCGCCGAGTGTCCCGGCTGGGGGGCATCTACCTCCGTGGACCGCATGCGCTTTTCCGGTTACGTGTCAGCCCAGATGCTGGGACGGCTTCTGCGCCTACAGCGCACAACTGGGTGGCTGAGCGGTTGCCTGCGCGTCAACGCGCTATCCTTGGAACGCGAGCGCGCAGTCATCGACGACGAATGGTTTATGCAAACTCTAGGTCCTGACGGCGACCTGTACCCCCGGTTGCTGAGGGCGACGTGGCCAGCCACTCATCCTTACCATAGCGCTCCGCTGCGACCGGCGTACGCCGATGCCGCACCCACGCCGGCCCAGCTCGGCGCCTTCGTCCGAAGGTGCTGCAGGGCGCAGCGGCTGACGATCGCGATAGTAACCGCTGAATCCTTCTCAAGTGTGGTCGACCGCATCAGTGCGGCGCTGAACACTGATGTAAACGGCGGTTCGAACGACCGCGTTACCGATACACAGCGGACCCATGACCGATGCTCAGCGTTGACTTTCCCGGCGCGCGATTCGACCCAGTTCCTCGCCAGCGCTGTGCTAGTTCGGATGCTTCGCGACTACGCGGCACAGGAACGGGACATAGCCCCGTGCCGAATCGTGCACTATCCGGCCGACCGGTACGGTAGCTTGATTGCACTCGATCTTCGACAGCTTCCCAATGAGCACCGTGTAAGCTTCACCGCGAACGTCCAACGGAGATGGGTCGAGTTGCTCGAAGACGATCGTCAATTCGCAGCCCTTCACCTTGCGGCGGTGCGGGGTCTGACCCTTGAGATCTTGTCGAAGGCATCGCGTCCAGGGGCGCTGGCTGACGAACTGGCCGGTCGCGCGGCTCGCGGCTGCGCAGCCCAGCACCCGATCAGTGACGTCCACCAGTTGCGCCGGACGACGGCAGCAGACATCCGGAACCAGCTCGGGAATTTGACATGTGCTGCCGTCGCTCTCACCTGTGGCGGAGCGGTCGGTATCTTCCACCACAGCGGGAGGCGACCGTGAACTCTCAGGTACTGGCGCTATTCGATAAGGTGTCGGATCGGTACGGGGAGGTCCCGTTTTTTCCGCCGCTCGGAGAGGCACTTGTTGAGTGGGTCGATCCGCGCGACGACGCATGGATCGCGGATCTCGCCTGTGGACGCGGTGCAATCGGTCTCAGCGGCGCGCTCCGGCGCCGGCGAGCGCGAGTCGTTGGTTGCGACCTATCTTCCGGCATGACAACGAAATCCAGAGCCGCCGGGCTGCGTCGCGTTGTGCGTGGCGACTTGACCCACTTGCCGTTGCGAAACTCCAGCTTCGATTATGCATTCCTCGGCTTCGCGGTCAACTTCGCGACGGATGTCGACGCATGCATTCTCGAAGTTGCTCGCATTCTCAAACCCGGAGGCATCGTGGGCGTATCGACTCCCGCTACTGCACCAAAAGGCGAGCTACCGGGATACGGCGACCTAATCGCACGCTTCGCGGACTTTCGACTGCCGGGCGTGTGGGAGACCCATAACGTCAAAACCCTCGTGCCGCAGTTGACCGACGCAGGCTTCGACAGTGTACGTGTCACGGCGGTCTCGGTCCCGGTAACGTACGCGAGTCCGATTGACTTCTGGGAGTCAGAGATGAGCCATGGCCTACGTGGGTTTGTTGAGAGCCTGCCAGATCACGCGGCCGACGAGTTCAGAGCGACGACTATTGAACTTGCGCGCGATGCCGAACATCAAGATCAACTGACCATCCATCGCGGAGCGCGCTTCATGTCTGCGAGGCTGCGGTGATGAAGCCGGCTGGGCTCGCGCGCGTCACTGACGACCTTTCCGTCACTGAATCAGTGCACACGACGCTGAAGCAGCTCGCGGTCGCCAGCGAGGAACGCCCGCGGCTCGAGTGGTTGGGACCGTTCCACCGCTGTGAAGACTGGCAGCCCCGCCGGCTTGGACTCGATCTCGAGCAGAACGTGATGGCCAGCAACGGGCCGGT
Source organism: Mycobacteriales bacterium (assembly GCA_036278435.1). Lineage (GTDB taxonomy): Bacteria > Actinomycetota > Actinomycetes > Mycobacteriales > DASULA01 > DASULA01. Next base: position 40,955 of record DASULA010000093.1, on the reverse strand, counting down.
TGTGCATCGAGAACGTGGCTCATTTTTCGACCTGCTCGACTGGCCGGACGTGGACGCCCTCATCTTCGGGCAGCTGCTGCGGCCCGCGCACTTCCGACTCGCCAAGGACGGCGAAACTGTGGAGCCGACAAGGTATCTGCGGCCCCTGGCCCGATCAGCTGCAAACTCGGCCGGTATCGACCACCAAGTACACCTGCTGGTCGACGGAGCGCCAGATCCAAGGGCGGTCCGCGACCTATATTTCGCTGGGGCGACAATCATCTTGCAAGGGGTCCAGCGTTACCGCCGGGCGGTAGGGCTCTTGTGCCGCCAGTTGGCATGGGTGATGCGAGGGTCTTGTCACGCAAACGTCTACGCCACTCGTGCCGGCGGGCATCAGGGATTTGACTTGCACCGGGACCCGCACGATGTCGTCGTCGTTCAGTTGCGCGGCTCGAAGCAATGGAGTGTACCAAGTATGGGCTCGTCCGTGATTGATCTGGCTGAAGGTGACGTTCTGTTCCTTCCACGGAATACGGAGCATGCGGCACGGACGACCACGAACGACTCGCTGCATCTGACTGTCGGCGTCCGAGTCGAACAAGAGGAGGATTTACTGAGGAATGCTGTCGTCGACACCATCAAGAATTTGCGCGGTGTACTGCAGCGTACGAACGCGGCGACAAGCGATGCGAGTTTTGAACGCTACCTCGGCGAGACCGCAGCGCTCGTTGTGTCACTAGACGCGCCGACCCTATCGGCCCTGACGACGGCAGGCATGTTCATGAGCGCTCGGCCCTATCTGGAAACCAGTTTAACCGACCGGGAGCCAGGCCAAGAACTCTCGCAGCAATCCGTGCTGACGCGCGCGCTCCCGGTACCTCTTCCACTGTTCGAATTCGATTCCACGGCCGCTTTGCTAATTTCCGACATGGGTGGCTTGGTACTGCAGAGCCGTCCTGCTGTCGCGGCGTGCCGGGAGTTGTGCACGCAAGTTGAACCTTTCACGCTGACCGAGCTTCCGGGCATCGGATTCGAAGCGGCCGCCCGCGTCGCACGGGTCTTGTGCAGTCTAGGCGTGTTGCGCCGCCCCGCGTGAGGGCTGGCGATGGCTGACTACGCAGGCTCCAAGGAAGCACTCCCAAGCATGCGCGGGCGCTTTCTGCTGCTGAGCAATAACGGCACATACCGCCGCTACGCGCTAGCACGAACCGTGTCGCTGTTCGGTTCAGGAATGGCGACTATCGCGCTTGCCTTCGGCGCTCTGCGCATAAGCGGATCACCTACAGCGCTGGGTCTAGTCCTAATGTGTAGTGCGATACCGCAGGCGCTGCTCATGCCTGCGGCAGGCGTCTTGTGCGACCGCCTGCCGCGTTTTCGGCTCATCGTTCTTGTCGACGTCGTTGTCGCCGTGTCCCAATTCGGCGTCGCGGCTAGCCTGCTTTGGTACCAGTCCCTCGTGTACCTGCTGGTCGGCGCGGCGATCACCGGCTCCGGATCGGCGATCTTCGCTCCCGCATATCAAAGAGTGCTGCGCGATCTGGTCCCCCGGCAGGACCTGGTCACGGCGACAGCAGCGCTGCGGATGAGCTTCAGCGTCACCAAGTTTGTTGCCCCCGCGCTAGGCGGGTGGCTCGTCGGTATGGTGGGCCCCGCCTCGGTCATTACTTTGGATGGTGCTTCCTTCCTGCTCGCGGCTTTGCTACTGCGAGTGCTGGCGATGACTGGGAACAGGCAGCAGGGCAGGCAGACCAATCGGGTGCGAGCGACCGCTGACTTCCTGCAGGGTTGGTCGGAGTTCCGGTCGCACGGCTGGCTCATAGTGTTGGTGCTTCAGGGAGCTGTCGGCACGCTCGTATGGCTCATCGGGTTCCAGCTGCTCGGTCCCACTGAGGCCTACGAAAGCTTGGGCGGCGCGAGCTCTTGGGGCTTGATTTCCAGCAGCTTCGCTGGAGGCATGATCACGGGATCATTCTTGCTTGTTCGCTGGCAGCCCAGTCGGACCGGTGTCGCAATGTGCGTCGCCACAGGTGTGATGGCGTTTCCAATGTTCGCGTTAGCATTGAACTGGGACGGGATCTGGTTGATCTGCGTCGCCACAGCAATGACTGGCGTCGCGCTTGACGTAAGTATCGTGTCGTTCACCGTTCTCCTTCAGACAAGCTTCTCCGGCGAAATCCAGGGTCGAATCTTCGGCCTATCGAACTCCGGGCAGCTCGCCGTCGTACCGCTCGCTTATGTCGGCGCGGGTTCCCTCGCCAGCCACATCGGCCTGCGGCCGCTGTTCGTCGGTGCCGGGCTAGCGCTGCTCGTCGCCGGCTTCCTACCGTTAGCACTGAGCAGCATTTGGACGCTCGACAACTCGGTGTCGCGGACCGAAGTGACCGCCCGGTGAGACTGGTAATAGACCGGGAGCAGCCTATACCAGTGATAAGTCTCGTCACTCCGCATTGTCACGTGACGACCATCGTCCTGAGGCTGGGACTCTCGATCCTCGGTGAGCAGGCCGGTGAGCGCGGCGCCAGCCTGATGCTCCTGCGGCGCATCTGCGGAAGATTGCTCAGAGCTCTCTGCACCGAAGCTGCGACGGTGAGAGGGAGTATCGCCTGGGCCCACGCTGACCTGGTCGTTGAGTGTCTGCCCCGTGATGCACCGAGAATCGTTGATACGGTGGCCTCGGTCGTCGAGGGTTACCGGGAATCTGTCGACGGCGAGTTGGGGACGGCGGTACGTTCGGATCATCAGCCGCCGATCCGAACAGAGCAGTTGGCCAGAAGGAAGCTCTACCACCCCGAGGACCGGCGCAGCCTGAGTCTGACGGTGATGCCGATTGCAGCGGAGGGGGCATGCGCCGACCTAGCGCCCGTACTGAGGGCGATCGGAGTGGCCGGGCCAGCCCCGGTTGGTCTCGGCGGCCGATTCAATGGGTGGCTCGACGGACAGGCTGATCGAACCAGTGCGCTGAGTGCTTGCCGTCGCAGGTACAGGCTCGATGGGGGATGGTCGGCGCAGCGACTTGCCCGAAAGGGCGTGTGGAACAGCGTTGCCTTCTCATTGCCTGTGGATACGGACGAGGGCGCGCGCGCCGTTGCCATCGCGTGCGGAGCTTTCGTCTATGGCCCGGTCCCAAGGTTGTACGAGAGCTTTCGCTACGGTGCCGGCGGGTATGGACTCTCCGTCCGCTTCGAGCCGACCAACGGTGACGTGTTCGTTTGCTTCGAGACGGCCGGGTCGGTCGGCGACCGCTACCCGCTCGCCAGGGAGATCCGCGCTGTGCTAGATGCAGTGCTTCACGGCGAAGTTAGCGTTGCCGACCTACGCGCCTACAGGGTGACCTCCTCAGCCGCGCAGCAGACTGACCCCTACTTAGTGTTGTCGGCAGCATTGGTCGCGATCGAGTCGAACGGTGACATTGACTCACGATCCGTCCAGCGAAGAGCTGCCGACTTTGCGTCCGTGCCCGACTGCGCCATACTTGACCAGGTAGACGCGTGGCGAGGTCTGCTGGCATGAGGGATCGGGCGCCACTCAGCCACTCAACACGCCCGCACGCCAGCTCACGAGCTCCCTGACACGGCGCAGATCGAACCTGGGGCCGGCCACGTTGACGGTTACCGAGTCGATCTCGTGCTCCTTCGCGAGTGCGTCGATATCGCTATCGCCAAGCGACACCGACACAACAATGGTTCTTGGGTCGCGACCGCGCCGGTGACACGCTTGTTCGAGCGTTGCGGCGGCGCGGGCCCAGGCCGGACCTTGCTGATTGCTATGCCAGATGTCGGCGTGCTGCGCGACAACGTCGAGCAACTTGGGCCCTGAGCCACCGATCAACACCGGCACCCTGGACTTCAACGCGTCGAGGCTAGCCCTGATGCGATCCAGCGCTGATTGCAAGCCCCGGATGCGGGCGGCACCGGCCGGCATGACTAAGCCGAGCCGCTCAAAGTCCGACGCATGCCAGCCGGCACCCATCCCTAGGACAACGCGGCCGCCCGACATTCGATCGACTGTATCAGCCGTGTACGCCATTAGTTCAGGATTGCGCCAGCCGTATGGGCTCACCAGGGAACCTAACTTGACGTGCGACGTTACGCGCGACAACGACGCGAGCAAGGCCCAACATTCCAGGCTCGGCAGACTGCTGCTCCCCGACAACTGACCAATATGGTCCCAGCAGTAGATGGTGTCGACCCGCAGCGCGTCGAGCTCGTCGAGGGCATCGACAAGCGCCTCTAGACGAACGTGCTGCGGCTGGATCTGAACCGAGATCTTCGGCACCTTATGCATGGCGCTGACAATACGCATGTGGAGCACTGCACGGGTCCGAAGGGTAGTCGCAACACTGACTGGGCTCAAACGTTCGGCCCGGGGCCCGTGCGTGCCGGCGGCCTGGCTCGGTCGTGACGCCGAGTCTGGGCGCGTGTATGGCATCGCGAGGGACGGGGGTCTGTCAAACGTTTGGCTCTGGCTCGCTTCCGGTCGTCTGGTCGGGGAGTTATGGGAGCAGGATGCGGTGGCGGAGGAGGTGGAAGCCTGCGCGGCGATACATCTGTCGTTTGATGAGCTTGGTTTTGGTGTTGATGCCCTCGGTCGGGCCGTTGCTGTGAGGCACGCTCAGGCCGGCCACGGCGGCGTCGTGGTCTGCCTCGGGACCGTTGAGGAAGGGCGCCATCTCGGACAGTCCGGCTGCTCGGACGTGTGCGGCCCAGGAGTCGAGGTCGCTGCCGCGCCGCTCGGCCATGAGTTGGGCGAACTCACCGACGAAGCCCACCAGGGCAGTCATCTCCGGGCAGGCAGCCAGGAGGTCACCGAGGTGAGCACGATGTTTGTCGGACAGGTCCTGGGGTCTGCTCATAATCCAGGAGGTCAGCCGCCGAGGTGAGGGCACGATGCGGTCGCTCTCGGCGCGGCGACGTCGCACGCGGGCCTGGACGCTGCGGTACGGCGGCGATGTGCTTAGCGCTGGCGACAACGAGCAGCGGCACGACTTCGACGTTCGGATCGAGAGTGATGGTGCCGCTGGGTACCGGGACACGCACGGGTTCGCCGGATGCTCCCAGCGCGTCGTTGGGAACACGCAGCGGGGCTGGCATCCCGTAGAAGGACAGCCTGCGCGTGTCCAGTTCGCTGATGAGTTGGACGAGGATGGTGCGGCTGGTGCCCGGCATGGCTCTGATTGTGGACCCTGACCACACCTAACTCGAACCCCGACCGGCAACCCACCGCGGACACTATGGGGGTGCGGGTCGCAAAGCCCCCGCCCGGCGAGGCGAAGCCGAGCACAAATAACGAAGGCGACCATGGCCCGCCTACTCCGCGGGCACACGCCGCCCATTGACTTCGTGGAGCTGAGGGGATTCGAACCCCTGACCCCCTCGATGCGAACGAGGTGCGCTACCGGACTGCGCTACAGCCCCGATGAAACCGGAGTACAGGGTAGCAGGCCGGCAGGCCGTCCCCGCCAGCCGGAATCAGACCACCCACCGGCGTTCGTACTCCTCGTCCGGTTCCGGCGGGGAGTACAGGGCGCGGGCCGGTCGGGGCGGAGCTCCGTGGGTGCCGGTCGCGGCCGGCCGGGTGGGGGTCCGGCGGCCCGGCGCGCCGGGCGTGCCGGCGCGGGTCCGGCCGGCACGGCGGGCCCGCTCGCGGGCCTCGGCGCGGGCGCGTGCTTCCGCCCGGGCGGCAGTCCGGTCGGACCGGCGGATCCGTTCGCGGCGGGCTTCCCCGCGCAGCCCGACCAGGTAGCCGGCCAGCAGCAGGTCGCAGCCGGCCTGGAACGCCCAAGCGCCCGGCCGGCCCCGGGCAAGCAGTACCAGGACGAGCGTGGCCAGCACCAGCGCCGCCAAAGCGGTCAGCGTCCGACGGCGGCGGAGGATCATCCTGGCCCGGGCGCCGTCCGGCGCCGGAACGCCATCACCGTGGTCCACGGTTCCGGAGACTTCCGGGTCGGTCTCGCCAGCCGGACGGTAGGCATGGTCGGCGTCGTCGGGAAGGTCGGCGTCGTCGAACTCCGGTTCGCCGTCGTCGAGGTGACCGGTGAGCACGCGCCGGGCCAGCGCCCCGGCGGAGTGGGCGCCGGCGCCAACGGGGTCACTGGCCTCGTCGGGGGCCGCGTCCCCCACGGCGGCGGCCGGTTCGGTCGACTCGGCCGGCTCATCGGCGCGCCGGACGAACATGGGGACCAGCACGACGAGCCACATCACGACCAGCACGATGACGGTCAGGATCGTCGAACTCACCGCGCCCCTCCCGTCACCTGCGTCACTGCGGCCACCAGATGACCGTAGTTTCGCGCCGTGGGCCGGGCCGGGAACGCGGTCGGTGTGTCGCCAGAGTCGCCGTCAACTGTCGTCGGCACTGCCGTCCCGGCACGGGTGGTGTCGCCGAGAGGGCTCAGCTTGTCACGGCGGGTAGTAGCCGGACCAGCCCATTAGGGCAGTCTTCGCGGGTCAGCGCATAGCCGATGTGGTCCCGCCAGCCGCCATCGATGTCCAGGTACCGGGCGAAGTACGCCTCCTCGCGGAACCCGAGCTTGGCCACAACCCGGCGGCTGGCCGCGTTCTCCGGGCGGATGTCGACCTGTACCCGGTGCAGCCCGACCGGGCCGAAGCAGTGGTCCACGGCCAGCGCGACCGCGGTCGGGATGATCCCCCGGCCGGCCACGGCGCGGTCCACCCAGTAGCCGACCTGGCCGGAGTCGAACGCGCCCCGGACGATGTTGATCACAGTGAGCTGGCCGACGAACCGGTTGTCGTAGACCACCGCCCACGGCAGCGCCACGCCCGACCGGGCCATCCTGCGCAGCCGGCTGAGCAACGGCGGGAACGCCGCGACCGAGTGCCGCCCGGCCCAGGGATCCGGCGAGCTGGGTTCCCAGGGTGCCAGCCACTCCTCGTTGCGCAGCCGCAGTTCGCTCCACGCCGACGCGTCGCGCATCCGCATCGGACGCAGCCCGACGTGCTGGTAGCGCAGCTCCGCCGGCCAACCGGGATGACGCGTCATGATCCTGCCCAGGGTTGCTGGCACGGTCGCCTCCGCGGTCGGGCGGGGTGCCGTGCGGCCGGGCCGGTGGGGTTCACGCGCCGGGCGACGACAGCGGTACCACGGTGACCCGGCTGCCCGCGGACAACTCGGTCACCTCCTCCTCGATGACGATGAGGCAGTCGGCTCGGGCCAGGCTGGCCAGCAGGTGCGACCCGGGACCGCCAACCGGCGCCACCGCGGGTCCACCGTCGCCGCCCGTCCGCAACCGACCCCGCCGGTACTGGCGCCGGCCCAGCGGGCTGGTCAGCGGCTCGGACAGCACCGCGCTCACCGCGGCCCGGTGCAGTTCGCCGCTGCCGAGCATGTACCGGATCGCCGGACGGACGAACGCCTCGAACGACACCAGCGCGCTGACCGGGTTGCCGGGCAGGCAGAACACCGGGGTCGGTTCCGGCCCGAGGGTGCCGAATCCCTGCGGCATGCCCGGCTGCATGGCCACCCGGTGGAACTGGACGGTGCCCAGTTCGGCCAGCGCCTCCTTGACCACGTCGTAGGCGCCCATGCTGACCCCGCCGGAGGTGATCAGCAGGTCCGCGCGGGTGAGCTGCCCCTCCAGCGTGTCCAGCAGCCGGCGCCGGTCGTCCGGCACGATGCCGGCCCGGTACACCTCGGCACCGGCGTCGCGGGCGGCCATCGCCAGCAGGTACCCGTTGGAGTCCACGAGTTCGCCCGGCCCGGGCCGCTGGCCTACCTCGACCAGTTCGCTGCCGGTGGACAGCACCACCGCCCGCGGTCGCGGGTGCACCAGCACCCGTTCGCGGCCGATCGCGGCCAGCACCGCGGCCTGCGCCGGGCCGACGAGGGTGCCGGACTCGACCGCGACGTCCCCGGCCCGGATGTCCTCGCCGACGTGCCGGACGTAGGTGTCGGGCGGGGCCGGCCGGTGGATGGCCACCTTGACCACGCCCCGGTCGGTCCACTCAACCGGCACCACGGCGTCCGCGCCGACCGGCATCGGCGCGCCGGTCATGATCCGCACGGTGAGCCCGGCGCCGATTGCCTCCGGCGCACTGGCGCCGGCCGCGATGTCCCCGACCACCGGCAGCACCACCGGGTGGTCCGGGTCGGCGCCGGCCACGTCGGCCGAGCGCACCGCGTACCCGTCCATGGCCGAGTTGTCGAACCCGGGCAGCGGCCAGCGTGCCACCACCTGTTCGGCGCAGTGCAGGCCGTGCGCGTCGAGCAGCGCGACCTCCATCGGCGCTGGTCGGCGCACGGTGGCCAGGATCCGGTCCAGGTGCTGTTCGACCCGCAGCGGGCGTTCGGCGCCGCCCCCGGAGCCGCCTCCGGGGGCGGTCATGACAGCCCGGCCACGAAGTCGACGAGCCAGTTTCGAAAGCCCGGGCCGATGTCCTCCCGCTCACAGGCCAGCCGAACCACCGTGCGCAGGTAGTCGATCTGGTCCCCGGTGTCGTAGCGGCGTCCGGTGAAGATCACCCCGTGCACGGGTTCACCAGCCTCGGCCAGCGCCCGCAGCGCGTCGGTGAGCTGGATCTCCCCGCCCCGCCCGGGTGGCGTCTTGGCCAGCGCGTCGAAGATCCGCGGCGGGAGCACGTACCGGCCGATGATGGCCAGGTCGCTGGGCGCGGTGTCCGGGTCCGGCTTCTCCACCAGGTCGGTGATCCGGACCACGTCGCCGGGCCGGTCGGGTCCGGATCCGCTGGCCGGTTCCACCGCCACACAGCCGTACAGCGACACCGCCTCGGGGGGGACCCGGATCAGGGCCAGCACGCAGCCCCCCCGTTCGGCGTGCACGGCGAGCATCTGGGCGAGCAGGCTGTCCCGCTCGTCGATCAGGTCGTCGCCCAGCAGCACGGCGAACGGCTCCTCGCCGACGTAGGGCGCCGCGCACAGCAGGGCGTGGCCGAGCCCGGCCGGTTCGAGCTGCCGGACGAAGTGCACCCGGGCGAGTTCGGTGGACCGGCGCACCGCGGCCAGCCGGACGGTGTCCCCCTTGGCCTCAAGTGCCGCTTCCAGTTCGGGAACCCGGTCGAAGTGGTCGACGATCGCGTCCTTGCCCCGGGCGGTGATGATCAGCAGCTCGTCCAGCCCGGACCGGACCGCCTCCTCGGCCACGTACTGGATCGCCGGGGTGTCCACGACCGGCATGAGCTCCTTGGGCACCGCCTTGGTCGCCGGCAGGAAGCGGGTACCCAGGCCCGCCGCCGGAATGACCGCCTTGCGCGGTTGGACCAGGGGTGGGCCATCGGTCATGACGGGAGACTAGCCGGTGCCACCGGCGATCATGTGGTGATGGTGTGCGATGACAAGGCCGCGTTGCGCGACCGGGTTCGGCGCGGGCGCCGCGCGCTGACACCGGCCGACCTGGAAACCTCGGCACGGGCGCTGCGCCGGCACGTGCTGGCCGCCCCCGCGCTGCGCCGGGCCGGGCGGGTGGCCGCGTACGTGCCGGTCGGTTCCGAGCCGGGTTCGGTGGCGCTCCTGGACGAACTGCGCGACCGCGGCGTGCTGGTGCTGCTGCCGGTGGTGCGTGCCGGCGGCGAGTTGGACTGGGCCGGCTACACCGGCGCGCTGCGCCCCGGGCCGCTGGGACTGCGGGAGCCGGTCGGTACCCGGCTCGGCCCGGACTCGGTGTCGACCGCGGACCTGGTGCTGGCCCCGGCGCTGGCCGCGGACCGGCGGGGTCACCGGTTGGGCCGGGGGGCCGGGTTCTACGACCGGGCGCTGGCCCGGCTGGACCGCTCGGTGCCGGTGGCCGCGCTGCTGCACGACGGGGAACTTCTCGACACGCTGCCCGCCGAGCCGCACGACCGGTCGGTCACCGCGGCGGTGACCCCCGCCCTCGGTTGGGTCGAACTGTGCTGATCCGGCCGGTTGTGGGCGGTCGGCCGCGCTCACGGTCGACCCCGGTTGGACCGTGGAATGGGGGGTGTCGCACCATTGTTAGCAGTCGTGTTCCGGGAGTGCCAACAGGAGGTCGGCGTGCCGACGTACCAGTACGCCTGCACTGAGTCCACGTGCGGTCACCGCTTCGACGCGGTCCAGGGGTTCTCCGACGAGCCCCTGTCGACGTGTCCGGTGTGTGACGGTCGGCTGCGCAAGGTGTTCTCGGCGGTCGGTGTGGTGTTCAAGGGGTCCGGTTTCTACCGCAACGACAGCCGAGCCGAGAGCCGCAAAGCCGGCGCGGCGTCCGGTGCCGGCAGCGCGTCGCCGGATTCCTCCGGCTCGTCCGGTTCGGGGTCTGAGTCGTCGTCCGGGTCGGATTCCGCCCGTTCGGACCAGGCGCCGGCCAAGGCGGGGGCCTCGAACGGGTCCCCGTCGGGCTCCGGATCATCCGGCTCTTCCGGGTCCTCCGGCTCTTCCGGGTCCTCCAAGTCGTCGTCCGGGTCGTCGTCCGGGTCATCCAAGGGCTCGTAACGCCAGGATGAGGCACCCCGCCCGAAACTCGGTTTTCCACAGCCCAGACTCACGGCGCACCCCTCGAACGAGTACAGAACCGTGCATACGGGATCGACTTGTCTCACTGACCGTGACCATCGACCCGGTTGTCCACAGGCGACGAGATCGGGGTGTCGGCTAACCGACTGATCACCTAGCGTCGATTTCGTGAATACACACCGTGTCCGAGCTGGGGCAGCGCTACACCCGATCCTGACCCGTTTCGGCCGGTGGCCCCGCCGGCTGCTCGCCGCCGTCCTGCTGCTCGCGGCCCTCGCCGTCGAACTGTCCGGCTGGTCCACAACTCCCGGACCGGAGCCTCCGGCGGATCACTCGGTCACCGTGCTGGCCGCGGCCCGTGACCTGACCGCCGGATCGGTACTGCGCGCCGCGGACGTGCGCCCGCTCCGGCTGCCACCGGCCGCGGTGCCGGCGCATGCGCTGACCGACGGCCGGGCGGTGCTGGGACGGCGGGTGGCCGGTCCGCTCCGGCGCGGTGAGGCCCTGACCGACGTGCGCCTGGTCGATCCGGGGCTCACCGCCGGGCTGTCCGGGTCCGGCCTGGTCGCGGTCCCGGTCCGGCTCGCCGACCCGGCCACCGCGGTTCTGCTGCGGCCCGGTTCCCGGGTGGACCTGCTGGCCCGGTCCGGCGCCGATGACACCGGACCCGGCGACGCCGGGCCCGAGAGCCCCCAGCCGGCCGTGGTGCTCGCCGCGGACGTGACCGTGCTGGCCGTCGTTCCGGTGGGCTCCGATCGGTCCGGTGGCCCGCTGCTGGTGGTCGCCGCCGCGCCGGACACGGCCCGACGCCTGGCCGGGGCCGGGGGTGACGCCGGCCTGACCGTCACCCTGCGACCACCCTGACCTCCGGCCCGGCGGTCAGCCCGGCGGTCAGCCCACGTGGTGGGGTGGGACCTCACGCAGGATCCGTTCGTCGTCACCGGACCCGTCGGGCAGGTCTCCCCAGCCGACGTCAGTCTCGTCGGTGGAGACGTCCGGCAGCACCTGGCCGCGGTACACAGGCCGATCGGACCGGCTTTCGGACCCAGGATCCACCCGTTCAGTCAAGGTCGCCGGCCTCGATCCTGGCCAGCCTGCGGGAACGCACCAACTCATCCGCGGGCAACCGCACGTCATCGGTCTCCCGGCCCATCGCGGCGAGCACCGCCACCAGGTCCCGCAACGACAGGACGCCGACCACCTCGTCGCTGTCCACCACCGGGAGGTGACGCACCCACCGCGACACCATCAGCCGCGCCGCCTCGTACAGCGCCATGTCCGGGGGCACGGTGAACACGTCGGGCGTCATGATCTCGCCCACCGTGGCGGTGTCGACGTTCCCTCCCTGCGCCACGGCCCGCACCACGTCCCGTTCGGTCACGATGCCCAGGAGGTGGTCACCATCCATCACCAGGAGCGACCCGGTCTGCTGCTCCCACATACGGGCGGCGGCGTCCCGCAGCGTCCCGCTGGGAGAGCCACTGACCCGCACGGACGTCATCACGTCGGCTACCTGCACCACGACCTCCTCGGTAGGCGTTCGAGCCTAACCGGCGTGGACGGCCGGGCCACGCAGGGTCGCCCACCCCAAACAACCCTGCTGACGCCGCTGACCGGCCGCCCGCGGACCGCCCCGAACGAGCCGAGTTCGAGGGTCGCGACGGACCGCTGCCGGCTCCCGCAGCGGTCACAGTGCGGCCGGCCGGCTCCCGGGGGAGGCGCCACCCGTCAGGTGCCCGGGGGTCTGCCACGTCGGCGGACAGATCCGACCGCGCATCCCAGTCGGGCTCGGCTCAGCCGCCGGCGAAGGGCGGCAGGACGTCAACGACCGCGCCGCTGGCCAGGCCGCGCCCGGTGTCCTCGCGGTGCACGGGCGCGCCGTCCACCAGCAGGCTGCACACCGACAACACCCGCGAGATGTCGTGCCGCTCGGCGATCCTGGTCAGCAACTCGCCCAGGTCACACGCCGGCAGCGTCTCCTCATCGCGGCCCGCCGCCGCCCGAGCCGCCGCCCAGTAACGCACGGTCACCACAGGCCCATAGCCTCCGCGAGGTGAACGAGTTCATGAACACGAAACGATCACGACTGCGACCCGGTACGGTCCGCGGCCCGAGGTCGGGACAGCGGTTCGGGTACCAGGCCTGTCAGCGTACCGGGTCACCTGGCGGTCTTCGCGGCGGCGCCCCACCACCTCCACGCCCGCCTCGCCGTGCCTGGTGGCGAAACGGAAACGGCCCGGCCATTCACGGCGCAGGACTCACGCGCAGTTGACCCACTCGTCGGTGCCGTCGGGGAAGACCTGCCGCTTCCACACCGGGATCCGCTCCTTGACCAGTTCCACCAGCGCGGCGCAGGCCGCGAACGCCTCGTGCCGGTGCGCCGCACTCACCGCCGCGACCAGGGCCACGTCCCCGACGGTCAGCGGACCCAACCGGTGGCTCACCGCCACCGCGTGCACGCTCGGGTCCGCGGCGACCTGTTCGGCCACCTCGGTGAGGACCCGTTCGGCGGTGGGGTGCCCGACGTATTCCAGCTCGACCACCTTGCGGCCGTGGTCGTGGTCGCGCACCACACCGGCGAACACCACGCAGGCACCGGAGTCGACCCGCTCCACCGCCCGCAGATGTTCCTCCGGCGACAACGGTTGGTCACTCACCGCAACCTGAATGTTCACGTGTGCCCTCGCTCCACTACGCTGCGTTCACGCCCCCGAGGCTCCGTTCTCGAAGTCCAAGACACCCCACCGGACGCTATTCCTGACCCGCTCCGGCCCCGGCACCGTCGCACAAGGGGCACCGCGCCCACCCGGTTCGCTCGCTCATTGGGGGCCGGCGGTCGTCGGCAGGTGATCGCCACCACGCAACTGGTCCAGGACGTGCCCGAGGATCGGACCGAGCACGGTCGCGCCGTCGCGGACACCACCAGGCGACCCGGGCAGGTTGACCACCAGCGCGGCCCCGACGTTACCGGCGAGCCCGCGGGACAGCACCGAGGTCGGCACCCGGTCCCGGGAGGCCGACCGGATCGTCTCGGCGATCCCAGGGATCTCCCGATCCAGCAGCGGCCTGGTGGCTTCCGGCGTCACGTCGGTCGGGGTGACCCCGGTGCCACCGGTGGTCACCACCAGGTCCACTCCGGTGGCCAGCGCGCCGCGCAGTGCCGCCTGGATCGCGGGTATGTCGTCGGGCACGACCACCGGTTCGTCGACCAGAAACCCCTGTTCCCGCAGCAGCCGGGTGAGCAGGTGACCCGAGGTGTCCTCCCGTTCCCCCCGCGCGCTGCGGTTCGACGCGGTGATCACCGCGGCCCGGCGCACGGCCGCCGGGCCGGTCACCATGACCCCGCCGGGCCGCGTCGGGTGCCGGGGTCGGGATCGTTCGTCCAGCGCATCGTCAGCCTTCCGATGTCGAGGGGTAGCCAGGCACGGTGCGACCGCCCGCCGGGGTGGCCCGGGGTCACGTTCCGGCCCCGCGGGTCCACGTTCCGGACCGGCCGCCCGACTTGTGGATGACCCCGATGTCAGTGATGGTGGCACCCCGGTCCACCGCCTTGACCATGTCCACCAGGGCCAGGCCGGCGACCGCGACCGCGGTCAGCGCCTCCATCTCCACCCCGGTGCGGTCCGCGGTGCGGGTGGTGGCCTGGATGTGCACCCCGTCGTCGACGATCCGCAGGTCGACGGTGACACTGTGCAGGGCGACCGGATGACACAACGGCACCAGGTCGGGTGTCCGCTTGGCGCCGGTGATCCCGGCGATCCGCGCCACCCCCAGTGCGTCCCCCTTGGCCAAGCCGTCGGCGCGCAGCAGTGCCACCACCTCGGGGGTGGTCCGCAGCCGGCCAGTCGCCACGGCCTCACGCACCGTGACGCCCTTGCCCGACACGTCGACCATTCGGGCCGCTCCGGTCGGATCGACATGGGTCAGTTCTGCTGGCATGTCCCGAGCCTACGAGTTTCCGACCGGCGCCGGGCTCACCCCTGCGGCCAGGCGCCCGGCTGGCCGGGCTGACCCTGCGCGCCCGGCTGCTGCGGATAACCAGCCGGCGGGCCGTAACCCTGCGGCGGCTGGGCCATCTGGGCCGCGGCGGCACGGGCCTGCTCGGACACCGGCACCACGTACACCGCCGTGCCGTACGCGCACAGCTCGGTCCAGACGTCGCCCATCTCGGAGGTCAAAGCGCATCGCGACGATCCCGTTCGCCCCGCGCGCCTGCGCCTCGGCGACCATGCGGCCCATCACCTCGTTGCGGCTCTCGTAGAGCGCCTTGGTCAGGCCCTTGAGCTCGCCGCCGACAAGTGACTTCAACCCGGCACCCAGATTCGCGAAGGCGTTGCGGGAGCGGACGGTGAGGCCGAACACCTCGCCGAACACGTGCGTGATCTCGTATCCCGGAATGTCGTTGCTGGTGACGACGAGCATCGATCCCTCCTCGGTGGTGGCACCGTGCCTCGCCCGGCGCGGCTCAAGCCTGCCACGCCGTGGTCGGTACCGGTGGGCCCGATGACCCCAGGCCGGCGCCGGTAGGCGACACTTCCCGCCGTGGCCAGGCACGGGTACGAGTGGATCTCCTTCACCACCGACTACGGCGACCAGGACGGTTTCACCGCCGCATGCCGGGGGGTCATCGCCCGGATCGCCCCGGACGCGCGGGTACTGGACGTGACCCACGGGGTACCGCCGCAGGACGTCGGCCGCGGGGCGGCGGTGCTGGCCCAGACGATCGGATACCTGCCGCCGGCGGTGCACCTGGCCGTGGTCGATCCCGGGGTGGGCACGGACCGGCGAGGGGTCGCGGTGCTGGCCGGCGACTCGGTGCTGGTCGGCCCGGACAACGGGTTGCTGGTGCCGGCGGCGACCGCGCTGGGCGGCCCGCGCGGCGCCTACGAACTCACCGAGCCGGGCTACCGGCTGCCGGTCGTGTCACGCACCTTCCACGGGCGCGACGTGTTCGCCCCGGCCGCCGCGCACCTGGCCGCCGGGGTGCCACCCGAACGCCTCGGCCCGGCGGTGGACCCGGCCACCCTGGCCCGGCTCCCGGTCCCGGTGACCCGGGTTGGCGCGGGCATGGTCGACACCGAGGTGGCCACGGTCGACCGGTACGGCAACGTCCAACTCGACGCCACCGCCGCGGACCTGGCCCGGGCCGGCCTGGCCAGCTCAGCCAGTTCGGCGGGCGCGATCGGTCCGGCGGGCCCGGACGGTCCGGACCGGCTGTCGGTCCACCTGCCCGACCGCACGGTCGAGGCGGTGCTGGGTGAGGTGTTCGCCGACGCCG
This sequence comes from Mycobacteriales bacterium, assembly GCA_036278435.1. Taxonomy (GTDB): domain Bacteria; phylum Actinomycetota; class Actinomycetes; order Mycobacteriales; family DASULA01; genus DASULA01. Next base: position 25,255 of record DASULA010000093.1, on the reverse strand, counting down.
AGCCCGGCCGGGTGGTGGTCCTGGTCGACTCGGCCGGCCGGGCCGCGGTGGCGGTCCGTGACGGTTCGGCGGCGGCCCGGCTGCGGCTCGGGGTCGGCGACCGGGTCCGGCTGGAAGCCCGCGGTGGGCCACCCGGGCCGAAACCGCGGCCCAAACCGCGACTTCCCGGGCCGTGACCGCCCCGAACCGATTAGGGTGAACGGTAACCCCACCGCGTGAGCACCGCGGCGCCGTGCCATCCGCCGGAACGCCACCGGGGCCGTGTCGTCCTCCGCGGGCGGAGCCTGGCTCCGCCACCCAACACCAGGCAGGCATGACGGGTCGGTACCGGTCCTCCCGCAGATCGCCCCGTTCGGACTCATCCATCCAGGAGGACCCGGTGAACGTGAACGCCCCGAACGGGTACGGTCGGCCCGACGGCTCGGACACTGCCGGCGTCCTGCGGGCCCTGCGGCAGGCCGCCGACGAGGGCCGGACCGCGGTGCTGGTCACGGTCATCGCGGTGGACGGCCAGGCTCCGTCTCATCCGGGCGCCAAGCTCGTGGTCGTGGACGACGATGTGTTGGCCGGCACCCTGGGCTGCTCGGAGTTCGACACCGCGGGCACCGACCTGGCCGGTGAGCTGGTCGCCGGCGGGCAGAGCACGGTGCGCCGCCGGGCCGTGTTCGGGCACGGCGAGGTGCGCGCGCTGGAACTGTTCGCCGAGGTGTTGCCGCCGGCGGCCGCGGTGATCGTGGCCGGCGACAATCCGGTGGGCCGCGCGGTGGCCGACCTGGCCCGGTTCACCGGGTGGAACGCGGTGCTGTTGGGTGACGCCCCGGCCGCCCGGCTGCGGGATCATCCGCCGAACGCCGGTGACGCCGTGCTGGTGTCCGACCACGACATACCCGATGCGGACGAGGTGCTGCGGGTCGCGCTGGCCAGCCCGGCCGGATTCGTGGGCATGCTGGGCAGCCGGCGGCTCGTCCCGCTGCTGACCGGGCGGCTGCGGGAGGCGGGCGTGCCGCAAACCCACCTGGACCGGCTGCGCTGCCCGGTCGGGCTGAACATCGGCGGTCGCACCCCGGCGGAGATCGCGCTGTCGATCATGGCCGAGATCGTGGCCACCGCGAACGGCCGTGACGGTGCTCGGATGCGGGTCTGAGCATTTGGGCGGTGACCGCCGTAGGGCCCGGTGGGCGCCGCACCCCCGGATCAGCCGTCCAGGTAGCGGACCGTGACGTCACCGGAGCCGGTATCGGCCCGGATCGAACGGTTCGCATCCGGATCCTGGATCACGTTGATCGAGCGGTCCCCCGAACCGGTGTCGCCGGTCACCCGGTACCGGTCGCGGCCGGGAACCGCGACGTCCACGTCGCCGGATCCGGTCTGGGCGTCGACTCGGCGCGGCGACTGGTCGAATGTCAACGCCGCGTCCCCGGAACCGGTGTGCGCCGACACGTCCTGCGACGCCGATCCGGTCACCTCGATCGACCCGGAACCGGTGCGCGCCAACAGCGCGCCGCGCCCGCCGCGCACCCGGATGTCGCCGGAGGAAGTCGACAGATCCAACCCGCCCCCCACACCGTCCACAGTGACCGTTCCCGACGAGGTGTGGGCGTGCACCGCGACATCGGCGGGCACCGTCACCAGGTAGTCCGACGAACAGCGGGCCACAGCCCGGAACCCGCAGTTGGTGCGGATGAACAACGTCGCGCCGGAGATCCGTTGGCTGGCCGCCGGGCGACTGAACGCCCAGGTCAGCCTACGCCGCACGGTGACCTGACCGGTCGGCCCGTGCCGGACCTCGATGTCACCGGAGCCGATCGCGACATCCAACCGAACGACCGCGTTCTCACGGTAGACGTGATTCTCCACATCGGACTGGCTACCCACCAGGGCCACCACGTTCAGGCTGCCGAAAAACAGCGCGGCCCCGGTGAGCGGCACACCGATGGCCAGCCAGGCGGCCCGGTGGCCGGTCCTGCCCGGCCGGTCGGTACCGGTGGTGTTCGTGGTCACGGTTGCCCCCTCAGACCTTCAGGAATCGCAGTACGGCGAGCACCCGGCGGTGGTCGGTGTCGGTGGGCGCCAGGTCGAGCTTGCTCATGATGCTGTTCACGTGCTTTTCCACCGCGCTGTCGCTGACCACCAGCGCGGCGGCGATACCGGAGTTGGACCGCCCCTCGGCCATCAGCGCCAACACCTCGGTCTCCCTGGCGGTGAGCCGGTCCAGCGGGTCGCTGCGGCGGCGGACCAGCAGTTGGGAGACCACCTCGGGATCCAGCACGGTGCCCCCGGCGGCCACCCGGCGCAGCGCGTCGAGGAACTCGGTGACGTCGGCGACCCGGTCCTTGAGCAGGTACCCCACGCCACTGGTGTCGGTCGACAGCAACTCTGTGGCGTAACGCTCCTCCACGTACTGGGACAGCACCAGCACCGCCACCCGGGGCCGGCTCCGGCGCAGTACCAGCGCGGCCCGCAGGCCCTCGTCGGTGTGGGTCGGGGGCATCCGGACGTCGGCGATCACCACGTCGGGCTGATGCCGCTCGACCGCCCGCAACAGCGCCTCGGCGTCGGCGACCGCGTCGACCACCGCTATCCCGGCGTCGTCGAGCAGCCGCACCAGCCCCTCGCGCAGCAGCACGGAATCCTCGGCGATCACGACTCGCATGGCAACTCCACCACGATCACGGTTCCCACCCCCGGCGGGCTGTCGATGCGCAGGGTGCCATCCACCGAGGCCACCCGCTGGGCCAGGCCGCGCAGGCCGCTGCCGCCGTCGGGCCCGGCACCGCCGCGGCCGTCGTCGGCGACCTCCACCCGCAGCAGGCCGTCCAGGCGCCGCACGGTGACGTCCGCCCGGGACGCCTCGGCGTGCTTGACCACGTTGTTCAGCGCCTCGGAGACCACGAAGTAGGCCACCGCCTCGATGGTCGGCGACGGGCGCCGGGACACCTCCACCCGCAGGGACACCGGCAACGGCGCGCGGGCGGCGATGCCCGACAGCGCCGCGTCCAGACCCCGGTCGTTGAGCACCGCCGGATGCAGACCCCTGACGAATCCCCGCAACTCGACCAGGGCCTGCTTGGCCTCCTCGTGCGCGGCGGCGATCGCGTCGCGGGCCGGTTCCGGGGCGTCGGTGAACTTCGCCCGGGCCATGCCCAGATTCATCGCCAGGGACACCAACCGCTGCTGGGTGCCGTCGTGCAGGTCGCGCTCGATCCGCCGGCGCTCGGCGTCGGCCGCGTCCACCGCGCCGGCCCGGCTCTCGGTGAGCGAGGCCACCCGGCCGCGCAGTCGCTCGCCGCGGCTCGGCCCGAGCAGCGCCCAGGCCAGCGCCACGTCCACCGCGGCCACTCCCCGGGCCACCCAGGGGGCGGCGAACAGCACCACCAGCCCGACGCCGGTGAGCGCCGCCAGCATCAGCGGGGCGCGCATGTCCCAGCCGAAGATGCCGTGCCGGGGCAGTACCCAGCCGTACGCGAACGCGGTGACGCCGACCAGGCCGGCCGACCAGACCGAAGTGACCAGCGCGAACCCGACCGTGCCGGTGAGGAGCGACACCAGGTGGTAGCCGATCTGCCGCCAGGTGCTCGCCGCGAGCGCCTCGGCGACCAGCCGGCGCCACCAGCTCGACCCGTCCCGCCGGGGCGGCACCGGGTCGATCCGCACGTCCAGCAGCGCGGCGAACCGGGACCGCTGCACCGTGCCAAGCACCCGCACCGAGGCCAGCAGCAGCAGCAGCGGCACCACCGCCAGGATCGCGGTGATCGCCAGCCCGGCCGTCAGGGACACCAGCGTCACCATCAGCACGAACGCGGTCACGCAGATCGGGAACCCGACCAGCACGTGGACCGTGGCCAGCCAGCCCGATGCCGACCAGGGGCCGCGCAACACCGCGCCCAGCCCGACCCGGCGCCCGGTCTGCCGGGTCGGCCCGGCCTGCCCGGACCGTCCGGTCTGCCCGTCCGGTGCGGCCGGCCGGTCCGGCGCGGCGGCATCTGTCGAAGTCACGACGTCCACGGTAGGCACCGCCGGGCACCGGAGCCATGAGGCGTCCATCCCAATGCCGGGTGGGGTCAACCCCACCGGAAGACGGGTGGTCACACCACCGACAGCGCTTCGTCGATCCGGCACCGTCGTGTGGGTCGCAACCGGACTCCGCTCGGGTCCGGCCGCATCGAGGAGGAGCGAATGACGCGTACCCGGTCCGGTTCTGGACCTGTGCTGAACGTGGCGAGGTGGAGTACCCGGCACCGGTGGACCGCGGTGACCGGATGGGTGCTCTTCGTGACGCTCACCGTGCTGGCTGGCGGCGCCGCCGGCAACCGGCAACTGTCGGGCGTCGACACCGGGGCGGGCCAGTCGAAGATCGCCGACAAGGCGACCGAGGGCGCGTACTTCGGCGACAAGCCGACCGAGGCGGTACTCATCCAGGCCCGGCACGGCAGCCTGGACCCGGCCGAGGTGACCGCGGTGACCGCCGATCTGACCCGCCACTACGCCGGCCTGCGCGGCATCGGTCCGGTCGGTAAACCGGTGCCGTCCCGGGACGGTCACAGCCGACTGGTCACGGTGACGTTGGACACCGGCACGCTCACCGGGTCGGCCAGCTCGGACCGAGCCGAGGAGTTGGTCGGGCCGATGCTGGCCGCGACCGGCCGGGTGCAGGCCGACCACCCGGACCTGCGAGTCGAGCAGGTTGGCGGCGCGTCGATCGACCGGGCGATCGGCAACCAGTCCGGCGACGACCTGAGGCGGGCCGAACTCACCAGCATTCCGGTCACACTGGCCATCCTGCTGGTCGTGTTCGGCGCGCTGTTCGCCGCCGGAGTGCCGGTGCTGCTGGCGTTGACCGCGGTGGCCGGGGCCATGGGCCTGTCCGCGCTGGCCTCCCATCTGGTGCCGCTGGCCGACGCGGCGTCCAGCGTGGTGCTGCTGATCGGGATGGCGGTGGGAGTGGACTACTCGCTGTTCTACATCCGGCGGGAACGGGAGGAACGGGCCCGCGGCGCGTCCGGCCGGGACAGCATCGAGATCGCCGCGGCCACCTCCGGGCGGGCCGTGGTGATCTCCGGGATCACCGTGCTGATCGCGATGGCGGGCCTGCTGCTGTCTGGCAACGCGGTGTTCACCTCGTTGGCGGTGGGCACCATGCTCGTGGTCGCGGTGGCCGTGACCGGCTCGGTGACCGTGCTGCCGGCGCTGCTGGCCCTGCTCGGCGAGCGGATCGAACGGCCCCGGGTGCCGTTGGTCCACCGGCTGCGTGGCCGTGGCGGCCGACCCGGCGGGGTCCGGTACTCGCGGACCTGGGCGGCGGTCCTGAGGGTGGTGTCACGCCGCCCGGTGGTGTCGTTCGGGCTGGCCGCGCTGGCCATGGCCGCGCTGGCCGCGCCGGCGCTCCAGCTCCGGACCGCGCTACCCGGCACCGCGGACCTGCCCCGGTCGATCCCGATCATGCGGTCCTACGACCGGCTCAACGCGGCGTTCCCCGATCAGGGGGCCGAGCACGAGGTGGTGGTCACCGCCACCGGGCCGGCGCCGCTGTCGCGGGCCGGGGTGACCACTGCGGCCGGTGCGCTGTCCCGACAGGCCTCGGCCAGTGGCCTGTTCGCCCTGGACCCCGCCGGGGTACCCAGGTTCTCCACCGATGGGCGGGTGGCCGTCCTCGACCTGCCCATCCCCTACCGGGCCAACGATTCGCGGGCCGGCAGGTCGTTGGACCTGCTGCGGGACCGGTTGGTGCCCGCGACGTTCGGCCGGCTGCCGCACACCTGGTCGGGGGTCACCGGCCAGACCGCCGGTGAGCGGGACTTCGGCCGGCAGATCGCCGGTCGGTTGCCGCTGGTGTTCGGGTTCGTGCTGGGCCTGACGTTCCTGGTGATGCTGTTGACGTTCCGGTCGGTGGTGGTGGCGGCCACCTCGATCGTGCTGAACCTGCTCAGCGTCGGGGCCGCCTACGGCCTGCTCGTGTTGGTCTTCCAACACCGGTGGGCGCAGGGGCTGCTCGGTTTCCGCTCCGACGGGGGGATCGTCACCTGGCTCCCGCTGTTCCTGTTCGTCGTCCTGTTCGGACTGTCGATGGACTACCACATCTTCGTGGTGAGCCGGATTCGCGAGGCGGTGCGGGTCGGGTTGCCCACCGTAGACGCGGTACGGCACGGCGTGCTGCGGTCGGCGTCCACCGTGACCAGTGCCGCGGTCATCATGACCGCTGTGTTCTCAGTCTTCGCGACGCTGTCCATGTTGGAGTTCAAGCAGGTTGGTGTGGGGCTGGCCGCGGCGATCCTGATCGACGCCACCGTGGTGCGCGGCGTGCTCCTACCGGCGGCCATGTCGGCGTTGGGCCGGTACAACTGGTACCTGCCGTCGTGGCTGGACTGGCTGCCCGGCCGCGGCCGGGCGGCCGGGCACGCGGCCGGCGACCCGGTCCCGGTCACGGCCAGCCCGGTGCGGGTCTGACACCGGTGTTCCCGGTCCTGCCCCGTACCTGGAGCAGGACCGGGAACCGGTGTTGCGCCCTATCCGAAACACCGCGGACCCGCACCGTAACCGGAGCAGGACCCGGAAGGTGGTGAGATGGTGCGGCAGGGTCAGAACCGGTGCACGATCTCCCCGCAGAACGCCTTGAGATCATCCGGCCGGCGGCTGGAGATGAGCACGTTCGGGCCGTTGGTGTCGACCACGACCTCCTCGTCGACCCAGTCACCGCCGGCGTTTCGGATGTCCGTCCGCAGGCTCGGCCACGACGTCAGCCGCCGACCACGCACCTGGTCGGCCTCGACCAGAGTCCACGGGCCGTGGCAGATGACCGCGACCGGCCGGCCCAGTTCGAAGAACCGCCGCACCATGTGCACGGCCGCCGGGCTTGTCCGCAGCTTGTCTGGATTGACCACCCCGCCGGGCAGCACCAGCCCGTCGAACTCACCGGCTTCGACGTCGGCCACCGCCGCGTCCACCTCGAACGCGGCCGAGCGGTCCAGGTGGTCGAACGTCTGCACCGTCCCGGCGTGCGGCGCCACCAGTTGTGGGGTGCCGCCCTCGTCCTCGACCGCGTTCCACGGTTCGGTCAGCTCGACCCGCTCGACACCCTCGTTCGCCACCACGAACGCGATGTTCCTGCCCTGCAGCATGCTGCCCATGAGCGGCCTCCTCCGCTACCGACGCCGACCGACCGATCCGGCAGGATCCTCGACGGATCCTGGCCCATCCCGACCCACCCGGTTCCGTCCCGCCGCGGCGATCGGCCCGGTTCGCGCCCGGTCACCGGTACCCGGTGTTCGCCCTCAGGCTGCCCGCAAACCGGGCAACCCAAACCGCCCGGCCACCAGGTGGTGGGCGATGACCACCAACCCGTGCCGGGTCCTCTCAGCCGGCCCCGGCTGGAGCGCGAGTCGGTGAACGCTCACATCAGGTCTGGCTCGCCGCGTTCTGAAGGTCCGGTTCCGCCCGGGGCTCGGGTGCCACCGGCTGCCCGGTGCCCCGGCTGGGCAGTGCCGAGCGGACCAGCAGCGGCGCGCCGGCCAGCAGGGCGAGCCCGGCCAGCACGTAGGCGTTACCGGCCAGCAGTTGGCCGCCGTGCAGGGTGAACTTCAGCCCGTGGCGGTAGGGCACCCACCAGATCGGTGCGAGGCAGAAGACCGCGGTCCAGCCGGCGGCCACCGCCACCCGGGCCGGGGCGCGCAGGTCCAGGCACCGTGCCCACAGCACGACCGCCACCGGCAGCGCCCACACCCAGTAATGGTTCGACGAGACCGGCCAGACGAGCAGGCCGGTGACCGCGCACAGCGACACGCCGAGCAGATCGTCCGGGCGACGGCCCGCCCGGACGGCGAACCACATGCCGACGACCAGGGTCAGCACCGCCGGCACCGCCCAGCCGACCGGGGTCGAACCGACCGCCCCGGCGAGCCGGATGGCCGCTCCACGCAGCGACTGGTTATCGATGAACTCCCGCCCGCCGCCCCGGCCGGGATCGAACACCAGTCGACCCCAGTACTCCAGCGACGGCCCCGGCGCCACCAGGAACCCGACCGCCATCGAGGCCGCCAGCACCGTGGCCGCGGTCACCGCCGCCCGCATCCGGCGGGTCAGCGCCAGGTAGACGACGAACAGGCCGGGGGTCAGCTTGACCGCCGTGGCCACCCCGATCAGCACGCCGCGGGGCAGCCCGGTTCGACCCCCCAGCAGGTCCAGAAGCACCAGTGCCACCAGCAGCAGGTTCACCTGCCCGAAGGCCAGCGTCCAGTACACCGGGTCGGTGAACAGCGCCGCGGTCCCCACCAGCAACGCGACCGTCCAGCGGGATCGAACTCTCCATCCTGGACGTACCGCCTGGACGGACAGGCCCAGGCACAGCACCAGCGCCGCGGCGGACAGCGCGGTGAGCACTGCCCGGGACGCGATCTGGCCGAGCAACGCCATCGGCACGAAGGACAACGCCGCGAACGGCGGGTAGCTGAACGGCAGGTGGGAGTCCCCAGGGTGCGCGGCGTAGACGTCCCGGCCGTGCAGCAGCGCCGAGGCGCCCGACCGGTACACCTCCAGGTCGATGGTCCGCCAACTCATCGGCCGGGTGGCCAGGACCAGTACCACCAGCAGGCAACCGCCGACGAACATCGTGGCCGCGGCCAGCGGCCCAACACCCACGAACGGGGAGATCAGGACGCGGGTGGATGGTTTCCGACCGTGCGACACCGGGTCTCCTGACGGTTGTGGGCAAGCCGGCCGGCCGGCCGGCGAACCTGGCTGGGTGGACCGCAGGCGGCCGGTCCGTCCCCCCATTCAGGACAACGACGGAGCCGGGTTGGTTGACACGGGGTGCGTCCCGAACGGCGTGCCGCCGGCCGGGGCTGCGCCGCGCCGGCGTGACGCGCCGGACCGCCCGGCGATCGAGCCGCGCGGCGGCGCCGACGCACGTCCGGAGCCGTCCAGAACCGTCCGGGGTCGCCACGCCAGGAGTTCAGCCTCCGGTCAGCCAACCCTGGTGGCGCCGGCGAACGGCATCTCGTTGATCGGGGCCACCTTCACCACGTCGCCCGGGGTGGGTGCGTGAATCATCATCCCGTCGCCAATGTAGATACCCACATGGCTGATCGGGGAGAAGAAGAACACGAGGTCCCCGGGCTGGAGCTGGTCGCGGGGCACGTGCGGACCCATGCCGTACTGGGACGCGGCGTGGTGCGGCAGCGACACGCCGGCCTGCTCCCAGACCCACATGGTCAGCCCGGAGCAGTCGAACCCCGGTGACGGCGAGGCCCCGGCGGTCACGTAGGGGACGCCCAGCATGGACTTGGCCGCGGCCACGGCCGCCTCGGCCCGACCGGTGGCCGGCACGTCCGGAGCCACCAGCGACCCACTGCCGAACGCGCTGGCGAACACCGCCTGCTGCTCGGAGAAGGTCAGCGTGGCCAGCAACGACTTCTGTCTGGTGACCTGCTTGTCCAGTGACGCCTTCTGCGCAGCCAGCGAGTCGACCAGTTCCTGGGCCTGCTGGGCGGCCTGGCGGGCCCGTTGCTGCGCCTGTCCGGCCCTGACACTGGTCTGCCGTAACGTCGCCACCGCCTGGCCACGCTTTCTGGCGATGACATCCAGGGCGCTGAGCTGGTTCAGGAACTGCTGCGGGGAACTGCTCGTCATCAGAGCGGTGAACTCGCTGAACGGCACCGCCCGGTAGGTCGCCGAGGCCATCTGGCGCACCTTGCCGCTGACCGCGCCGAGCTTGGCGTTCAGCGCCCTGGCCGTGGCGTCGGCCCGGTCGCGGGCGGCCCGCTTCTTGGCCACCTCATCGGTGGCCGCGTCGTACTTCTCGGTCACCACCTCGACCTTGTGCATCAGGGTCTTCAACTGCGCCTGCACCTGACCCGGCGACTGCGATCCCGGGGCGGCCACGGCCACCCCGGGCACCCCACCGGCGAAACCCCCGGCGAGCAGCGAGGCCACGGCCGTGACCGTGACACAACGGGCGATCGACAAAGGTTCCCTCAGAATCCGCACTGTACGCAGAATCTCCCAGACCGTCTCGGCTCAGACCAACAGCCCGACAGCCTGCCAAAGACCACGCGGCAGGTCCAGTCCCCGCCGGCCCGAATCCTGCTACCGGGCCGCGGGCCAAGCCACCCCCAACACCCCGTCAGCGATGGACGGCAGCCAGCCGAACGAACGTTCCACCACAGCTGGCCGCCGACACCGCCGTCCGCCGACGCGGTAGCCTTCCACACAGTCACACGCCCTCGTAGCTCAGGGGATAGAGCACCGCTCTCCTAAAGCGGGTGTCGGAGGTTCGAATCCTCCCGGGGGCACAGATCGAGGATCTACTGGACCTTATTCCAACCCGCACGACCCGTACGTCGCGCGGGTTGTCAGTTTCCCCACGGGCACGGCGGCCCGGTGGCAACCTGCTGCTGGCTGGCGGCCAGGCTCCGGCGTGTTCTAGAGTTGTCCGCTTTGTCTGAAAGCACTGGTCGAGTACGCGGGCGGCCGGCTCGGGTTGTCCTACCCCGCCTCGTGGTTCGGCCTGAGCATCCCCCTTTTCGCGCTCCAGCAGGGGTGCTGGTGCGCGCGGGTGACAGTCGAGTCCACGTTGACCAGCACGCCCACGGGTCACCCCCGGCGTGGGGAACAGCGGCGAATCCCCACCTCGGCCCCAACCGGCCGCCCGGCCCTCGCCCGCCCGCCCACTTCGGCGGTTCCGGCACGCGACATCGATGTTCTCCCGCACCCACGCCTCCTGTGGGTGCCAGAAGTCGGGAACGAATCCCGCCAGTTTAGGACGCGTGACCCGCCACGGCCGGACGCGGTGCTGCAAACGTCGGTCGGTGGAGAGCTGGGAAGCAAATCAGCCGACTTCGGTTGGGACCGGCGCCGGGTAGGGAAGGGCAGCGATGGGTCTGGAATGGGCCGACCACCATGCCGACTTCGACCAGTGGACTGACCAGTTCAACGAGGACGGGACGGCAGCCGACGAACGGCAGGGCGGAGCCGAACTACCGTGGTGGTGGTGGGGGGCGGTGGCCCTGGCCTGGCCGTGGACCCTGCCGGTGCCCGGCTCCGACACCGAGTGACGGCGCCACCCGGATCATCCCGCCCCACCCGCGCCGACCCTGTGCGCGCGGCGAGACGGGCCGGTACGGACGGCACCGCCGGGCGCGTCGTACCGCATCGAGTCTGGGCGCCGACCCGCCGGGGAGCCTGGGACCGAGGCGGTCGGTGGCGCTCTGGGAGGAACGACCGTGCGGTGCCGGCGTCCCACCACGCGCGTGTCGGCGTCCACGCCCGCCGGCACACCACCGGCCGATCCCGGCCGGGCCTCTTCGCGCCGGTCCCGCGCCGCCCCGGTCGGCCGTGGAGCGTCCGGCGGACCTGCCGGGCCAGCACGGCCACCGGCCCGAGATCACAAATCCGCGGTCGGTGACACCGGCCGGTTGCTGTGCAGCAGCACGTCGAACCACTGGCGCAGCGACCCGCCGGCCATCCAGTACTCCTCCGGGGGTTGGCCGGGGTCGCAGATCGAACCGATGACTCGGGTGCGCGCCGGCCCGTCGAGCCAACGGCCTACATGCCCGGACACCGGGGTGCGCAGGTCCACCAGGAACTGGTCCAGATCGACATCGCACAGGGGCCGCTCGGCGAACTGCGCGGGCACCGATGGCGCTGCCAACGGCCGCCGGGCGAACGGTGGTAGACCCCATCCGGAGATCACCGTTCCGTGGTCGAAGGTCAGGCCCAGCGACACGTACCGGTCGCCGTACCTTTCGCGCAGGCGCTCGCCGGTCGGCGTGAATTCTAGCCGTCCCTTAGGTGGAATGGAGACCGTGAGCCCCGTGCTGCGCGCACTGTGCGCGTTCGTTGACCAGTAGGCGATCCGATGCCCAGTGTACTCCTGCCACCAACGCAGGTTGTCGGCCATCGCGGTATCACGGTAACCGTCCTCCACCACGTGGTGCACGTAGTGTTCGTAGACGGCCACAATCTGCCTGGCATGCTGAACGGCGAGCGCGCTGTCCGGGCCTGCGGACGGCAGATTCTCGACCAGCCGCAACGCCTGCCGAGCATGCTCGACGAACGCATCCTTGTCGGCGACCTCGGCGAAGAACCACCGGACATGGTCGGGGCGGACGGGCCTGATGACAGCGAAGTGTTCGCGTAGTTCGGCCAGCCGGTCCGGGGCGACACGCCCGACGTGGACCTCCACCAGATCGTACACGGCAGGCCTGGTGTCGATCACGCCCACGCCGACGAAACGCACCGGATCCGCACGTCCGGCGTTGTACCCGCGTAACCATTCCAGCGCGGCGTGGATCTCCCGGACACGCCATGGCGCATTCGTGCCCGACATCAGTTTGCTCAGATTCCCCGCACCGGTGACGACGTATTGGTCAAGGTCGAGGGCGACATCCCAGTCCTCCTCGGTGGCGACCGTGCGGAACCCCAGTTCCTCAACCAGGAACCGGATGATCCTGGTGGTCAGGGTGAACTGTTCGTGCGCGCCGTAGGTGGAGCCGCCGATACCCACGATCACGGCATCACCGACGATCGCGCGCAACGGTTCGAGATCAGCCAGCGAAGCGTCCACCTCGATGGTATGAAGTGGCTGCGCCATCCGGGCCAGCCAGGCGGTGACTTCCGGGTCGGAATGCGCGTCGTCTGCCGTCGAGGTGGTGATCCGTGCGTTCGCCACTGGTCACTCCCTGGGGTGCGAAGGATGCTCCGGGTAGGTAGCCCGTTTGCCACCAGGCTTCGGCATCGGAGCGGAAACGTCATGAGCCAGGTGTCCCCGGTGGCTGGGAATCTGCCGGCACGGCTCGCGCAACGGCCCCCGGTATCCCGGTCAGGCGCTGGTGTCCAGCACGATCTTTCCGGTGACGCCCTCCTCAAGGGTCCGGAACGCCATGTCGGCCTCCCGCAACGGCAGCACGGTGATCGATCGGGGTGCGACCCTGCCGGCCGCCAGCAGGGTGAGGACGTGGGTAAGATCGTCTCGGTAGGCGGTCGGATGGGACTTCTCCAGAGCCCAGGCATTGTAGAACCCGGTCCGTCGACCATCCGGGATGAGTTTGGGCGCGAGGATTCCGCCGAGAAACCCGATGGCACCCACCCGCATGTTGGGCCGGCCGTCGCGTAGGGCGTCATTCTGCCCGTAGGCGACCAGACGCCCGCCTCGACGGAGCACGGTGTACGACCGCCAGAAGTGGGTTCCGCCGATGTGGTCGAAGACGGCGTCGACGCTGCCGCCGGCTGCCTTGACGACCTCGAACACGTTCTCGGCCCGGTAGTCGATGGGGGTCGCCCCGAACTTGCCCACCAGCTCCAGATTCCGGGCCGAACTGGTGCCCCACACCTGCACGTCGCCAATCTGTTCGGCAAGTTGGAGGAGCGCCAACCCGACGCCTCCGGACGCGCCGTGCACCAGGATGCGTTGTCCGGATCGCACCTGTGCGATCCGGTGCAGCATCTGATACGCGATGAAGTAGTTCAGGGAGACGGCGGCGACCTGGATCGGATCGAGGTCCGCCGGCACCGGAACGAGCCGTTCCACCGGCACGTTCAAAACGCTGGAGTAACCAGCGGAGACGACCAGCGCGGTGACCCGGTCGCCGGGTTCCACGCCGGCCACGCCAGGGCCGACCGACTCGACAACGCCGGTGAGATCACAACCGGGGACAAATGGCGGCTTCGGACCTCCGGGGACCACGCCGCGCTGGAAGAGCAGATCGCCGTAGGAAACTCCTGCCGCCGCGATCCTGACCCTGGCCTGCCCCGCTGTCGGTTCCGGGATGTCGGTCACACGTACCACAAGGCTGTCGGATCCCCGAGCCCTGCTCACGGCATGCACCTGGACGGATCGCATCTCAACCTCCATGCTCATTGCCAGCCCTGCTCATTTTCAGCCGATGACGAAAGCATCATCGGGTACTTCCGGTTGGACCGAGTGAGACGAGAGCCCGGCAGGCCAGGGAAGACGTCACAGGCGGGTGGGACAGATCCGTACCGCCCGGCCCGGTGCCCACCGGGCTCTCCGTGGCTGCTCGGTGGCGGCGCCGGTGACCGGGCACGCCCCCCGCGTGGCTCCGCTCTGGGTCGGATCACGGACTCGCGTTGTCGGCGAGCCGTTGCAGCGTCTCGGTCAACTGGTCGAGCTGACCGTCGGATGCTCCGGACCGCAGCCGCAGGTCGAAGGCCAGGGCGGCTGCCCGCAGCCGCTCGAAGAGGATCTCGCCGTCCTCGGTGACCGTGACCTGGTGGACCCGCCGGTTGTTCGGGTCCCGGCGCCTGGTCACCAGCCCGGCCTGTTCCATGCCGTTGAGGTGGTGGGTCATCGTCGCCTCCCGGATCCCCAGCTCCTCGGCGAGCCGGCGCTGCGTGCTGCCGGGCTGGCTCTTCAGTGCGAGCAGGATCAACCACACCGGCTGCGATCCACCGGCCCCGCCGAGCGCCCGCTCGAAGGCGCGGTTGAGCGCCTTGGCCGTGCGGGTGACCACCAGTCCGATCGGCGGCTTGTCAGGAGGTCCCATGGCTACTAGCTTAGATGGCGTCGAGGTTCGATATCTAATGTTTCGATTGCGAAGTTGATCAATGTCACCGAGGTTTGAGGAGGCAGACCGCATGAGCGAGGAACTGGTGGCCCTCGGCCAGGAGTGGGCCGCCGCCGAGGAACGCCACGACACCGCCGCACTCGCTGACCTGCTGACCGACGACTTCGTCGGCGTCGGCCCGCGCGGCTTCAAACTCAACAAGGAGCAGTGGTTGGCCAGGTACACCTCCGGGAACCTGGTCAACCAGTCCTTCACGTGGTCCGACGTGGGCATCCGCGAGTACGGAATGACGGCCGTGGCCATCGGTGTGCAGAGTCAGCGAACCAGCTACCAGGGCCACCCGACTGACGGGCGGTTCCGGGCCACCCAGGTGCTGGTCAAGGAGGGACCGCGTTGGCGGCTGGCCTCGATCCACCTGAGCAATCTCGCCGACGGCGCGTGACGCACGTCCGGTCCGGCCCCTGCCCTCCAGCCTGACGGGTCGCGCCCGGGTCCCCGGATGCTCCGTCGGCATCCGGGGACCTCGGATCTGCGCCGGACATCCCGACTGTCCTGCCACCGTGAAGGGGATTACCAACGATGAGCAGCCCAGCCCGCACCACCGCGGGCAAAGGTTCCCAACATCCCGGGCCGCCGCTGGCCGCACCGGCGACCGCGTTCGCGGTGCTGTTCATCGCGACCCTGGTCGTCAGTCCACTCCTGGGTTCCGGCAGCCTGCCGTCGCCGTTCGCCGGTCCGGCCGTCATCCAGCACTACTTCTCGACCAGTCATCACGCCTCCGAGGTCAACGGCTTCCTGATGTTCCTGTCAGCGGTTTCGCTCGCCCTCTTCAGCGCCATCGCGCTGTCCAGGCTGGACTACCTGGCGCCGAACGCACCCGGTCCGGCGATCGGAGGGGTGAGCGGCATCGTCGCGTCGGTGTTCCTCGCGGTGAGCGCGATGATCCAGTGGGTGCTCTCCCGCCCGGCTGTCACCGACGAGCCCGCGCTGGTACGTGCGCTCCAGTACCTGATGTTCCTGTCCGGGGGCCCCGCGCACACCGCAGCCCTCGGGTTCATGGTGTTCGGGATCGCCATCACGTCGTGGTTCCTGCGTCGCCTACCCAGATGGCTGTCAGTGGTCGGTATCGTGATCGCGGCCGTGGCGGTGCTCTCAACTGTCACGATGGTGGCCTCCGGGCTGGCACCGCTGGTCCCGATCGGCCGGTTCGCCGCCATGGCCTGGACGGTGCTGATGAGTGTCCTGTTGCCACGGAACAGGGCACCCAGACGGCAGGCGGCCGCTCGCGGGAACGACGCTGCGGCTCGACCCGCCAACGCCACCACCTGAGGCGGCCAGCCGCCTCACCTGCCAGCTCGTCCGAAGCTCGCCAGCCGCATCCGCACCGGACAATCCGCAGTGTCCACAGCAGCGCCTCGCCTTGCACACCCGGTGGGGCAAGGCCGGCCGGTGAAGACTGGAGCTGGGGATTCGTACAGCCATCGACGCGAAGGGCAGAGAAACCATGCGGGCAAGTATCAGCGTCACCGGCTACTCATGGCCGGGCGGCCCCACCGAGATCGCCGCACGCCTGAACGACATCGTCCGGGCCGTCGACGACACCGGCGTGGACACCGTGTGGGTGGCCGACCACCTGCTGCAGGCCGATCCGACCAGTAGCCCCGAGGCGGAGATGCTCGAGGCGTACACCACGTTGGGGTTCCTCGCCGCACGGACTGAACGGATCAGGCTCGGCACCCTGGTGTCCAGCGTGACCAGCCGGCCACCGGCTTTGTTGGTCAAGGCCGTCACCACCCTCGACGTGCTGTCCTCCGGGCGCGCCTGGCTCGGGATCGGTGCCGGCTACCACGAGTACGAGGCACGTGCGCTTGGCCTGCTGCTGCCACCGGTCGCGGAGAGGTTCGAAAGGCTGGAGGAGACGCTGCGGATCGCCAACCAGATGTGGTCCGCTGACGAACTCCCGTTCGACGGAAAGCACTACCGGCTCACCCGCACGCTGAACAGCCCACAGGCCGTGCACCGTCCCCGACCTCCGATCCTGATCGGCGGAGCCGGCGAGCGCAGGACACTGCGCCTGGTGGCGAAGTACGCCGATGCCTGCAACCTGTTCGACATCCCCGACGGTGGCCAGACGATCAGGAACAAGCTCGCCGTCCTGGCCCGGCACTGCGCCGAGGTCGGCCGGCCCTACGAGGAGATCGAGAAGACGGTGAGCACTCGCCTGAGTCCCGGTGAGACGCCGGCGGAGTTCGTCGCCCGAGCCGCCACGCTGGCGGCCCTGGGAATCGAGCACCTGATCGTGATCACCTCCGGGTCGTGGGCGGCCCAGGAACTGGCCGCGCTGGTGGCGGCGGTTCCCGGGCTGGCGCAGGTGTCGGCCTGACCAGCCGGATTCGGGTGTGGCCACCTGCGATGTCGGTGGCCACACCCAGCCGCCGATGCGCGGCCTCAGGACGCATCCACGGCGGTCCCGTGACACCATGGCACCCGGAAGGCCGGATGGCTCCGGCGGCACCGGGCGGCACCGGGCGGCACCGGGCGGCACCGGGCGATGAGTTCCTACATCATGATCTTCCCGCCCGCGATGTCGATCGTCGCACCCGTGATCCAGGATGAGGCGTCGGAGGCCAGGAACAGCGCGGCGTTGGCGCAGTCGGCCGGCGTCCCCCAGCGAGCGATCGGGAACTGCTCCTCGATCACCCTGTTGCGGACCACCTCCGGGATCCGCTGCTCCTGTCTTTCGGTGAGGATCGCAGACGGGGCCAGGGCGTTGATCCGGATGTTGTGCCTGCCGACGTCGAGAGCGACACGGCGGGTGAGCATGAGAATGCCGGCCTTCGCCGCGGCGTAGGCGACCGACGACCAACCCGGCAACCGGCCGGCCGCCGAGGACATCGTGATGATCGATCCACCGCGACGCTCGACCATGCCGGCCAGGACGGCCTGTACGGTCAGGAACGTGGCGGTGAGATTGCCGTCGATCACCGAACGCCACGCCTCTTCGGTCACCTGCTCGACGGAACCAGGACCAAGGTCGAACCCGGCGAAGACAGCCAGCACGTCCACCGGCCCCAACTGCCGACTGGTGGTGTCGAAAAGTTGGTCGATGGCACCGCGGTCGGTACAGTCCGCGGCCACCCCGATGGCCGCAGCCGACCGCGATCGGAGGTCGTCGACGACCGACTGGATGGCGTCCTTGTCCCGGCCGCAGACCGCCACCTTCATGCCGTTCGCAGCAAAGAACCGGCACGTTTCCGCGCCGATTCCGCGCGAGCCACCGGTCACGACGGCAACCTTGCCGGCGAGATCTGGGTACGTTGGGATACTCGAGGTCATAGGACTGCCTTCCTCACAGGCGAATCAGCACAAGCCGGGGAACTCAGTCGAAGCGGTACTCGACGAGGTCGAGCAACCGGCGGTAACCGACATTCTCCACGACGGCTTGCATCGACTGGTACTTCAGGTAGTGGGTGCACACACAGGCGTCCACACCGGACTCGAGCGCCCGGGCGGTCACCTCGCCCAGCAACAGCGTCGCGTACCCGCCGTCGCGTCGTTCCGGGACGACGAACACGCCGGAGGGACGCACCACGCCGGCGATCGGCGGGGCCCATCCGGCGGCGCCGACCGGCGTGCCGTCCTCGGCCTCCCAGACGATGAGCCGCTTGCCGGCGAGCTGCCCGCCGACCAGGTGCCGGCTCCGGCGCAGGACGTCCTGTCTGGTCATGCCGCTGTCGCGCATGCTGGCCGAGAACCACTCGGCAACCATGTCCAGGTCGTCGTGGGTGGCCAGCCGGGGCCGACCGGGCGGATCGGCGGGCCGGACTGTCTCAAGGCACTGCATGATCCACTGTTCCCGTTCGCGATGCGCCGGCGTTCCGGCGAGTTCCGACCACCTGGCCGCGAACTGGGTGGCGGCGTCGGTGGGGCCGTTCACTCCGGGCAACGCGGTCTGTAGTTCGGCGAGCCGTTCGGCCAGGGCGCGGGAGGCCGCGACGGGCATCGCCGAGATGGTCATCCGGTACGGCGCCCTGGTGAACCCGGCTCCCAACACCGATCCGGCCGGGTCCTCGATCCAGGCGAACACGGGTTCCCCATCACCTGGAGGTATCCCTGCCGGATCCAGGGCGTGAACCAGGAGCACGTTGTTCGCGACCGGTTCGCGCGCCAGCCAGTCACCGGCTCTCGATGCGAACGTTCTGGGATCCGAGGTCGTATTCACCCTCATCGAGTTCTCCTTCGGGCTGCCTCCACCCCGGCGCAGAGGCTCGAAACGTCTCCCGCGGTCGCCGTCAGGGCATCATCCGGGCGGGCGGAACGCGGTGCCATCAAGGGTCCTGGCCAGCCAGGCACGGCAGCGCCCCCGGTCCGGGTATTCACTCGCCGGACGCGTGCCTTCGTTCATCCGGCCGCTGTCGGCCGCGCGACGGGTTCGGCCGCGGCCGGCATGCTGGCCGCGGATCCAGGTGTCGACACCGGCCGCCGCGCTAGGCCGGAACGGCGACGATCAAATCGGTCGGCGACGAGGGCCACATCCTCTTCATCTCGGCCAGCCGGAATCCCGCGGAGTCAAGGAGCGCCAACCACTCGGTCTCGGTGCGAACACCGCCGCGATGCAGGGCAAGTTGGCACACGTCGAGGAGCTTTCCGGGGTGCGGGTCGTTTCCGGTCGAGAGGACCGGTTCGAGGACGAGAACCCTGCCGTTCGACGTCAGAACCCGCCGGATGTTGGTCAGGATCGTACCGGCGTCCTCATCCTCGTAGCTGAACAGTATGGACGACAGCACGTAGGCGTCGCCGCCTTCGGGCACCGCCTCGAAGACGTTGCCGCCGACGATGTCCACCCGTCCGGTGAGACCGGCGTCGGCGAGTACCCGGTCCGCCCCGCGCGTGACATGGGGTTCGTCGAAGACGATGGCCCTCAGGTCCGGGTACCGGGGCAGAACCGCGGCAACGAGGTGGCCCTCCCCGCCACCCACGTCGACCAGGCACCGCACGTCGGACAGGTCGTGGACCGCGAACGCCGCGGAGTGCGCCTGGCTGGCCAGGTTGCCCATCGCTCGACTGAACAGCGCCACCTCGTCGGGGTGGTCTCGCAGGTACGGCCACATGCCCATCCCATGCGCGTGGTCGAACGCGGGCTGGCCGGTGCGCAGGCTGTGGGAGAGTTCGGCATAGGCCAGCAACCGGGTTCGGCCGCCCACATCCTGGGCGATCTCCTTCATCGAGCCCGACACACCACCGCGGAGGGTCTCGGCGAGCGGTGTCAGCCCGAAGACTCCCGGGGCGACTTCGGCGAACACACCGAGGCCAGCCAGCGCGCGCAACACGCGGTACAGGGCACCGGGATGCGTGCCGCTGCCGGCGGCCAGGTCGGCGACGGGCCGTGGTCCCTCACAGAGCAGGTCGGCGATTCCGTACTCGGCTGCGACGGAGATCAACTGGGTCGCCAGCGCTCCGTACAGCATTTCCATCATCTGCATGGGCGGGGGCGCACCGGGGGTGCGCGGAAGGGCGTTCGACTGGGTGGGCGTGGTCATCGAGATGGCCATCTGAGTCCCTTCTCGGGTGACAGGTTCACTGGGTGGCCGTCAAGCCGCCGTCGACAAAGAGCACCTGACCAGTAACGAAGCCGGAGCGGGGGCCGGCGAGATAGACGGCAGCGTTGGCGACGTCCTGTATCTCGGCGACCCGGCCCAATGGGGTGCGGGCGGCCACCAGCTTCTGGAAGTCGTCGGTCTCAAGCGCCTTCGCGGACAGGCGGGTTCGCACGAACCCGGCAGCCACCCCGTTCACCGAGATCTGGTGCTTTCCCCACTCCGCCGCGAGCTGCTTGATCAGCAGGTGGAGACCGGCCTTGCTCGCCCCGTACGCGGTGAAACCGCCCACGGACAGACCGACGGCGCCGCGCACGGAGGACAGGTGGACCATCCTGCCACCGTCACCGTTCTTGATCATGACTCGACCCACGGCCTGCGAGAGCAGGAAGGCGCCAACGAGGTTCGTTTCGATAACCTCACGCCAGTCGGCAGCGTCAAAGTCTTCGGCAGAACTCACCTTGAGGATTCCGACACAGTTGACGAGCACGTCGATGCCGCCCCAGGCGGTCGTGATGCTCTCAACAAGCTCCGCAACGCTCCGCGAGTCTGTGACATCGGCTTCGTAGCCTGCCGTGCGGTTCTTCCCGTCGGCGAGTCGGCTGGCGAGGTCGTTCGCCGAATTACCGGCAATGCTCGCGATCGCCACGTCGGCACCGTCGGCCGCCAGGCTCGCGCTGATCGCGCTGCCGATCTCACCGTCGCCACCGGCGACCAACACACGTCGGGCCCGCAGCGGATCCTTCATTTCGCTTATCGGCTGGCTCATGTTCCGTTCCTCCCGGTCAAGGAGTGTGCTGGCTGGCTCAGCCGGTGGGCACGGCTTCGATGATCGAGAAGGCGGTACCCGTTGACACCACACGGCGTAGGGCGTAACCGGCCTGGTCGAACACGGCGGCGAAGTCCTCCGTGGAGCGGATGGCGCCGGCCATGGTTACCAGCATGATCACGTCGAAGTTCTTCACGAACCGCGTCATGCCGGGCCGTTGTACGAGTTCGACGGCGGCGATGTTGGCCGTGGGAGAGGCGTCCCGGCACCGCTTCAGGAGCGTGACGAGCCGCTCGTCGTTCCACGAGTGCATGATCTGCTTCGTCACGTACAAGTCGACGTGGGCGGGCACGTCGTCGAAGAAGTCACCGGCGAAGAACTCCAGACGGTCATGTCCGACCAGCAGGTCCAGTTCTTCCCTGGTCCTGGCCTGCTCGATCACCGCGGGCAGGTCGACGAGCACCCCGCGTCCGACGGTCGGATACGCCGACAGGATGCTGGCCAGGAACGAACCCTGCCCGCCGCCGAGGTCGGCGACCACACTGGCCCGTCCGAACTCAGCGTAGGACTGGGCGATGATCGGCCCGACGGTGGTCGAGAACTCGTTCATGGCGTCGTTGAACTGCCGGGCTCGCTCCGGTTGCCGAGCCATCCAGGCCCACAGATTCGTCCGAAAGATCCGGTCGAATGCGGCTGCGCCAGTCGCGACGCTGTGGTTGAGACTGCTGTAGCAGGACCACAGCCATTCCGCTCCGGCGAACTGCGCCATCGTGTACTGCGAGTGGGGCATGTCAGGACTAAGCAGAACGGATCGTCGGGTGTTCGCGAACACCCCCGGCGCCACCTCGGCGAATATGTCCTCGTCGGCGAGGACCCGCAGAACCGTGTGGAGTGCGGGTGCGACGGTGGACGTCTGCGCGGACAGTTCCGCGACACTGCGCGGCTTGTCGGCCAGCAGGGTGGCCAGGCGGAGTTCCGCGGCGACGCGGATGCACTGCCCGGCGGCGGGGAACATCAGTTCGTGCAGTGCGGTGATGTCGGCCAGGACCGACGGGTCAGGTGGTGCGGTCACGACGTACCCTCCTCGGCTGTTCGGGCACCATCTCTTCGTGAACGGCGAGGACGAAACCGCCACCCGGGTTCTCCCGGAAGCCCGGTACCTCGCCGCCGGTGGTCACGTACCGCACCCCTCGCAGGCCAGGGAGTAGGACGGGAACGAGGTGCGAGTCGGTGTCGCCGGTACCGAGTTCGCCGTGGTCGTTGCAGCCCCAGGCCCACACGGTGCCGTCGTCGAGCAGTGCCAGGTTGTGCCCGTGGCCGCCGGGATTCTGGTCACCGCCACCCCCGGTGGCTACCACGAGGTGGACGCCGCGCAGTCCCCTGACCTCGACCGGAACGCTGCTGTCGGTGGTGGTTCCGTCGCCGAGTTGGCCTCGGTCGTTGATTCCGAAGGCCCGCAGGGTCCCGTCGGTGAGCAGCGCGAGGGTGTGATGGTAGGCGCCGGCGACCGCGCGTACGCCGGTGAGCGCGGCGCGGGTCGGGCGCGACCGGTGAGTCGTCGTTCCGTCACCGAGCTGGCCGCGGTCGTTGGATCCCCAGCCGAACAGGCCGCCGTCGTCGATTACGGCGAGGCTGTGGCCACCACCGGCCGCCACGGCACTGACCTGCTCCAGCCCGGGTACCTGGGCGGGGACGGGCCGGCACGGGTAGGCACGGCCGGCGTGTTCCTGCGCGATCGTGCCCGGCCCCGGTCGGGGTCCATCACCGAGCTGGCCGACGTCGTTACGCCCCCAACTCCACACGGTGCCGTCGCCGAGCAGGGCGAGCCCGTGGCTTCCACCGGAGACGAGCTGGACGATGTCGCCTGGGGTGTCGAGCCTGACCGGCACAGGATGCACCCGCAGGTTCTTCGGGCCGAGCACTCCGAAGAAGCCGGCGCCGCACCCCCACACCGTGCCGTCGGCGCGAAGAAACAGCGTGTGCCCGCCGCCCGGAGCGATGTCCTTGATGCCGTCGAGCCTGACCTCGCACGGCCGGTCCTGGTTGTCGGTCGTGCCGTCACCGGTCTGGCCGAACGCGTTCCGCCCCCACGCATAGGCGGTGCCGTTCTCCAGGAGGGCGACCACGTGCCCGCTGCCCGCCTCGACCTTGCGCACCCCGACCAGGCCCTTCACCTCGGTTGGCGCGTGGTGCTCGAGTGTGCTCCCATCACCGAGCTGGCCGTTCGAATTGTCCCCCCAGGCGCTGATGATCTCTCCCATGCGCATTCCTCTTCTCGTCGTGGGGCACAATATGCGGAGCATCCGACCGGGCACGTTCGGCGCCGTCGTCGACCCATGTGGGCGCCGGACACCGTAACCACGACCGATTCATCGATCCTGTCTGCCGGCCCAGGCCGGCGCGGCCGGATCGTCGCCTGCTGTTCGGATGCCTGATCTTCCGCCGGGGAACGCAACAGTTCGCCTGCGATCATCGACGGAACCGGTGTTCGACACGACAAGTTTCCGCCGGCCTCGTCCCCCCGACATGAGCCGATGATCCCGCGTCGCCGGGACGCTGGTTTTCGTATCGGTGAGTGATGGCACCCTGGCGGGCGCGGCATTTTCCCAGCCGGGGCGGGACGCGAGACCCATGCGGTTGGGATCGCTCCGTGTCACGGTACACGCACAGAGCGGCCGCCTCGGTCCGCGCCGCATGAATGCCAGAAAGGGCTGCAGAATTGCGCTCTCGAAAACTCGGTACATGGACGTTTCAACTGATCGCGGTAATCGCCCTGCTGCTGTCAACCACGGCGACGGCGACGGCGAGCCCCGCACACTCGCGGGTAGCATCGGCCGTCGGCTACGGGGACTGGGCGAGCTGGTCACACGACCTGAACGGCTCCCGCTACGCCGCCAACGAAACGGAGATCACGGCGGGCAATGTCGGTCGACTCAAGGTCAAATGGGCCTTCGCGTACCCGAAGCTACCCTTCAAGTTGGCGAAGAGTCAGCCGGCGGTGGTCGGCGGCGTCGTATACTTCGGCAGCCCGGACGGCAAGTTCTACGCCCTGAACGCCGCGACCGGGGCGACCCGATGGACCTTCGACCTCAACACGATTGCGCCCGGCCAGGGCGACACCGCCGTGTGGGACGGGCCAACGGTGCAGCATGGTAAGGTCATCTTCGGTGATCATCGTGGACGGATGTACGCGCTGCAAACGAGTACCGGGGCGTTATTATGGACCACCCAACTGGATAGCAATCAGTTCGCCGGCATCACCGGTTCTCCGGTCTATTACCACGGCACCGTCTTCGTCGGCGTGTCCAGCACCGAGAATGCAAACGGGACATCTTATCCGTGCTGCACCTTCCGGGGTAGCGTGGTCGCGCTGGATGCCGACACGGGTGCGGTGGTGTGGCGGTACTACACGGTTCCACCGCCGACCGCGGTGGGCACCTGGCCCAGCGGAGCGACAATGTTCGCGCCATCTGGCGGTGCGGTGTGGGGCACGCCGGCGATCGACCCGGCCACCGGCACGCTCTATATCGGTACCGGCAACAACTACACCGCCGTCGGCCCCAACCACATCGACCCGGCCGGCGACATTGATTCGCTCCTCGCCCTGAACGCGGCCACTGGACGGGTCAGGTGGAAGAGGCAGATGACTCCGGCCGACACCTACCGCCAGACCTGCTCGCAGGGTGATCCGGGCTTCTGTCCCGGACTGATCAACGGCACCGCCCTGGACTACGACGTGTCGGCGGCGCCGACCGTGATCCACGAGGGTCGGCGCACTCTCGTCGGTGTCGGGCAGAAGAACGGTGTGTACCACATGCTCGACGCCCAAACCGGAGCAACCGTCTGGGAGAGGACACTGGGTCTCGAGGCACCCGACGGGGTCGGTGGCATCCAGTGGGGCGTGAGCTACGACGGCAGGCGACTGTACATCGCCACCTGGAAGGCCATGCCCGGCACCCTGTTCGCCCTGGACCCGGCCACCGGAACCACCCTCTGGTCTACCCCGAACCCGTCCGACGGTTGTAGCTTGGGCGGTGCGGCCAAATTCCCGGACCTGTGCGAGCTGTCCCTCACCCCGGCGGTGACCTCAAGCCCCGGCGTGGTCTATGAGGGCAGCGCGGACGGCAAGATGCGGACGTTCAGCGCGGACACCGGCGCGGTGCTCTCCGAGTACGACACAGTACGGGACTTCGCCGGGGTCAACGGGCTGACAGGTACCGGCAGCGCTCTTTCCGGCAACGGCGGCGCGGTGGTGTCCAACGGCATGATGTTCGTCCAGTCGGGCTACTTCCCCTTCTACCCCACGGACAACGGCTACGTCCTTCTCGCATTTGGTCTGTGAGGTCCCCTCCGGCCCGGGCGCGCAGGACCGC
>DASULA010000092.1:0-3772 GCA_036278435.1 Mycobacteriales bacterium | reverse complement strand
CTCCACCCGCCCAGACGACCAATCCACCCGCGAGGACGGCTCATCCACATGCAACGTCGCGGGCACCACCCCACGACCAACCGCCTCAACCATCTTGATCACCCCGGCCACCCCCGCGGCAGCCTGGGTATGCCCAATATTCGACTTCACCGACCCAACAAGCAAAGGCGCACCCACACGCTGCCCATACGTCGCCAACAACGCATTCGCCTCAACCGGATCCCCCAACGCCGTACCCGTACCATGCGCCTCCACCACATCCACATCAGAAGCCGTCAAACCCGCCGACGCCAACGCCTGAGAAATCACCCGCTCCTGCGACGGACCATTCGGCGCGGTCAACCCATTACTCGCCCCATCCTGATTCACCGCCGAACCCCGAATCACCCCCAAAATCCGCCGCCCATTACGCCGAGCATCAGACAACCGCTCCAACACCACCACCCCAGCCCCCTCAGCAAAACCCGTCCCATCCGCCCCCTCAGCAAACGACTTACACCGCCCATCAACAGCCAACCCACGCTGCCGAGAAAACTCCACCAACAACCCCGGCGACGCCATCACCGTCACCCCACCAGCCAACGCCAACGAACACTCCCCCGACCGCAACGACTGCCCCGCCAAATGCACCGCCACCAACGACGACGAACACGCCGTATCCACCGACACCGCCGGCCCCACCAAACCCAGAAAATACGCCACCCGACCCGACACCACACTCGCCGTATTCCCCGTCAACAAAAACCCCTCAAACCCCTCCCACCCCGGCCGCGCCGGCAACCCATAATCCTGCCCCACCACCCCAGCGAACACCCCCGTAGAACTCCCCCGCAACGACAACGGATCAATCCCCGCACCCTCCAACGCCTCCCACACCACCTCCAACAACAACCGCTGCTGCGGATCAGCAGCCACCGCCTCACGCGGACTCATCCCAAAAAACCCAGCATCAAACTCCCCCGCCGAATACACAAACCCCCCACCCGAAGCATGCGTACACCCCACCACATCCGGATCCGGATCAAACAAACCCACCGGCCAACCCCGATCCACCGGAAAACCACCCACCGCATCCCCACCCGACACCACCAAATCCCACAACCCACCCGACGACACCACCCCACCAGGAAAACGACACCCCACCCCCACCACCGCAACCGGCTCATCGGCCGGTGCCGGGGCGACCACGGCCGGCGCCCGGTCCGCGGGCGCCGCCCCTACCACCAGCGCCCGCAGGCGGTCGGCCAACGCGGCGGGCGTGGGGTGGTCGAAGACCAGCGTGGGGGAAAGCCGCAGACCGGTGGCACTGCCCAACCGGTTGCGCAGTTCCACCGCCGTGAGCGAGTCGAACCCGAGGTCCTTGAACGGGCGGGTGGGCTCGATCCGGTCCGGGGTCGGGTGGTCGAGCACGGCCGCGACGTGGGTGCGCACCGTGTCCAGCAGGGCGGCGTCGCGTTCGGCCTGGGGTAGGGCGCGCACGCGCTCGGCCCACGAGCCCGCCCGGGCACCCACCCGCCGGGCCGGTGCCCGGCCCGGCGGGTCGACCAGCGGCGGGAGCGTGCCGGTCCGGGTCGCCGAACGCAGCGCCCGGGGGGTGAACAGGGCCGGTACCAGGGTGGCGTCGGGACCGCCGAACGCCGCGTCGAACAGGCTCAGCGCGTCGGGTACCGCCAGCGGGACCAGTCCGGCGCGGGCCAGGCGAGCCCGCTCGGCAGCGCCGAGCAGGCTGGCCATGCCGGAGTCCCACGGCCCCCATGCCAGCGACACGGCGGGCAGCCCGGCCGCGTGCCGGACCTGCGCGAGAGCGTCGAGGAACGCGTTACCGGCCGCGTAGTTCGCCTGGCCGGCGTTGCCCGTGGTGCCGGTGAGCGAGGAGAACAGCACGAACGCGGCCAGGCTGGCCGAGTCCGCCGCTCCGGTCAGCTCGTGCAGGTGCCAGGCGGCATCGACCTTGGGCCGCAGCACCGGGTCGACCCGCTCGCGGGTGAGCGACGTGACGGTCCCGTCGTCGAGCACACCGGCGGTGTGCACCACCGCGGTCAGGGGGTGCTCGCCGGGGATCGAGTCGAGCAGCCCGGCCAACTCGGCCCGGTCGGCGACGTCGCAGCGTGCCACCGTGACGCTGGCCCCCAGCCCGGTGAGTTCGGCGACCAGGTCGGTGGCTCCGGGGGACCGGGCGCCGCGGCGGCTGGCCAGGACCAGGTGCCGCACGCCGTGGTTGGTGACCAACCGCCGGGCGACCAGGCCACCGAGGACACCGGTACCGCCGGTGACCAGTACGGTGCCGCGCGGGTCGAGGCCGGCCGGCACGGTGAGCGCCACCTTGCCCACGTGCCGGGCCTGGCTGAGGTACCGCAGCGCCTCGGGGGCGCGGCGCAGGTCCCAGGCGGTCACCGGCAGGGGTCGCAGCACACCGTCCCGGAACAGCGAGAGCAGGTCGGCCAGCATCCGTTGGATCAGGTCGGGCTCGGCGTCGGTCAGGTCGAACGGCCGGTAGGTCACGCCGGGATGGCCAGCGGCCACGGTGTCGGGTTGCCGCAGGTCGGTCTTGCCGAGTTCGAGGAACCGGCCACCGCGCGGCAGCAGCCGCAGTGAGGCGTCCACGAACTCCCGGGCCAGGGAGTTCAGCACGACGTCGACACCCCGGCCGCCGGTGGCCGCGCCGAACCGCTCCTGGAAGTCCAGGTCGCGGGACGAGGCGATGTGGTCGTCGGCCAGGCCCAGCTCGCGCAGCACCGGCCACTTGCCGGGGCTGGCGGTGGCGTACACGTCAAGGCCCCAGTGACGGGCGAGTTGGACGGTGGCCATGCCGACCCCGCCGGCCGCCGAGTGCACCAGCACGGACTCCCCGGCCCGTACCTCGCCGAGGCACTTCAGGCCGTAGTAGGCGGTGAGGAACGCCACCGGGGTGACCGCGGCCGACACGAACGACCAGCCGTCCGGAATCCGGGCGACCATCCGCCGGTCGGTGACCCCGACCGGACCGAGGACACCGGTGAACAGGCCCATCACCCGGTCGCCCGGAGCGAGGTCGGTGACCCCCGGCGCGACCTCGGTGACGATGCCGGCGGCCTCGCTGCCCAGCGGGGCGTCACCCGGGTACATGCCCAGCCCGATCAGCACGTCCCGGAAGTTCAGCCCGGCGGCGCGCACCGAGACCCGGACCTGGTCCGGGCGGAGCGGCCCGGCCGCGCCGGGATACGGCAGCCGGGTCAGGTCGTCGAGGGAACCGCTGCCGGTGACCGCCCACCGCCACGCCGGTTCGCCGGGCCGCACCGGGTCGGCGACGGCGCGGGCCAGCCGCGGGACGAACAGGTCACCGCCGCGGACGGCCAGTTGCGGTTCGCCGGCGGCCAGCGCGGCGGCCAGTGCCGACGGCTCGGTGCCGTCCGGGTCGAGGTCGACCAGCAGCAGCCGGTCGGGATGTTCGGCCTGGGCAGAGCGGATCAGCCCCCACGCGGTGGCCTCGGCGGCCAGCGGCGGTCGGGCCGGGTGCGTGCACACCGCGCCACGGGTGACCACGGCCAGCCGGGACCGACCGAACCGCTGGTCGGCGAGCCACTCCTGGACCAGGCGCAGGGTCTGGTCGGCGGTGTGGTGTGCCGCCGCCGGCACGTCGGGCGAGTCGGTGCCGCGGCACACCGCGACCACCGCGTCCGGCGCCGGGCGGCCGGCGGCCACGGCACCGGCGAGCGCGGCCAGGTCGGAGTACCGGTCGGCGGCCAGCCCGAGGTCGTCGGCACCGAGCACGGCCAAGTTGGGCCGGTCGGGC
>DASULA010000091.1:0-2022 GCA_036278435.1 Mycobacteriales bacterium | reverse complement strand
GACCGTGCTGGACCCGAGCGGCGGGCAGGTGACGGTCACCCGGCTGGCCCGCCCGGATCTGCCCTGCGTGTCGGTCACCGTGCCGACCACTGCCCGGGAGTTTTACCGGGACCCGCGAAAGGACTTCGTCGGCGCGGAGCTGGCGCCGGTTGGGACGGTGGCGTTCACCGCGGAGACGCTGGCCGTGCTCGGCCGGCTGCGGTTCACCCCTGCCGAGCCGGTGGTGTTGCAGACCACCGGGGAGACGACCCGGGTGTTCGTGCAGGCCGGCGAGAGGTTCCGGGCGGTGGTGATGCCGCTGCGGATGGAGGGCGGACCGACCCCGCCGCATCCGTCACTGACTCCCTGATCACCCCTACGGGTGGCCTGTCCCAGCCCCGGGGGCCGGCCACCACCCACCCGGACCTGAGAGGACGGCCAGATGCGATACCGCTACATGGTCAGGGTCACCGAGGACCCGAAGGAGGGTCCCTACGACTACGGGCCGATGTCCGAGGAGGACGCCCGCGAGCTGGCAGCGACCTTCACCGCGGAGGGGGCGACCGCCGAACTGCGCGACGTGGTCGCTGAGGCGACCGCAAAGTATCCGGTGGGCACGACGATGCGAGACCCGGGTACCGGGCTGACGGGTGTGGTGACGCCGGGGCGCGCGGTGGCCTGCCCGGCGGATATGGCCCCGGGTTTCGACATGGACACGCGTATCACTGTTGCCGTGGATTCCGAGCACGGTCTGATCGTGCATCTGCGCGGCGAGGTGAACGGGTGGGCCGTCGCGGAGTGCTACGAGGTGGTGTCGGCATGACTCGCGTGAACCCGCCGAGGGTGAAGGGCTACTGCCCGGTGGGCTGTGACGCTTCGCTGTACCTGGACGAGGCAGCCGGGCAGGTTGTGTGCGGCAACCCGGAGTGCCCGTGGCCCACGGCGGCGACGGCGATCCTGACCGGCGTGCCCCCGGCCGGTCCGGGCCTGCCCGAGGGCGTGGAGCCGTACGAGCCGCAGCCGGGCACCCCGCGGGCGGTCCTGGTGGACGTGGACGGCACCTATGACGTGACCGCGGTGTTCGACGACCGGGCGCAGGTGGTCCAGGCGTGGCGGGCCATCGGCCTGACGGTGTTCGCCGTGGCCGACGGCCAGTTCTGAGTTATCCACAACCGTCCACAGTGTTATCCACAGGAAGGACAGAGCAGTGCCACTGACCCCCGACCAGATGAACGCCTTCGCCCGGAAGGTGATCCTCGGTGCCGTCGAGGACATCCTGTTCGACTCGATCGGCGAGGTGCTGCAAGACGAACTGGACGGCCTGTCCGATGACGCCTACGACGAGGCGTGCCAGCAGGTCGACACGGCGATCCGTTCGGCCACGGTGACCGTGTCCTGGAAGCCCGACGCCGGCACCGACAACTGACAGGAAAGGACATCTCGTGAAGAAGTTAGCCGCCATCGTGGCCGTATTCGCCGTGCTGTTCACGGCCGGCTGCGCGAAGGCCACCGAGCGGTTCAAGGACGCGCCCAGGTCCGGGCACGACAACGGTGCACCGGCGGATCTGATCCGCATGCCCTACGGTTTCTCCAACGTCGCGGCGAAGTGCGACGGCCCGAACCGGGTGTACACGCTGTTCCAGAACGACAACCGGTACGGGGCGATCGCGGTTGTCCCGAATGATCCGCGCTGCCACGGCTGATCGCCTTCCCTGCGTGCGCCCTGACCCGCGCCGCCACCCCGCCCAGACACCCGATCGGAGAGGACGCACATGCTCCCGCGACGATGTGGGACGCGGTCCGCGGCACGGCTACCCGCCGCTACTGCGAGGACGGCCGTGGTGGGTGACCTGGTGCCGCGGATCTGGATCTGCCCGGTGTGCCTGACCCGAACCTCGTCCAAGTGGTCATCACCCGCGACGTCGCCGCGCACCTCCAGCAGTGGCTACGGGTCCGAGGCTTCCGCCTGGCGAAGATCCCCACTGGCCCGAGGCAGTTCCCCACCTACGTCGAGGTGGACGAAGACGCGGTGCTCAATGAGAA
>DASULA010000090.1:0-19265 GCA_036278435.1 Mycobacteriales bacterium | reverse complement strand
GCAACGACGCCGCCAGCAACGAGTGGGGCCGCATCGACGTCGACGGCACCGCCTACGTTCGCACCGAGTCGGGGGAACGTGTGATCGGGTCGTGGCAGGCGGGTGATCCCCAGGCCGGACTGGCGCACTTCACCCGCCGCTACGACGACGTGGTCACCGAGGTGGAACTGCTGGAGCAGCGCCTGCGGACCGGAGCCGGTGACCCGGCCGGCACCCTCACCCACGCCAACGAGTTGCGCGCCTCCCTGGACTCCGTCGCCGTGATCGGCGACCTGGCCGCACTGGAACGTCGCCTGACCACGGTCGGCGAACACGCCCAGTCCAAGCTGGCCGAGGTCGCCGAGGCACGGGCCGAGGCCAAGGTGGTCGCGGTCCAGCAGAAGGAGGCCCTGGTCACCGAGGCCGAACAACTCGCCCAGAGCACGCAGTGGAAGGTCTCCGGCGACCGCTTCCGGCTGATGATCGGCGAGTGGAAGGCGATCCGGGGCGTCGACCGGCGCACCGACGAGACGCTGTGGAAGCGGTTCGCCGCGGCGCGGGACGCCTTCACCAAGCGGCGGGGATCCTACTTCGCCGACCTGGACCGGCAGCGTGCCGAGGCCCGGGTCCGCAAGGAGGAGTTGGTCGCCGAGGCCGAGGATTTGGCCGACTCGACCGACTGGGCCCCCACCGCGTCCCGGCTCAAGGCGTTGATGGCCGAGTGGAAGGCCAGCGGGCGGGCCTCACGTGAGGCCGAGGAGCAACTGTGGACGCGGTTCCGCGCCGCACAGGACCGGTTCTTCGCCCGCCGTTCGGAGGTG
Source organism: Mycobacteriales bacterium (assembly GCA_036278435.1). Lineage (GTDB taxonomy): Bacteria > Actinomycetota > Actinomycetes > Mycobacteriales > DASULA01 > DASULA01. The sequence continues at coordinate 18,465 of DASULA010000090.1, read as the reverse complement.
TTCAGCGAGCGCGATGCCGAACAGGTCGCCAACCAGCGGGCCAAGGAGGCGCTGCTGGCCGAGGCCGAGTCACTCGACCCGAAGGACCTGGACAAGACCAAGGCCCGGATGCGGGAGATCCAGGAACGCTGGGACGGCGTGGGCCACGTGCCGCGGGAGGCGATGCGCGGGCTGGAGCAGCGGATGCGCGCGGCCGAACAGCGGATCCGCGACGCCGTGGACGACCAGTGGCGGCGCACCGATCCGGCCGCCCAGGCCCGGTTGGAACAGGTGCGAGCGCAGGTGAGCAAGTACGAGGCACAGGCGGCGAAGGCACACGCCGCCGGCAACGAGCGCAAGGCGGCCGACGCCGAGGCCAACGCGGCGATCTGGCGGGAGTGGCTGGCCGAGGCCGAGCGGGCGGTGGGTGGCTGACCCACCCTGCCGGTGCGGACCCGACCAGCGACCCCACAGCGGCCGGTGGGTCAGGACGGGGCGCCCACCGTGGGCATACCCAGGGACACCCTCCAGGTGCCCGGCCGCACGCCGGCCTCCCAGTTGTCCCCGGCCCGGGTGCGCCGGTGCGAGCGCAGCGGGCCGTCGGCGACCAGGTGGTGCGGCGCGCCGTAGGTCACCACCGCCTCGACCACGTCACCCGGTCGCACCGGACCGGACCGGCTGCCCGCACCACCGCCCGCGCCGCCCTCACCGGTGGCGAAGTGCACCAGCCGTCCGTCTCGGGCCCGGCCCGACCGGCGTCCCGTTCCGGAGTCCTTGCGCCCCTCGCCCTCGGCCACCAGCACCTCCACGGTGGCGCCGACCAGGTCGCGGTTGCCGGCCAGCGAGATGTCGTCCTGCAACGCCACCAGGCGTTCGTACCGTTCCTGGACCACGTGCTTGGGCACCTGGGCGGGCATGGCCGCGGCCGGCGTGCCCGGCCGCGGCGAGTACTGGAACGTGAAGGCGCCGGTGAACCGCGCCTGGCGCACCACCCGCAACGTCTGTTCGAAGTCCTCGTCGGTCTCGCCGGGGAACCCCACGATGATGTCGGTGGTGATGGCCGCGTCGGGCATGGCCTCGCGCACCCGGCCCAGGATGCCCAGGTACCGGTCCTGCCGGTAGGACCGGCGCATGGCACGCAGCACCCGGTCCGACCCGGACTGGAGCGGCATGTGCAACTGGTGACAGACGTTCGGGGTGGCGGCCATCGCCTCGATCACGTCGTCGGTGAAATCCCGCGGATGCGGCGAGGTGAACCGCACCCGCTCCAGCCCCGGCACACCGCCGCACGCCCTCAACAGGGCGGAGAACGCCCGCCGATCGCCGAACTGGACGCCGTAGGAGTTGACGTTCTGTCCGAGCAGGGTGACCTCCACGACCCCCTCGGCGACCAGCGCGCCCACCTCGGCCAGCACGTCGGCGGGCCGGCGGTCCCGCTCCAGCCCGCGCAGTGACGGCACGATGCAGAACGTGCAGGTGTTGTTGCAGCCGACCGAGATCGACACCCAGCCGGAGTAGGCGGACTCGCGGCGGGCCGGCAGGGTGGACGGAAACACCTCCAGCGCCTCGACGATCTCCACCTGCGCCTCGGCGTTGTGCCGGGCTCGTTCCAGCAGCACCGGCAGCGATCCCAGGTTGTGGGTGCCGAACACCACGTCCACCCACGGCGCACGCCGGGTGATCTCGCCGCGGTCCTTCTGCGCCAGGCAACCGCCGACCGCGATCTGCATGCCGGGCCGGGACTTCTTCACCGGCAGCAGGTGGCCGAGGTTGCCGTACAGCCGGTTGTCGGCGTTCTCCCGCACCGCGCAGGTGTTGAACACCACGACGTCGGCCCCCGCACCCGGGTCGGCCGGCAGGTAACCGGCCCGCTCCAGCAGACCGGCGAGCCGCTCGGAGTCGTGCACGTTCATCTGGCAACCGAACGTGCGGATCTCGTAGGTCCGGGGAAGGCCGGGGGTTCGCGCACTCATCTCGGTTGCGAGCCTACCCGGTGACCGGTCCGGGCCGGGAGCCGGCGGAACCGGCGGATCCGGCGCGATCCGGGCCCGGCGGCACCGCGGTGACCACGGCCGGACAGCGCCGGCGATCGTGACGGTAACGATTGATCGACACCCGGCGGATTCAGCGAACCTTGGCCGGTGCTTGCCATAGCCTTTGTGACCATGGTGGTCCGGGGGAGGCAATGAACGCCTCGGCCGCGATCCCATCGCCGTCACCGCCGCCGACCGCGGAATTCGAATGCGGCCGGGCCAGGCGGGTCAGCCGGACCCGCGCCGCGGGACGTCCGGAAATGCGGGAGCTGCCGGCCCACCGGGTCTCGCCACGGCCGGCCCGACCGCCGGCCCGGGTGATGGCGGCTCCGGACCGGACGCCGCACCCGTTCCACCCACCAGATGTGGCAGTCTCGGACCCGTCCGGGACGTCCGGACGGCGTATCGGCGGGCACCCGACAATCTCGCGGTGGACCGTGCGCGAGCAACCTGGTAGTAACGGCAACCTGGTGCGGCTGGTGTGCAGTGACACGAACCGGTCACCCGACCGGGGCAGTCAGTGCGCACCCGTTGGCGGGTATCGGCGAGGAGTGTGGATGTGTTCGGTAGTGGATGGCACGGTCGACCGGCCGCCGCCGTGCCGTGCCCGCATCGACGACCGGACGGTTCGTCGTCGCCGGACCCGCCGGCCGGCGGTCATCGAATATGACCTTCATAACGGCCCGGTGATGGCGAAGATCTATCGCGCGGGGTTACCCTCGCTCGGCCAAGGTCAATGGGGGGCGGCTTTCGTGGCTGGAATCGTCCGCGGACGAACCTCACGTCCGCGGATGCTGCCACGGACGGTCCTTCGAATGGCCCGGCCAATCCTGACCCAGCTCGCCACTACGCTCGACGACCCGACACCTGGAGAGGTGGTGTCCTTCCCACATGCGGTTCGCCGTGAGCACATGCTGGGCTCGAACCGGCCGGTGGTCCCCCTCGGAGTCGCGGTGGTGACCGGCACCAGGCGTCACGTCCGGCCCGGACATTCCCGCCCGGGAGTTCCGGTCGGGCGGTGGTCGGGTCGCGCGGCGACCGCGACGGCCCGGACCGTCGCGGCTGGGACCGACCCGTCCGGGCTGACCTGAGCACCCGATGGCCGTGCTTCGGGAGAACCTGGTCGCAGACGTGGTCCGAGCCGCCCTCGGGCCGCGCCGCATCGTCTCGGTCGCGCCGCTCTACGGCGGGCACAGCGGCAGCGTGTGGCGGGTCGTCGTCGCCGGGCCGTCGGAGGTCTACGTGCTGCGCATCCACCGCCGCAGCGCCAGCGCCTGCGCGGTGGAGGCCGCCCTGGCGCATCGGTTGCGGGGCGTCGTCCCAGTACCCGAGGTCGTCTACGCCGACCCCGACGGGGAGACGGTCGGCGCTCCGGTCACGCTGAGCCGGTGGATGCCCGGACACCGGTTGGAGGAGGCACTGGAGCACGCCAACTTCTCCGACGCCCTGGAGATGGGCCACTCGGTCGGGCTGACGCTGGCCCGGATCGGATCCGTCCGGTTCGACCGGGGCGGGTTCTTCACCGACGCCGGCCTGAAGGTCCGCCCGGCCTGCGGCACGCCGGCACAGCAGCTCATCGCCTACGCCTGGAAACGGCTCGGCCGCACGGTTCGCGGCGTTCCCGACAAGCTCCGCCGCGACTACGTCGAGCTGATCGTGGACGAGGCTCGACACCTGAACCGCACCGATGGCGCGAGCCAACTCGTGCATGCCGCGTTCGGCCCGCGCAACCTCCTGGTCACCCAGCGGTACGGCCGGTGGAAGGTGGCCGCGGTGCTGGACTGGGAGTCGGCTTTCTCCGGGTCGCCGCTGGGCGACGTGGCCAGCGTGCTGCGCTTCGGTGAGGAACGGCCGGAGGGATACGTCGACGGGTTTTTGGCCGGGTTCCGCGAGGGTGGCGGCGAGCTGTCCGAGGGCTGGGAGAAGCTGTCCCGGATCCTCGACGTGTACGCGATGTGCGACATCCTGGCCGCCGACCCCCCGGGACCGGCCACCGAGAGGGCCAGGATCATCGTGGCCCGCAGCGTGGCCAGAGGCGAGATCTGAGCGACCGGTGACCCGGTCCGGCCTGGCGTCCGGACGGCGCCGGACCGCGCGGGCAAGCCCGGCGGTGACGGCTACCGGGCGATCTCGGTGGACCGGGACTCGCGGACGACAGTGACCCGGATCTGGCCCGGGTAGGTCAACTCGTCCTCGATCTGCTTGGCCACCTCGCGGGCGATGACCTGCGCGGTCAGGTCGTCCACCTGGTCCGGTTGCACCATCACCCGGACCTCGCGGCCGGCCTGCATGGCGAACACCCGCTCCACCCCGTCCCGCGCCCCGGCGATCTCCTCGATCCGTTCCAGCCGCTTGACGTAGGACTCCAGGCTCTCCCGGCGGGCACCCGGACGGCCGCCCGAACAGGCGTCCGCCGCCTGGGTGAGGATCGCCTCGATGGTCTGCGGCGGGACCTCGTTGTGGTGCGCCTCGATCGCGTGCACGACCTCCTCGGACTCGCCGTACCGGCGGGCCACGTCCGCGCCGATGATGGCGTGGCTGCCCTCCACCTCGTGGGTCAGCGCCTTGCCGATGTCGTGCAGGAACGCGCACCGCTTGATCAGGGTCGGATCCAGGCCCAGTTCGGCGGCCATGATGCCGGCGATGTGGGCGGTCTCGGCCAGGTGCTTGAGCACGTTCTGCCCGTAGGAGGTGCGGTATCGCAGCCGCCCGAGCAGGGTGACCAACTCGGAATGGATGTCGGTGACGCCGACAGCGGCGATCGCGTCCTCACCAGCCCGTACGCACAGCCGTTCGACCTCCCCCTTGCTGTGCTCGTAGACCTCCTCGATTCGATGCGGGTGGATACGCCCGTCGGCGACCAGCTTGTCCAGGGTGACCCTGCCGATCTCACGACGCACCGGGTCGAAGCACGACAGCAGGACCGCCTCGGGCGTGTCGTCGATGATCAGGTTCACCCCGGTCACCGATTCGAACGTGCGGATGTTGCGGCCCTCCCGGCCGATGATCCGGCCCTTCATGTCGTCGCTGGGCAGGTGCAGCACGCTGACCACGCTCTCGGCGGTCTGCTCGCTGGCCACCCGCTGGATGGAGTCGGAGACGATGTGCCGGGCCCGGTCCTCGGCGGTCTGTCGGGCCTCGGTCTCGATGTCGCGGACCATGATGGCAGCGTCGCGGCGGGCCTCGGCCTCCACCGCGCGCAGCAGCTCGGCCTTGGCCTCCACGGTGGTCAGGCCGGCCACCCGTTGCAGTTCCCGGTCGAGTTGCTGCCCGCGTTCGGCGAGCGCCTCCTCGCTGCCGGCAAGCCGGTGTTCCAGGTCGGTCAGGTCGCGGTCGCGGTCCTGTAGCCGGCGCTGCTCGGAGTCAAGCCGCTCCTCCCGCTCGACCAGGCGCTGCTCCCGCCGTTCCAGGTCGAGCTTCAACTGCCGTGCGCCCTCGGCGATCTCGGCCGCCTCCCGCTCGGCCGAACGCCGGCCTTCCAGCACGAGCGTGGACGCCTCCAGCTCGGCCCTGCGCCGGGTGTTCTCCGCCTCGGCATCCACTGCGCGGCGGACCGTGTCCGCCTCGGCCTGGGCGGTGCGCCGGATGGCATCGGCCTCAGCCTCGGCCAGCCGCCGGGTCATCTCCGCCACGCTCTCGCTCTCCGCCCGCTCGGAGGCCGCCTCGTGTACGGCGCGCACGCGCAGGGCCGACAGTTCGGCCTCGATCTCGCGGTGCAGGTCGGCCCGCAGCAGGTCGCGCCGGTCGCCGCGGCCGTCATCCGGGCTCTCCCGGCCGGCCGGGTTGGGGTCGTCCGGCCGCTGACCGGCGGCCGGACGTGGGTCGGCGTCACCGGCCCGCCCGGTCACCGGGGCGGCCGGGGATCCGGTCGCCGCCAGGTCACCGCGGGGCCGGTGAGGTGTCGGGTCGGACATGGTGTGGTGGCGGGTGGGCCCGATCGCACGCAACCGGACGGCCAGGGTGACCACCACGGCTACCAGCACGATCACGGCCACCGCCAGCAACACACCGAGGGCCGTCGTCACTTGGGCGCCTCCTCCCGGTGATTCGACGCGTGAACACGCCGACGGACAGGGTGAGGAGGCGCCCCGTGTGGCACGGGCGCGTGGCGGCGCCGCGGTCAGACCGCAGCTCGACGGGCCAACTCCGCGGAGCGCGGAGTTGGCCGTGACTGACGTGGTGCGCGGCCTGGCCCCGGCACCTCGGGTTCGGATGTCGCGACGGGGGCCGCGCGACGTATCGGTCACGTCCGCCGGAGCGGAGCTGGCTTCTGCTGGTCGCGGTTCTATGTGCTGCTGCGCGCAGTGTTGCCGGAGTTGATGTTGGGTTGTCTCCTCGTGGATTCGAGGCTAAGGCGACCTATAACCCGGGTCAAGCCAGCCGGGGTTCCAACCCCGGTACCGGATCAAGGCTCGACGTCAGCCTGAGGCTCGTCCTCGGAGTGTTCCGGCCACCATTCCCCGTCCAGATCGTCGCCCTCGCGTTCGAGTGCCTCGCGCACGACCCGGAACGCCGTTCCGGGCGGGTAGCCCTTCCTGGCCAGCATCCCGACCAGCCGCCGGGCCCGAGCCTGCGGTGCCAGGCCGCGGGTGGAACCCAACCGGCGGGCCACCAGGGCACGGGCCGTGCCGTCCTCGACCGTGGCGTCCAGACCGTCGACGGCGGCCCGCACGGTCGGCTCGTCCACGCCACGGCGGCGCAGTTCGGTGGCCAGTGTGCGCCGGGCCAGACCCCGGCCGTGGTGCCGGGAGTCGACCCAGGCCCGGGCGAACGCCTCGTCGTCGATTAGGCCAACTTCGGCGAAGCGCTCCAGCACCCGGGCGGCCACCTCGTCGGCCACCCCGCCCCGGGCCAGCCCGGCCGCGAGTTGGGCGCGGGTCCGGGGCCGGGTGGACAGCATCCGCAGGCAGATCACCCTGGCCACCGACTCCGGGTCACCCGGGGCATCCTCCGGGTGACCCGGGGCGTCGGTGCCGAACCGGGACACGGTCAGAAGTCCACCGGCACCGGAGCCGCCTTGGACCCGGCCGCTCTGGTCGCCTTGACCGCCTTGACCGGCGGGGCGTCCGGTATGGCGGGCGCGGCCGTACCCTTCTCGGCGGCCGGGAGAGTGCCGATGTTGAGCCTCTCCTTGATCTTCTTCTCGATCTCGTCGGCGAGGTCGGGGTTGTCCCGCAGGAAGCTGCGCACGTTCTCCTTGCCCTGACCGAGCTGATCCCCCTCGTAGGTGTACCAGGCGCCGGACTTGCGGATGATCGACTGCTCGACGCCGACGTCGATCAGGGAGCCCTCGCGGCTGATGCCCTGCCCGTACACGATGTCGAACTCGGCCTGCTTGAACGGCGGCGCGACCTTGTTCTTCACCACCTTGGCCCTGGTCCGGTTGGCGACCGCCTCGCCGCCGTCCTTGAGGGTCTCGATACGCCGTACGTCCAGCCGCACCGAGGCGTAGAACTTCAGCGCCCGGCCGCCGCTGGTGGTCTCCGGGCTTCCGAACATCACCCCGATCTTCTCCCGGAGCTGGTTGATGAAGATCGCCGTGGTGCCGGAGTTGTTCAGCGCGCCGGTGATCTTGCGCAGCGCCTGGCTCATCAGCCGGGCCTGGAGGCCGACGTGACTGTCCCCCATCTCGCCCTCGATCTCGGCCCGCGGCACCAACGCGGCCACCGAGTCGATGACGATCACGTCGAGCGCGCCGGAGCGGACCAGCATGTCGGCGATCTCCAGCGCCTGCTCGCCGGTGTCGGGCTGGGACACCAGCAGCGCGTCAGTGTCCACCCCGAGCGCCTTGGCGTAGTCCGGGTCGAGCGCGTGCTCGGCGTCGATGAACGCGGCGATACCTCCGGCCGCCTGCGCGTTGGCCACCGCATGCAACGCCACGGTGGTCTTTCCGGATGATTCCGGTCCGTAAATCTCCACCACGCGACCGCGGGGTAGGCCGCCGACGCCCAGGGCGACGTCCAGAGCGATCGAGCCGGTGGGGATCACCTGGATCGGTGCTCTGGTCTCGTCGCCCAGGCGCATGACCGAGCCCTTGCCGAACTGCTTGTCGATCTGGGCGAGGGCCACGTCCAGGGCCTTCTCGCGGTCGAATGCTGCCATGGGATTCCACCTCGTGGATCGGATGTCGGTGTCGTCGGCGTCGAGGTTAGGTGGGCGTTACGACAATGTCGCCGGGGTTCGCCGGGGTTGTGGACAGCGCCGACGCCCTGTGGAAAACATAGCCGAACAGGTGTTCGAGCGCTCCGGAGACACGCCGGCCCGACCCGGTCGGGCACGGGTCAGCGCTGGTTGGCCGGGATGTCGAACGCCTCGCACACCGCCTGCCAGACGTCCCTGGCCGGCAGTCCGGCAGCCAGGGCCTGCTCGACCGTGCGCCCGCCCAGATCGGCCAGCACCAGGTCACGCGCGACGGAACGGGCGTAGCCCGCGCCGAACCGTTCGTCCATCCGGGTCCAGAAGTCCGACAGTCGCACCCGGTCGAGCGTAGCCGAGTCGACCGGCCCGCCCCGATCACCCCGTCCCCGATCGCGTCGGCCCAGATCCGGCGACCCCGGGAGGCTGGATGAGACATTGGACCGGTGACCTGGAACCTGCTGTACCAGTTCGGCGCCATCGCGTGCCTGTGCGCGCTGCTCGTGCTGCTGGTCCGGCAGTACTGGCGGCGGCGTTGACGCCCGGGCGGGACGGCACGCCGGGCGCACACGGTCAGGACACCTCGCCGGCGACCACGCCCGGCGCCGGTGCCGGGCCGCCCGACCCGGTCGGCGCACCGCCGGAGCGCACCAGGCCCAGCGCCAGCACCACCAGCGGCAGCACCACCAGCGCGGCCAGCAGGTTCAACATCGGGTATCCGGGCCCGGCCACCACCGGCCCGGCGGCCAGCCCGCCCAACCCGGCGACCAGTCCCATCAGCAGGTCGGTGCTGCCCTGCACGCCCGGGCGGGCCGCGGCGGGCACCGACTCGGTGAGCAGGGTGGACCCGGCGACCAGGCCGCAGGACCAGCCGGTGCCCAGCAGGAACAGGCCGACGCCCAACTGGGCCGAGCCCTGTTCCGGCGCGGTGCCAGCCACTCCGGTGGCGGTGAGCAGGATCAGCGCCCCAGCCAGCACCACCGGTACCCGGCCGAACCGGTCGGCCAACCATCCCACCGCCGGGGAGAACGCGTACATGCCCAGGATGTGCACGCCGATCACCAGGCCGACCACCCGCAGGGTGGCGCCGTGCTCGCCCATGTGCACCGGGGTCATCACCATCACGCCGACCATCACCGTGTGCGACACCACCACCGCGGCCAGCCCGAGCAGGCCGGTGGGCGAGGCGGTGACCAGCCGCAGCGCCGCGCCCAGCGGTAACCGGCTGGCCGGCCCGGCCGCGCTCCCCGGCGATACGGCCCGGGCGGTCAGCAGCGGATCGGGCCGCAGGGTCAGCAGCAGGGTCCCGGCGGCCAGCCCGAACGCGACCAGGGAGAACAGGAACGACCCGGCCAGGTGCCGCAGCCCGATCGCGTCGGCCAGCCGCGCGCCCGGGTCGGCCAGGTTCGGGCCGGTCACCGCGCCCACCGTGGTGGCCCACACCACGATCGCCAGGGTCCGGCCACGGCGGGTCGGAATGGCCAGGTCGGTGGCGGCATAGCGGGCCTGCTGGTTGGACGTGGTACCGCCGCCGAACAGCAGCATGCCGACCAGCAGCAGCCACAGCGCGTGGGCCTGGGCCGCGACCAGCACGCACACCGCGCCGGTCAGGCCCAGCGCGTAACCGGTGGCCAACCCGGGCCGCCGACCGCGCCGGGACATCAGCCGGGCCAGCGGCAGTGCGAGCAGCGCCGCGCCGATGGTGGAACACGCCTGGGCCAGCCCGGCCGCGGTGGCCGAACCGTGCAGATCAGCGGCCAGCAGCCCACCGACCGCGATGCCGCTGGCCACGCCGACCCCGCCGAGGATCTGGCTCGCGGTGAGCACCCGCAGGGTTCGGCGCTGCACCGCCGGGGCGTTCACCCGCCCACCACCGCACGCGCCGGCTCGGGTACGCCACCTGTCGGACTGTGCCGCATCCGCGCAGTCTGTCAGTGATACGGGGGTTCCGGGTATGGCGGAGGCCACTGTCCGGGCGGCCCGGGCTGGGCCGGCTGGTCCGGGTAACCGGTCTGGTCCGGGTAACCGGGCCAGACCGACGGCGGGTACGGCGGCGGGGGTCCGTACCCGCCGCCGGGGTCGGCCGGATCCACCGGTCCGGGTGGCACCCCGGCGGGCGGTCCCGGCGGCGGAGGTCCAGATGGCGGACCGGGTGGCGGACCAGGTGGCGCCCCCTGCTGCGGTCCCGGTGGGGAACCCGGTCGAGTGTCAGCCGGCCCGGCCGGCGGATACCACGAACGGTCGTCCAGGAAGGCCTGGAACTCCCCGGCGTCGAACACCGGTGCCGCCGTGGCCGGTCCGGCGGCCCGGCGGCGCCGGACCAGGGTGATGATCAGCAGGCCGCTCAACAGCACCAGCAGGGCACCGCCACCGGCCAAGGCCAACGGCACCCAGGCCGGTGCGGCGTTGGACAGCCGGGCGACCACGCTGATCCGGGTGGTCTTGGTCGGCGACACGGTCCAACTGACGGTGCGCCCCTGCTTCTGGCCGTTGGTGGACACCACGTCACCGGGGAAGGTCAGGGTGATCTCGGCGTCGAAGTCCTTCTTGGCGCCGCCGAAGGCGAACAGCGGGAACGCGGTCACCCCACTGACCCGGACCAGGTCGCCGTCCCGGCGGAACGTGAACGTGGACCTGTTCCGGTTGTCCTGGTTGGCCGGACCGGCTGCGGTGCCGGCCGCGGAACCGGAGGGGGTCGCCGTGGCGCTGACGGTCGGGGTCGGCACCGAGCCGGACGGCGTGACCGGCGCGGCGCCCTGGATCTGCCCGGACTGGTCGAACAGCCGTCCCACCTGGGCGAAGGTCAACCGGTTCAAGGTGAGCTTCTCCCCCAAATACCCATCCTGGTCGTAGGACCTCGTGGTCACCCGGCCGGTCAGGTCAGGCGGGACCGTGACATTCCGCCTGGCCAGGTTCGGGTCGGTGGTCTTGATCGCGATGATCACCGTGCCGGAGACCCGTTGGTCGGAGCTGACCGCCAGGTCAACGTGGTAGCGAAGGCACCCGCTGAGCATGACCGCGAGCACGACTCCCACACATACGCGGGCTAACCACGACAGGGGCCGGAGCATCCACCCATCTTGACACGCGAAGGTAACCGCCCGGGCACCTTACGTGCCGGCCCGCCGGTGTCGGACCCCCCGGGCACACTGAACGGGTGCGCAGCGGACTGGACCGATTCGCGCCGGCGACCCGGGCCTGGTTCACCGGCGCCTTTGCCGCGCCCACCGCGGCCCAGGCCGGCGCGTGGGAGGCGATCAGCCGGGGCGCGCACAGCCTGGTGGTGGCGCCGACCGGTTCGGGCAAGACGCTGGCGGCGTTCCTGTGGTCGCTGGACCGGCTGGCCACCGACCCGCCGCCGGCCGAGGTGAGCCGCCGCTGCCGGGTGCTCTACGTCAGCCCGCTCAAGGCCCTGGCCGTGGACGTGGAACGCAACCTGCGGGCACCGCTGGCCGGGATCGGCCAGGCCGCCACCCGGCTGGGCCTGCCGGTGCCGGACATCACGGTGGCCATGCGCACCGGCGACACCCCGGCCGAGGCGCGCCGGGCGTTCGCCCGGCGACCGTCCGACGTGCTGATCACCACGCCGGAGTCGCTGTTCCTGCTGCTCACCAGCGCGGCCCGCGACGCGCTGCGCGGGGTCGGCACGGTGATCGTGGACGAGGTGCACGCGGTCTGCGCCACCAAGCGCGGCGCCCACCTGGCCGTGTCGCTGGAGCGGTTGGACGAGCTGACCGACCGGCCGGCCCAGCGGATCGGGCTGTCCGCGACGGTCCGCCCGGTCGAGGAGGTGGCCCGGTTCCTGGCCGGCGGCCGGGACGTGACCCTGGTGCAGCCGCCGTCGGTGAAGTCGGTCGAACTGCGGGTGGTGGTTCCGGTCGAGGACATGGCCGCGGTGGGCGAGTCCGCCGGGCCGCCAGCGCCGTCCGGGCCGCCGACCGACCCTGGCGGCGGCCCGGGCGGTGCCGAGCCGCGGCCCTCGATCTGGCCGGCGGTGGAGGAGCGGGTGCTCGACCTGATCGAGGCGCACCGCAGCACCATCGTGTTCGCCAACTCCCGCCGGCTGGCTGAGCGGCTGACGTCCCGGCTGAACGAGCTGGCCGCCGGGCGCCGGGGCTGGCCGGATCCACCGCCGGCCGGACGGGTCCCGGCCGAGCTGATGGGCCAGTCCGGCGCCGGGACGTCCGCCCCGCCGATCGTGGCGCGGGCGCACCACGGTTCGGTGTCCCGGGAGCAGCGGGTCGTGGTGGAGGAGGAGCTGAAGGCCGGCCGACTGCCGGCAGTGGTGGCCACCTCCAGCCTGGAACTGGGCATCGACATGGGCGCGGTGGACCTGGTGGTGCAGGTCGCCTCGCCGCCGTCGGTGGCCTCGGGGTTGCAGCGGGTCGGCCGGGGCGGGCATCAGGTCGGCGCGGTCAGCCGCGGGGTGATCTTCCCGAAGTACCGCGGCGATCTGGTGGAGTGTGCGGTGGTGGCCGAGCGGATGGCCGCCGGGGCGATCGAGGCACTGCGCTACCCGCGCAACCCGCTGGACGTGCTGGCCCAGCAGATCGTGGCGATGGTGGCCGTGGACCCGTGGACGGTCACCGACCTGGCCGCGCTGGTGCGCCGGGCCGCGCCGTTCGCGTCGTTGCCGGACTCGGCGCTGGACGCCGTGCTGGACATGCTGTCCGGCCGGTACCCCTCCGACGCGTTCGCCGAGTTGCGGCCCCGGCTGAACTGGGACCGGGTGGCCGGCACGCTGACCGCCCGGCCGGGCGCGCAGCGGTTGGCGGTGACCAGCGGCGGTACCATCCCCGACCGCGGCCTGTTCGGGGTGTACCTGGCCGGCGAACCCGGCACGCCGGGCCGGCGGGTGGGCGAGCTGGACGAGGAGATGGTGTACGAGTCGCGGGTGGGCGACGTGTTCCTGCTCGGCTCGTCGTCCTGGCGGATCGCCGACATCACCCACGACCGGGTGGTGGTCACCCCGGCGCCGGGGGAACCCGGCCGGATGCCGTTCTGGCACGGCGACGCCGCCGGCCGGCCAGCCGAACTGGGCCGAGCCCTGGGCGGGTTCCTGCGTGAACTGTCCGGTCTGGACGCTGACGCGGCGACCCAGCGGGTGCGTGCGGCCGGTTTGGACGACTGGGGCACGGCCAACCTGCTCGGCTATCTGGCCGAGCAGCGGCAGGCCACCGGCCACCTGCCCACCGACCGGACCGTGGTGGTGGAACGATTCCGGGACGAGTTGGGCGACTGGCGGGTGTGCGTGCACTCGGCGTTCGGCGCCCAGGTGAACGCGCCGTGGGCGCTGGCCATCGCGGGGCGACTGTCGCAACGCTACGGTCTGGACGCGCAGGCCATGCACTCCGACGACGGCATCGTGCTGCGGCTGCCGGAGACCGAGTCCGACCCGCCGCCGGCCGACCTGGTCGCGTTCGATCCGGACGAGATCGAGGCGGTGGTGACCGCCCAGGTCGGGGGTTCGGCGCTGTTCGCGGCCAGGTTCCGGGAGTGCGCGGCGCGTGCCCTGTTGCTGCCCAGGCGGGATCCCCGGCGGCGCACCCCGCTGTGGCAGCAGCGACAGCGGGCCGCCCAGTTGCTCGGCGTGGCCGGGGACTACGGCAGCTTCCCGATCGTGCTGGAGACCATGCGCGAGTGCCTCCAGGACACCTTCGACGTGCCCGGTCTGGTCGGGCTGATGCGGGACCTGGCCGCGCGCCGAGTGCGGCTGGTGGAGGTGGAGACCGCCGCGGCCTCGCCGTTCGCCCGGTCGCTGCTGTTCGGCTACGTGGGGATGTTCCTCTACGAGGGGGACGCGCCGCTGGCCGAGCGGCGGGCCCAGGCGCTGGCGCTGGACGCCAGCCTGCTGGCCGAACTGCTCGGCCAGGCCGAGTTGCGCGAACTGCTCGACGCCGGGGCGGTGACCGACGTCGAGTTGGAACGGCAGTGGCTGACTGAGACCCGGCGCGCCTACGACCTGGACTCGACCGCGGATCTGCTGCGGGTGGTGGGTGATCTGACCACGGCCGAGGCGCTGACCCGGGGTGCCACCGAGGAGTGGCTGGACGCTCTGGCCGGGTCCCGCCGGGCACTGCCGGTGCGGGTGGCCGGGCAGGAACGTTGGATCGCGGTGGAGGACGCCGGGCGGATGCGCGACGCGCTGGGCGTGGCGCTGCCGGTGGGCGTGCCCGAGGCGTTCACCGAGCCGGTGGCCGATCCGCTGGGCGACCTGGTGGCCCGGTACGCCCGCACCCACGGGCCGTTCCAGGTCGGCGACTGCGCGGGCAGGCTGGGTCTGGGGCCGGCCGTGGTGGGCGACGTGCTGCACCGGCTGGCCCGGTCCGGGCGGGTGGTGGCCGGCGAATTCCGGCCGGGTGGCGCCGGTGCGGAGTGGTGTGACGCCGAGGTGCTGCGGCTGCTGCGCCGCCGGTCGCTGGCCCGGCTGCGCCGCGAGACCGAGGCGGTGCCGGCGGTGGCGCTGGCCCGGTTTCTGCCGGGTTGGCAGCAGGTCGGGCCGGCCGCCCGGTCGCGTGGCCTGGACGGGCTGGTGCGCACGGTGGAACAGCTCGCCGGGGCGGTGCTGCCCGCCTCGGCGCTGGAGTCGCTGATCCTGCCGGCCCGGGTGGACGGGTACACCCCGGCGATGCTGGACGAACTCACCTCGGCCGGGGAGGTGCTCTGGGCCGGTGCCGGCAGGCTGCCCGGCAACGACGGCTGGCTGTGCCTGACCCCGGCCGAGGCGGCCGACCTGCTGCTGCCGGCGGCTGAGGACGTCGAACTCACCGGTGCGCACCGGGGGTTGCTGGACGCGCTGGCCGGCGGGCAGGCGTTGTTCTTCCGGGCGCTGGCCGACCGGGTGCGGGCCGGGTTCGCCAGTACGGACGAGCCCCCGGACGACGGGATGCTGGCCCCTGCGCTGTGGGACCTGGTGTGGGCCGGTTTGGTGACCAACGACACCCTGGCGCCGCTGCGGTCCCGGCTCGGCGCCGGCCGTTCCGGCGGGGCCGGCCGGGGTGCGGCGCGGCCCCGAGGGGGTGGGTACGGTCGGCGCGCGGCGTGGCGGCGGGCCGCCGTGGCCGGCCGGGCAGCGCCGCCGCCCACACTGGCCGGGCGGTGGACGCTGCTGCCGGCCCGGGACACCGATCCGACCCGGCGGGCGCACGCGCTGGCCGAGGTGCTGCTGGACCGGCACGGCGTGCTGACCCGCTCCGCGGTGGCGGCCGAGCGGGTGCCCGGCGGGTTCGCCGCGGTGTATCCGGTGCTGCGGGCCGCCGAGGAGGCCGGCCGGGTCCGGCGCGGCTACTTCACCGAGTCGCTCGGCGCGGCCCAGTTCGCGCTGCCCGGCGCGGTGGACCGCCTCCGTGGGCACGCCACCCCACGGCGCGAACCCGCCCCGCCGCTGGTGTTGGCCGCGTGCGACCCGGCCAACCCGTACGGCGCGGCCCTGCCCTGGCCAGAGCGGCCGGACCGTCCATTCCGTACCGACACCGCCGACGGGACGGCTCCGGCGCGGTCGGGACACCGCCCTGGTCGCAAGGCCGGCGCACTGGTGGTGCTCGTGGACGGGGACCTGGTGCTCTACGTGGAACGCGGCGGGCGCACCCTGCTGTCCTGGACCGACAGTCCCGACCTGCTGGCACCGGCCGCCGCCGCACTGGCCGTCACCGTGCGAGAGGGCGGCCTGGGGCGCCTGGCCGTGGAACGCGCCAACGGCGCCAGCGTGCACACCTCGCCTTTGGCCGACGCGCTGGAATCGGCCGGTTTCCGCGCCACTCCCCGCGGCCTGCGCCTGCGCGCCTGACCGTCACGGTAGGAGCCTCCACCGAATCGCCGGACGGGTATCCGGTTACGAGCGCCCGTTACCCACCGAGCCGGAGTCCGTCCCAGTCTCCCCGCTGATCTGTCTGGTTCTTTCCCGGATTCCTTCCCGGATGGTTTCCCAGATCCCCCGGTCAACCTCGTGTCATCACCGGTCCGGACGACCCGGATCGGACGACACGAAGGAGCAAGAGTATGTGCAAGTACAAGAGGGGCTGGTTCAAGAGCTCCTACAGCGCCTCGGGCAACTGCGTCGAAGTCTGGATGCGACCGGGCAGCGGTGTCCGAGTGCGGGACAGTAAGGCCGAAAGTCGGGGACCGGTGTTGGTGTTCACCGCCGACGAGTGGGCGGCGTTCGTGACGGGCGTGCGTGGCGGCCAGTTCGACGCCGCCTGCTAACAAATCGGTAATCGGGAGGATCGGGTCGCGCCCAGTACCGGTGGGCGCGACCCGATCCTCCGTCATGGTCCCTGACCAGCCGAGGGGGCGTCCAGATTACCGGCCAGTTCGGTGAGGAACGCGATGGACCGTTCGGGATCGAGCGCGTCGGTCCTCAGACTGTCAAAGGCGAGGGTGAACCGGCCGACCTGCTCGCGCTTGCTCTCGTATCGGACCCCGGCCAGTTGCTCGATGCCCACGGTGATGGGCGTTGCCGGGTCTGGCAGTGTGAAGGCATAGAAGGACACGTTGCTGGCGGAGAACCCGGCGGAGAAGGGCAGAACCTGGATGGTGATGTGGGGCAGGGCGGCCATCTCGACGAGGTGGTGGAGTTGGTCACGCATCACCATCGGGCTGTCGGGTCCACGGCGCAGGGCGGCCTCATCAATGACCGCATGCAGCCTTGGCGGCGGCGGTTCGGCCCGGGTGAGGACCTCGTTCAGGCGCATCCGCAGGTCGATGAACTGGTCGACCTCCTCATCGGGAAGGTCAGGGCGGGGCGCGAGCACGGCATGCAGGTAGTCGCGGGTTTGCAGCAACCCCGGGATGAGCGTGGCCTCATACCAGTCGATGCCGGTGGTGGCGTCGACCAGCCCCACGTAGGTGTCCATACCGGGCGGCATGACGTGGGCGTACTCGGCCCACCAGCCGGGTTGCTGGGCGGTTCGGACCTGGTCCAGCAGGTCGGTGGCCAGCGGCTCGGCCACTCGGTAGAGGGTGAGCATGTGCCGGACGTCCGGGGTGCGGGCGACCATCCGCCCGGTCTCCACCCGGCTGACCTTGGCGGTGGAGCACTCCAGATAGTCGGCGACCTCGTCCAGGGTCTTCCCGGCGGCCTCCCGCAACTGGCGTAGACGCGCGCCAAGCTGTCGCCGACGCAGGATCGGACCGGGGTCAGATGGTTGGCTGGTCACTGGCCCGACTCCCTCCCGTGGGTGCGCGCTGTCGGTCCACGCTCGCGTTCAGGACAGATTCGCAGGAGTCGGCAAACCACGCAAGACCTGATGCAAGAAGATTCCGTGTAGGCATATTGACTCCATAGGGTAACTATGGTTACTGTGTGAATACAGCTGTAGCTCCGCAGACGGCGCCACCCGGCCGCTCCGGCCGGCGTCCGGCCTGAGACGGCCCACGTGCAAGAACCTATCGCTACATCCTATGCAAGAAATTGCGTCTGGACTTTGTGTAGTGGAACGGTTACGGTACGGATGCGTTCGCAGCCATGCGGGCGGATTGACAGCCCTTGGAGGCGGTCCATGCTTCGACGGCGACGTCCCACCCCCTGCCCGCACTGCCTGGGCAAGGGCATCGTGTACCAGGAGATCAGCCGGCCGGGCGGGACACTCGCCCGCCGTCCGTGCCGCCAGTACGGGGGTCGCAGCACCCGCTGACCGCACCGGTCGCGGACCGGACCGTGGTGCGGATGTGAGGTCTGGTCCCCATCGCGCGGTCCTGACCACAGTTAACCACCCGAGTCCGGTCACCCCTCAGGCCGTCACCCGGACCAACCAAACCACTACCCCACCCCGACCGCACCTGGTCGGGGCTGGGGGTGTTGGCGCTGAACGAGGTGGCAGCAGCCATGATCATGCAGGTCACGTCAGAAACCGGGGTCGCCGACGCGGACGGCGCTTTCCCGGTGCGGTTCGAACTGCTGGGCGGCTTCCGGGTGCTGTGCCACGGGCAGCCGGTGGAGGTGGGCGGCCCGACCGCGCAGGCGGTGCTAATCTGCCTGCTGCACCACCGTAACGAGCGGGTGTCCCGTCAGCGGCTCACCGACGACACCTGGGGCCAGCATCGGGCCGTCAGCCCGGACACCGTCTACCACTACATGCGCGATCTGCGGAGGGCTCTGGAACCGGCCGGGCTGACCATCACCGGCCGGCCCGACTACCGCCTCGACGTGCCCGATCACGCCGTGGACTCCGTCCAGTTCGACACCCTGGTGACCAGCGCCCGGGCGCTACGCGACACCGATCCCGACGAGGCACTGCACCGGTTCGGCCGGGCACTGAACCTGTGGCACGGTCCGACGGCGCTTCCCGGGATCGACCTGCCCGGCGCCCGGGCCATCGCC
>DASULA010000089.1:0-2837 GCA_036278435.1 Mycobacteriales bacterium | reverse complement strand
GGTCACAGGGTCGGCGGGCGGTTCTCGTACGGGGTGGACAGCACGACCGTGGTGCGGGTTGACACGTTCGCCGCGGCCCGGATCGCCTGGAGCAGCGCTTCCAGGCCGGTCGGGTCGGGCACCCGCACCTTGAGGATGTAGCTCTCCTCGCCGGCCACGCTGTGGCAGGCCTCGATCGCGCCCAGATGCGCCAGCCGGACCGGGGCGTCGTCAGGTGCGGCCGGGTCGATCGGTTTGATCGAGATGAACGCGGTCAACGGCAGGCCCAGCGACTGCGGATCCAGGTCGGCGGTGTAGCCGCGGATCACTCCGCGGCTTTCCAGCCGGCGCACCCGCTGGTGCACCGCCGAGACCGACAGGCCCACCCGTTCGGCCAAGTCGGTGTAGCTCATCCGCCCGTCCTGGCACAGGGCGGTGACGATGAGCCGGTCGAGCTCTTCCATGCCGCCAAACCTACTAGTGCCCCGACGGCGAGCCCCCCGGTTCTCCCCCGTCGGCTCGCGGGCGTGGGGTTTTCCCGCGGGGCGTCGAACGAGCCGGGCGCGGCCGGGCTGGTTGGCGCGCCGGTCAGGGGCGGGTGAGGGCTCGGCCGATCACCACCCGCTGGACCTGGTTGGTGCCCTCTAGGATCTGGAGCACCTTGGCCTCGCGCATCCACCGTTCCACCGGGTGGTCCTCGACGTAGCCGTACCCGCCCAGCACCTGCACCGCGTCGGTGGTGACCCGCATCGCGGTGTCGGTGCAGAACAGTTTGGCCATCGACGCCTGGGTGGTGAACGGCTGGTCGGCGTCGCGCAGCCGCGCCGCTGACAGGTACAGGGCGCGGGCGGCCTCGACCTGGGTGGCCATGTCGGCGAGCATGAACGACACGCCCTGGAAGTCGGCGATCGCCCGGCCGAACTGGCGGCGGTCACCGGCGTAGGCCACGGCGTGGTCCAGGGCCGCGCGGGCCAGGCCCACCGCGCACGCGGCGACGCCCAACCGGCCGCTGTCCAGCGCGGACAGGGCGATGCGGAACCCCTGGCCGGGTTCGCCGACGAGCCGGTCGGCGGGGATCCGGGCGTCGGTGAGCACGACCTGGGCGGTGGGGCTGGCCGACAGGCCCATCTTGCGTTCCGGCCGCTGTGGTGACAGGCCGGGTGTGGAGGCGTCGGCGAGCAGCGCGGACACGCCGTGCGGGCCGTCGTCTGAGGTGCGGACCATCAGGTTGTAGAAGTCGGCGTGCCCGGCGTGGGTGACCCACGCCTTCACCCCGTTGACCACGAAGGTGTCGCCGTCACCGACAGCCCGGGTGGTCAACGCGGCGGCGTCGGACCCCGACTGCGGTTCGGACAGGCAGTAGGCGCCCAGCAGTTCACCGCCGAGCATGTCGGGCAGGAACCGTTCCCGTTGCCCGGCGTTGCCGTAGGTGTGCATCGGGAAGCAGGCCAGGGTGTGCACGCTGACTCCCAGGCCGACGGCCAGCCAGGCGGCGGCCAGTTCCTCCAGGACCCGCAGGTACACCTCGTAGGGTTGACCGCCGCCGCCGTAGGCCGGGTCGTAGGGCAGGGCCAGCAGCCCGGCCCGGCCCAGGGTGTGGAACACCCCGCGGGGGAAGCGGGACCGTGCCTCGTGTTCTGCCACCCGTGGGCGCAGTTCGCCCTCGGCGAGGTCGCGGGCCAGTTCCAGCAGTGCCCTGGTTTCCGGTGAGTCGGCGGACGGCGCTGTCCTGTCGACCGTCATCGCCTCAGCCCTCCAGGATCACCAGGTCCCGGCGCGCCACGTTCAGCGGGTCCACGCCGGTCTGGGTGCACGCGACGATGTCCTCGATGCGGGCGCCGTGGCGGCCCGGCAGGTAGATTCCCGGTTCCACGCTGAAGACCATCCCGGCCGCAAGCGGCTCGGTGTTGCCGGCCACCAGGTAGGGTTCCTCGTGGGTTTCCAGGCCGATGCCGTGCCCGGTGCGGTGCACGAAGAACTCTCCGTAGCCGGCGTCGGCGATCACCTCGCGGGCGGCGGCGTCGATGCTCTGCGCGTCCACCCCGGGGCGGACCGCCGCGCGGCCGGCCTGCTGGGCGTGGGCGAGGACCTGGTAGTAGCGGGCGAACTCCGGGTCGGGTTGCCCGCCGGCCAGGTAGGTGCGGGTCGAGTCCGAGCAGTAGCCGTCGTGGGTGATCCCGCCGATGTCGACGACCACCGGGTCGCCGCGTTCGATCATCCGGTCGGACACGCCGTGGTGCGGGCTGGCGCCGTTGGGGCCGGAGGCGACGATGACGAACTCGGTGGCGTCGTGGCCCTCGGCCACGATGGCCTCGGCGATGTCGCGGCCCACCTGGGCCTCGGTGCGCCCGGGGCGCAGCCACTCGCCCATCCGCTGGTGCACCCGGTCGATGGCGTGGGCGGCGCGGCGCAGCGCGGCGATCTCCTCGGCGCTCTTGCGTATCCGCAGGCCGCACATGACCGTTCCGGCCAGGTCCTGTTCGGTGTCGGGCAGGGCGTGGCGCAGGGCCGCGGCGTGTTCGGCCCACATCCGGTTGGCCACCGCCACCCGCGCGGGGGTGCCACCCGCGGCGGCGCGGGCCAGTGTCGCGACCAGGGTGAACGGGTCGTCGGTCTCCGCCCAGCCGAGGATGTCGATGCCCAGCCGGGCGGCCGGTGAGGCCAGCGCGGCGGGGCGTTCGAGTTGGGGCACCACGAGCACCGGGTCGCCGGTGGCGGGCACGACCAGGCAGGTCAGCCGTTCCAGCGGCATGGCGTGGTAGCCGGTCAGGTAGCGCAGGTCGGCGCCGGGGCTGATCAGCAGTGTGTCGACACCGGCCTGCGCGGTCGCCTTCTGGGCGGCGGCGAGGCGTTCGACG
>DASULA010000088.1:0-5572 GCA_036278435.1 Mycobacteriales bacterium | reverse complement strand
GGTTGCTCGACGGTCGAGAGAACGTGCCGCGTGTAGTCCTCGAGCGCCGTCGGCAGATCGTGCACGCGGCCCACGTCGCGCCCGGTGGGCCGGGTGGGGTCGGACAGTCCGCTCGTGACGCTGTGCTCGATGGCCGCCTCGACCGCGTCGGGGAGCTTGTGGCCCCCGCGACTGAACAGCTTGATCCCGTTGTCGGGCATCGGGTTGTGGCTGGCCGAGAGCACCACGCCCAGATCGGCATTGGTCCGGGCGGTCAGGTGGGCGACCGCCGGGGTAGGCACCACCCCGGCCCGCAACACGTCCACACCCACGCTGGTCAGGCCGGCCACCACCGCGGCCTCCAGCATCTCCCCGCTGGCCCGCGGATCCCGGCCGACCAGGGCAACCGGCCGGCCGGACCGGTCCGACCCGGTGAGCACCCGGGCGGCGGCGGCGGACACCGCCAGGGCCAGTTCGGGCGTCAGATCCCCGTTCGCCAGGCCACGTACGCCGTCGGTGCCGAACAGCCTGCCCATCGAAGCGGATCACCGTTCCTAATCAGTGAGCAGGAGTGGGTCTTGGGCCCAATCCTGCTCGGGCTGGGACATCCCGAACGGTTTTGGGTGTCCTGGTCGCCTGCGTTCCTGCCGCATCCGGCTGCACACATCGGGTGTGTGGTCCGGGAATGCGGGGGCGGGTTCCCTCGCTCCCTGGGTTGCCGGGTCGGGCCTGGACTGTCCGATGCCCGCCAGCATCGCTCTGGTGCTGGCGGGGCGGTGTGGTCCGTCGCCTGATCCGGTGGCCGAGGGCGCGTCGTCCGATGGCCACGCCTGCCGCCTGGTGGCGGGAGACGGGGCGTCGCGGGGTGCTAAGCGGCTTTTGCCAGTGCTTAGCACCCCACTTCGAGGTGTAGGCGGGATCGACAGCGATCACGCCGATACCGGCTTGGGCGCACATCGACAGGAGGCGTGCGCGCAACTTGCCGGTGGGGATGCCGGAGATGAGCTGCCGGAACTTCTTCTTGCGGCCGTGCTTCTCGCGGGTTTTGGAGTCGGTGAAGTCGAGGTCTTCGATCGCTATCGCGTGCATGCCCATGGTCTTGGCCCAGTGCAGGAGCCGGGTGAGGGCGTGACGGAGCTGCGCGTCGCGGTGTGCGGCGGTGCTGGTCAGGTCGTAGTCGAAGCGACGCGGCTTGCCGACCGGGTTGCCGTGGTTGTCTAGCCGCCACGCGGCCAGGTGGTCGGCGTTCGTGTCCACTCCGATCACGCCATCGGCGCGCAGCGCGTCCAGCCCGATGACGGGGAGGTTCTTGCGGGTCCAGGAAGCATCCAGGTACCAGCGGCCCCGCGCCACCTCGAGGTGGATGCGGTACGCGACGGCCCGGTTCGCTTCGATACGGTCGGCCCACTCCTGTCCCCTGTGCGGGAAACTCACACGGGCGGCCAGGATGTACCGGCCGTGCCGGGCGTTCGCCAAGTCGGCGAGTGGCGCGGGCAGCTTGATCGACACTTCACCGTCCGGGGTGACGCGGATCGTCTCATTCCCGTACCGCTTGCCGGACTCTCCGTCAGCAGTCAGGAACCATCGCGAGGCTTCCCACTCCGCACGCCACTGCGCCTCGGTCTTGCCGGTAGCGCTGAGGTTGTGCCGCTGATGGAGCAGACGGCGGCCACCGCGCACCACGCAGACCTTCCCGGCCGCCCGCTCGGCCGCAGCCTGCTCGTAGGCGGTCTCCAGGATCGCCAGACGGCGCGTCTTGCCGAACCACTCCTGCTTGGAGCGGTAGCCACCCGGCTTGCCCGGGCTGCCCTTCTCCCCGATGGGCAGGGACAGGCGGTGTCGGATGGTTCGGATACCGGCCTCCAGCGACATGAGGTGCTGGTATTGGGCGCGGCGCGACAGGCCCCACTGGTCATGGGTGTTGGAGGTGACCGACCCCGCCCACCGGGACGACGACTGCGCGGTCAGCTCCCGCTTGCGGGCCGCCCACGTGTCGGTGGAATGGTCCAAGCCGTCACGGCACCTGCGGGCCAGATCGGCGGAGGCCAGACGCCCCATGTGCTCGCCGACCAAGCGCAGCACCTTCTCATCGGCGGCGGTAAGACCCTTGAGCCGGTCGCGTATCGACACGCCGGACGACCCACCGGCGACGAACGGACGAGCAATATGCCGCAGCGGCTTCTTGGCCAGCTCAGTCATGCTCAACTGCCTGCAGAGCCTTCTTCGCCCGGTTCTTCGCCGACCTGCGGCCGTACAGGCGGGCACACAACGAGGTCAGCACCTCCACCATGTCGGCCACCAGGTCGTCGTCGACCTCGTCAGCGCTTGGAGTACTGCGGGGCCTTGCGGGCCTTCTTCAGACCGTACTTCTTCCGCTCCTTGACCCGCGGGTCACGGGTGAGGAAGCCCGCCTTCTTCAGGGCGGGACGGTTGTCCGGCTCGATCTCGATGAGCGCCCGGGCGATGGCCAACCGCAGCGCACCGGCCTGGCCGGTGACGCCGCCGCCCCGCAGGTTGCCGACCACGTCGTACTGTTCGGCCTTGTCCAGGGTGACCAGGGGCTCGCGGACGAGCTGCTGGTGGACCTTGTTCGGGAAGTAGGTCTCCAGCGGACGGCCGTTGAGGGTGAACGCGCCGGTGCCCGGCATGACGCGAACGCGGACCACGGCCTCCTTGCGGCGACCGACGGTCTGCACGGGCCGGCCGGTGTCGGTGCCGAGCACCGGTGCGGACGCGGTGGTGGCGATGCTCACGCCTGGGCTCTCCTACGTGTCGGGTGGTGGGTTACTGCGTGCTGGACGGTACCGCTGGGCCGCTCGTCGTCGCCGGTTACTGCGCGACCTGGGTGATCTCGTACGGCACCGGCTTCTGGGCCGCGTGCGGGTGGTCGGGCCCGGCGTAGACCTTCAGCTTCGTCAGCATCTTCCGGCCGATCGTGTTCTTCGGCAACATCCCGCGGACCGCGCGCTCGACCACGTGTTCGGGCCGGGTGTCCAGGAGTTCGCCGTAGGTGCGCCGGCGCAACCCGCCGGGGTACCCGGAATGGCGGTAGGCGTACTTCGTGTCGCGCTTGGTCCCGCTCAGCGCGACCTTGCCGGCGTTGACCACGACGACGAAGTCACCAGTGTCCACATGTGGGGCGAACTGCGGCTTGTGCTTGCCCCGCAGCAGCGTCGCCACCTGGGTGGCGAGCCGGCCCAGGATGACGTCGGACGCGTCGATCACGTGCCACTGGCGGGTAACCTCGCCGGGCTTGGGGCTGTACGTGCGCACAGATCTGCCTCTTCGGTCGTGTCGAGGTGTTGCGATGCGTTGCGGTGGGTCGCGACGCGCGGGCGCGGCAGGCCACACCGGCGCCACGCACCGACCTGCCACGATACCTGCCGGCAAACCGGGCGGTCAAAACGGCCCGGTCCAGAGCGAGTCGGGCCGGCACGGACCACGTCGGGGCACTACCGGGGCGACCTGTCCCGCTGCCGGCCCGCCAGCGACGCGATGTGCGCCGGATCGGTCCGCCCGGCGGCCGGGAAGCCGAACGCGTCCACCTGGTACAGGTAACGCCCGGTGGTGAAGAAACACCGCTGTGCCAAAGTGCCGTCGGCGGCGGTGAAGGCGAAGCAGACCGAGCCCGATCCGGCGGCCGGCACCCGCAGCGGCACCAGGTCACGGTGCAGCCGCCGTTCGATCGCGGCGAAGCCATCGCGCACCCGGGCAGCCGCGGCCGGACCGGCGAGCTGGTAGACCGAGTAGGACTGGTGCTCGGCCTGATTGCTGTACATCCCGACGAACCCGGCGCCGGCCAGCAGCGCCCGCTCGGCCTCCGGGTCCTCGGCCAGCCCGTAGTAGGCGTCCAGGTCATACCCACCGCCGGTGACCAGGGCGGTCCCGGCCGGCACCACCAGTAACCGGCGCAGGTGGTGTGGGTCGGGCCGCAGCCGCGCCATCCGGTCCAGCGGGGTGGGCCGGTAGTTCCTCGCCCGGGCCAGGGCCGAGCGCAGGATCCGTACCGCGGTGTCCACCATCCGCCGGCCGTCGGTGTCGTCGGTGTACTGGTACAGCACCAGGCGATCGGACGCCAGCACGGTCTGGAGCACCCGCCGGCCGCTGGTCCGGTCCACACCGGCCACCGCGGTGGCCCCGTCCATCCCGTCCAGCGGCGTGACCCGATCCCCGGAACCGGCCAGCGTGGGCACCAGGTCCCGGACCGCCCGGCGGGCACCGGCCGCGTCCCGCATCTCGACGGCCGCGGCCACGGTCCCGCGCCCTCCGGCCGGGTCGCTGCGGCACTGCACGTACCCGGCCACGAACCCGTCCCGCCGGAACACGTCCACCGACCGGTCCACGAACAGCCCCCCGACACCACCCAGCGCGTCGACGTCCTTCACCGGCAGGGTGGGCCGGCACGAGCGGGTGAACGACCTGTTCACCACGTCCGGCCGCGGCACCGCGTAGGCCAACCGCCGGGACTCCAACACCGTGACACTCGGCGCGAACGGGGCCACGGCGCCCCCGGGCGGCCCTTCCGAGGGTCTGGCCCGGCCCGGCAGTGAACTGGTGCAGGCCGAGGTCACCGCGATCGCGACACCCGCGCACACAGCTCTCCCCAGCCGCACCGACACCGGTTCCCCCTCCGGACTGGCCACCCGATCGGACCAGCATACGAAGGCGGGGCCGAGTCAGCGGACGCGCACCACCCGGCCGGAGTCCCAGACCGGCCCGTCGGCCTCCCGCACGGTGCCGTCCGCGCCGAACACCAGGTACCGGTCGAAGCCCCGGGCGAACCACCGGTCGTGGGTCACCGCGAGCACCGTCCCGTCGAAGGACTCCAGCCCGTCCTGAAGTGCCTCGGCGCTGACCAGGTCAAGGTTGTCGGTGGGCTCGTCGAGCAGCAGCATGGTGGCACCGGACAGCTCCAGCAGCAGGATCTGCAACCGGGCCTGCTGGCCGCCCGACAGGGTGTCGAAGTGCTGGTCGGCCTGCTGGTCCAACCCATACCGGCGCAGCGCGGCAATGGCCCGGCCGCGGTCCCGGCCGGCCCGGGCGCCGTCGCCGTACCAGAGGATGTCGACCAGCGTCCGGCCAGCGAACTCCGGGTGCTCGTGGGTCTGGGCGAACAGCCCGGGCAGCACCCGCGCACCCAGCGCCCAGCGGCCCTGGTGCGCCACCTCGGCGCCGGCCAGCAGGCGCAGGAAGTGCGACTTGCCCGAGCCGTTCGAACCGAGCACGGCCACCCGCTCGGAGTAGAACACCTCAAGGTCGAACGGGCGCATCAGCCCGGACAGTTCCAGCCCCTGGCAGCGCAGCGCGCGCACTCCGGTCCGGCCGCCGGCCAGCCGCATGGACACCCGCTGGGTGGCCGGGCGCTCCGGCGGCGGGCCGACCGCCTCGAACTTCGCCAGCCGGGTCTGCATGGCGCGGTACCGGGACGCCATGTCGGGGCTGTTCTTGGCCTGCTGCTGGAGGGTGCGCACCAGGTCCCGCAGCCGCTGGTGTTCGGTGTCCCAGCCGCGGTGCAGCTCGTCCAGCCGGTCGATCCGGGCCGCCCGGGCGTCGCGGTAGGTGGCGAACCCGCCGCCGTGCACCCAGGCCGAGT
>DASULA010000087.1:0-16856 GCA_036278435.1 Mycobacteriales bacterium | reverse complement strand
CGGGAACCCGACCCCCGGCACCGACACGCCGCCGCCCAGATCAGTGCGCCGAGACCAGTTCCGGCTCCTGGGCCTGGGCCGGCCGCTGGGTGTCACGACCCCGCAGTGGCACCGCCTTGATCGTCCAGGCGAGCAGGAAGGCGACCAGGCCGAACAGCACGGCCCAACCGAACACGCCCTGGGTCGCGTGTGCCACGGCGTGCAGGTACCCGTCCCGCACCGGGGCGGGCAGGCTGTGCAGGGTGGCCGGGTCCAGGTTGCCGCCGTTGCCCGACAGCGCCCCGGCGCTGGCCCGAGCCGAGCCGGTGGCCAGGGAGTCGCGCAACCGGCTGGTGAAGATCGCGCCGAATATTGAGACGCCGAACGACCCGCCGACCGACCGGAAGAACATGTTGGTGCTGCTGGCCACTCCCATGTCGCGCGGCTGGACACTGTTCTGCGCGATCAGCATCACGATCTGCATCATGAAGCCCATCCCGATCCCGAGCACGATCATGAACAGCGCCGAGGTCACCCGGGAGGTGCCGACCCCGAGCATGGACAGCAGGAACATTCCCAGCGCCATGCCGGCCCCGCCGAGGATCGGGAACACCTTGTACCGGCCAGTGCGGGTGGTCAGTTGGCCAGCCACCAGCGAGGTGACCAGCATGCCCAGCAGCATCGGCATCAGCAGCACGCCGCTGTTGGTCGCCGACGCGCCCTGCACGGTCTGCTGGAACAGCGGCAGGAATGTGATCGCGCCGAACATGGCGAAGCCGACCAGGAAGCTCATCGACGCCGACACCGAGAAGTTGCGGTCGGTGAACAACCGGAGCGGGAGGAGCGGTTCGCTGGCCCGCCGTTCGGTCAGGATCAGAGCCACGATCGAGGCGGCCCCCAACCCGGCCAGGCCGAGGGTCTGCGCGGACGCCCAGCCGTACCGGGACCCGCCCCAGGTGGCGAGCAGGACCAGCGCGGTGGTGCCGACCGCCATCAGCGAGGCCCCGAGGTAGTCGATCCGATGGCTCACCCGGTGTCGGGGAAGGTGCAGCGTGGTGGCGATCAGCGCCAGCGCGACGCCGCCCAGCGGCAGGTTCACGTAGAACGCCCAGCGCCAGGACAGTTGGTCAGTGAGGAATCCCCCCACCAACGGGCCGCCGAGCATGGCGACCGCCATCACCGCGGCGGTGTAGCCCTGGTAGCGGCCACGCTCGCGGGGCGGCACCAGGTCGCCGATGATGGCGATCACGCTGACGATCAGGCCGCCGGCGCCCAGCCCCTGGATCGCCCTGAACGTGATCAGTTCAGTCATGCTCTGCGACAGACCGGCCAGCGCCGAACCGGCGAGGAAGACCACGATCGCCGTGACGAACAGGCGCTTGCGACCGTAGAGGTCACCCAGCTTGCCGTAGAGCGGGGTTGACACGGTGGAGGCCAGGACGTATGCGGTGACCACCCAGGACAGATGGGCCAGGCCGCCGAGTTCGCCGACGATCCGCGGCATGGCGGTACCCACGATCACGTTGTCGAGCATCGCGAGCATCATGGCGAGTAGGAGGCCGGGCAGGACGACGAGGACCTCTCGCCGGGCTGCCGCGGGCGGTGATGAGACGGACACGGGTAGGCTCCCCCAACTGGAATGACGACTCAGCCTTGCGTCGCACTTACTTGCCGGCCGGCTAGTGCTTGCATCCACACGGTATGCTGGTTACTAGCCGGCCGTCAAGTAAGTATGCGGAGAGCGAATCGACACACACATGAGTGGACATCGGCAGGGTGGGAGTACCCGGGCGCGCATCCAGGAGGTCGCGCTGGAGCTGTTCGGTGAGCAGGGTTACGAGAAGACCTCGCTACGGGAGATCGCCGACCGGCTCGGTGTTACCAAGGCCGCCTTGTACTACTATTACAAGACAAAAGATGACATAGTGGTCAGTTGCGTTGAGGACTACCTGGCCGAACTCGACGAGGTCATCGAGTGGGGGACGCTCCAGCCGCGGACGGACCAGACCCGCCGGGAGGTCATCTGCCGCTACGCCGACGTGGTGCTGCACCGGCGGGCCGCGATGCGTTTCTTCCAACAGAACCCGTCGGCCGAGCGGATCACCATCGGCTCGGAGTTCAAGGCCCGGATGGCGACCCTGCACGGGTTGCTGGTCGACCCCGACGGACCGCTCACCCAGCGAGTGCGGGCGCTGGCGGCGATAGCGAGCCTGCACCTGGCTCCGGCGGTGCTCCAGCACGACGGGTACACCCCCGAGCAGGTCCGAGACGCCGTGCTGTCGGTGTCGCAGGACCTCGTCGCCGCGCACCACTCCGCCGAACCGGTCTGACCGCGAACCCGGTACCCGGGCGGTCGCCAGCGTCAGGTGTTCCCGGCCAGGACCGCGCTGCGGATGAGGCCGCCGATGAGCCGGAAGACGGCACAGATCAGCGCGCTGGTCAACTCTCACCGCCGCCGCTGGCGGGCCGGCGGCGGGCCAGCCGAGTTGGGGTGGTGCGGACCTGCCAGCCGGTGCTGGTCGGGCGGAGCACCGGACGCAGCGTGTCCACGCCCGGCCGGCCGGACCGGTCCCACTCGGTGAAGTAGTCCCGCACCTTGGTCAGCGCGGGCGAGTCAGGCCCGTTGGCGACCAACTCGCCCGCGTCGGTCAGCGCGGCGGCGTTCAGACCGCTGCTGAACCCGATCGCCGCCCCCGACCCCGGCCCCTCAACGGAAACACCGGAAACACCGAAGGAGGTGAGGTTGGAAGGGTCGCGACCGGTGCAGTACGACCGGAAGTCCTGCCACGCGCTCACCCTGCCCTCGCCGGACTCGGCGAGCGGGACCGGCTCGGTGTACCGCGGGTCGCACAGCATCCGCAGAGCCGCGACCGGCTCGTGACCCGGGTACTGACCGCGCCAGGCGGTGCTGATCCAGGCGACCCGGCCGCCGGCCAGGGTCTCCCGGGCATCAACATGGTGGGCCGGCAGGTCCGGGTCGAAGCCGGTGACATCGGTTCCCATGTCTGCGTAGGAGGCGGTGGCCAGCCGCGGCTCGACCAGCCGGCCGCCGTCCACCGCGGCGTGCAGGTGCCCGACCGCGCCGGCCACCGGGGCCAGATACACCGGGGAGCAGATCACCGCGCCCGCCCGGCACTGCCGCACCCAGGCGGCCGGAATCTCCAGCGGGCTGGCCCAGGCCACGACCGCGTCGTACGGGCCGTGTTCGGGTATGCCCAGGTGTCCGTCGGCGGCCCGCAGCACCACGTTGGACACGCCGCGCTCGGCGTGCAGCGCGGCGGCGCGCTCGACCAGCCCGGCGGCGATGTCCACCGACGCCACCAGTCCGTCCGGGCCGACCAGGACGGCCAGCACGGCACCGGTGTAGCCGGTTCCGGTGCCAATCTCCAGCACCCGCATCCCCGGGCCGATCCCGGCCCGGACCAGGTCGCGCTCGACCGCGCCCGGCGGAGTGGTCGGCGGCACCCGATCAGACCCGGAAACGCCGCCGGCATAGTGCTCACGGGGTACCTCTGACAGCGCGCGGGACACGCCGTCGCCGATCGCACTGTCCAGCACTGCTGCCCCCTCCGACCGCGGACCGACCCGGGAACCCTAACCCGCGGGCACCGGCCCCGGAGCGGGTTCGACCGGCCTGGCACCGCCGCGGACGACCGGGCGATCCGCGGCCCGGACCAGGTCCGGACGGGTCACCCTGGCAGCACGGACCCGCCGGCCAGCCGGTGCTTCCACCGGAGGGCGAACTGGCGGCTGAGCGGGCGGAACAACTGCGGACTGGCCAGTTCGAACAGCAGTGCCCGCAACAGCTCGTCGTGCGCCTCCTCGACGGCCACGTCCCGACGGGTGCGCAGCGCACCGGCCCAGCGCCCGCAGTCCTCGGCGGGCAGCGATCCGTCCAGGAAGCAGTCCAGCACCCGGGTGGCGTCGACGCTGGTCACGGTGGCGAGCGCGCCGGGCGCGCTCCGACCGAACTCCGCCAACTCGGCCACCGCCTGCCCGACAGGTACGGTCATTTCGATGAGACGCCGCAGGGCGTCCGCCCGTCGCTCCGCCTCCGAGCGGTCCGACATGTGACATCGTCCTTTGACTTCGGTACCCGCCCCCGCCAGGCATGTGGTGTTGACCGGGCAGGCCCGAGGATAGGCCCGGACCACGGCCACCGGTGGCGGAACATCCAGCTTGTCGATCACCGGTGCCAGCCGGCCGGTAGCCGCCCCGCCCGCGGCCCGTCCGCCGGCCGACCTGGTGTCACGTCAGTCACGAAGCCGCGCAAAAGCTGAAATATTACATTCAAGGGATTGTTCGCAATAATCTATCGTCGGATGTCGCATGCGACCCGGTGAGCGTCCCTGGTTCGGCCCGGTTGTTACTGAATTGTGCGGCGAGCACCGGGTGAATCGAAAAAGCTACGGGATCCCGTGGTGCCGGACCCGGTGAATCTGTGTGATCATGCGATCGTCGGATCGGAGCCGGCCAGCGCGGCTCCGATCGCGAGAACGAGAACACACAGATCATGGCGCACCGTCCCGGTGCCGCGGTGTGCTCCTGTGCGGACGATCCCCGCGCCCGGGACAACGCGCGTCGGGGGGGAAGTGCGGCGTCATGAAGTCCGCGGCCACGATGCAAGAACTTCTCTCCCCATATGAGACCTACCGATCAATGCGTTCGGACCAACCGGTATTCCGCGACGAACAGTTCCATGCCTGGCACGTGTACCGCTATCCGGACGTGGAACGGGTCCTGACCGAACACGAGACGTTCCGATCGAACCTCGCCGAACGCGGATACGAATGCGGTCGCGGATCGGGTCGCCGGACGCCCGACCCCGGCCAGGACACCATGCTGCGCGCCGACCCCCCACGGCACCGGCAGTTGCGCGGCCTGGTCACGTCGGGTTTCACCGCGCAGATGGTGGCCCGGATGGCGCCCCGCATCCGGGCGGTCGCCGACACCGCGCTGGACCGGGCCCTGCACCGGGGCACGTTCGACGTGGTGGCCGACCTGGCCTACCCACTGCCGGTCATCGTCATCTCCGAACTGCTGGGCGTGCCGGCGGAACGCCGGGGGGACTTCAAGCGCTGGTCCGACGCGGTGCTGGCCGGTGGCTGCGCCGCCCCCGACCCGCGCGCGGGCGGTGACATGCACGGGTTCCTCACCGACCTCATGGACGAACGCCGACGGGAACCGGGGACCGACCTGATCTCCGCGCTGCTGGCCGCCGAGGTCGACGGCGACCGGTTGGGCCCCACCGAGCTGCTCAGCTTCTGCGGGATGATGCTCGTCGCCGGGCACGAGACCACCACGAACCTGATCGGCAACGCGGTGCTGTGCCTGGACGCGCACCCGCACCTGCCCGAGCGGCTGCGGGACGATCCGGCGCTGCTGCCCGCGGTGATCGAGGAGGTGCTGCGGTACCTGTCGCCGGTGCAGATCGTGGTGCGTTACGCGGCCACCGACAGCACGATCGGCGGGCAACGGGTCCGCGCCGGTGAACTGGTCTTCCCGGTGATCGGTTCGGCGAACCGGGACGAGGCGGCATTCGAGCGGCCCGACCGATTCGACGCGGACCGGTCACCGAACCGGCACCTGGCGTTCGGCTACGGCATCCATTCCTGCCTGGGCGCGTCGCTGGCCCGGCTCCAGTCGCGGACCGCGCTGGCCGCGATGCTCGAACGCCTGCCGGGCCGGTGGGAGGTGCCCGACGTGGCACTCGACCCGCTCGCGCTGCGCTTCCTGTTCGGCGTGCGCCGGCTCCCGCTGCGCTGGAACGCCTGAGGCGCCGCCCGCCGGCGCGGCCAAACTCACCGGTCACCGAACCTCCGCCGGGCGCGGTAGCGACCCAGCGCGGCCAGCGCAGACCCGTTGGCCATGGCGTCACACCCGTAGGTCAGCCCGTCGCAGTGGTAGCCCACCGGGCTGGCGGCCCACAACCCGTCGCCGTGCTGGTGGTCCAGCAACCACCGGATCCCCGCGCCCACCGAGGGATGGCCGGCCAGGCCCACCCCGAGCAGGCCGAGCGTGGCCCACGCGGTCTCCTCCACCGAGGCCGGTGACCCGGCCCCGTCCCCCCAGCCGCCGTCGGCGGCCTGCCGGTCCAGCAGCCATCGCACGCAGCGCGGCGCCGCCGCCGCGTCGGGCATGCCGATCCGGCTCAGCGCGTCGAGCACCCGGGCCGTGCCGGCGGTGGCACCGCGGAGCCACACGCTCGGTACCGACCCATCCCTCCGCTGGGCGCCGGCCAGCCAGCGCACCGCCCGGTCCAGACGGTGATCCCGGCCGCCGACCTGGTGCAGCGCCACGGTCGCCTGTGCGGTGAGCGCCGCGCACGGCTCGTCCAGGGCGGTCCGACCATTACGCACGGAGCAACTCCACGACCCGTCCCGGTTGCGCATGGCGCGCAGCCAGTCGGCGCCCATCCGCACCTGGTGGTCGTCACGCCCCAGACCGAACCGGGCCAGCGTCTGGAGGGCCAGCGCCGTGCCGTCGGTGCCCGGCCACGACGAGGGCGGCGCCCAGCCCCAGCCACCCGGCGGGCAGCCGGTCGCGGCCAGTGGCGACTGCCGTTGGCAACCCATCACCCACTCCCGGCTGCGTCGCAGCCGGGGATCGTCGCCCAGCCCGGCCTCGCACAGCCCCTGCACGACGTAACAGGTGCCGGGCAGTTCCAGGTCGCGCCCAACCGGCCACGACCCGTCCGGCCGGACCGTGGCGGCCAGGTACTCCAGGTGTCGGTTCACCAGGTCACCGCCCGCCCCGGCCCGGACCAGACCAAACACGATCAGGGCGATCGTGAACGCCGACTCGGCCGGTCCTCCTCGCGATCCGCCGGGCTCGCCGAGCCCGCGCAAATACCGCAGCGCCGCGCCCTCGGCCAGGCGGTTCAGCACCCGGCGCGGTGGCCTGGCCGGGTGCTCCCGAGCCCGCATCACCCCCCAGCAGAGCAAACCCGGCAGGACGGCCGGCGCCCTCCGGCGCAACCGGCCGGGCAGCAACACCGTCTCGACCGGAATCCGCGGCACCCGGCCCGGTTCGTACAGGCCGGCGTGCGCCAGGTGGACCCGCACGGTCGTGTTCAGCGCCGCCCGCGCGGGACCCTCCAGCGCGTCCGGCCCACCGAGCCGCTCGACCGCGTCCAGCGCGCCGGCAACGGCAACGGCAGCCGAGCCGGGCCGTTCACCGCGCACCGCCCGCAGCGCGCAGGCCGCCAGCGCGGTGGCGACCAGCGTGGACGGCCCGCCGGGGGCGTCCCCCCAGCCTCCGTCGGGGTTCTGATTAGCCAGCAACCAGTCCGCGCCGGCCTCGACCAGTCCGGCCAGCCCGGCCAGCCCGGCGAACGCGTCCGGATTGGCCACGCCGGCCGCACCGGCCGCGTGCAGGGCGACCAGCACCGCCGCGGTCGACACAGCCGAGGACAGCAGGCAGCCGTCCCAGGACCCGTCCGGCCGGGCCGTGGCCAGCAGCCGATCCACGGCCGCGCCGACCGACCGGTCGACCGGCGGTTCCGGGCGTCCGGCGGTTCCGTCGGTCACGCTCACCGCCACCCACCCGTCCGCCCACCCGGCTGCCCACCGTAAGCACCGAACCGGGAACCGAGCCACCGGCCGATTCGGCCGTCGAACCAAGCCCCGAACCAAGCCCCGGGCCGAACCGGTCCAGTCCCGGGGACGCGTTCACCGGGCATCGGTCGCCGCCCGAGCCCCGGACCGCCGGCCCACCATGCGGTCGATCAGGGCAACCACGTGGTCGATATCGGGCAGGGCCCGGATGTCGGCCCGGATCCGCTCGGCGCGGGCTCGGGCCCCGGAGCCGTCGAGCAGTCGGCGGACCATCCGGCGCAGCGACTGCGGGTCGAGTGGATCCGGCGGCAGGTGCGTGAACGGGGTGGACAGCATGCGGGGGTAGCAGGTTCCGGCGCCCAGGTCCACGCACCGGCTGGCGTTACCGTTGTCCTCGGTCCCCATCGGCACGAACCCGATCGGAACCCCGTGCGACAGCGCCGACATGACGGTGCTGAAACCGCCGTGGCAGATCACCGCGGCGCAGCGCGGCATCAGGGCGGATTGCGGAACGTAGCGGACCAGCCGCACGTTGTCCGGCATCCGGTCCACGTCCACGCTGGCCGGGTCGCGGTTCGGCCCGATGGCGATCACGGCGTGGTACGGCTCCCCCGCGAACGCCTCGACCATCCGTTCGAACACTCCCGGCGACCAGTTGCACGCCGTACCCAGGGTGGCGTAGACCAACGGCTCGTCGGGCAGCCGGTCGACCCAGTCGGGCCTGGGGTGGGCCGGGTGGTGGTCGTAGAGCATCGGCCTGACGTAATGCTCGTGCGCCAACGGCTCGGTGCCGGGCCGGGTGAGGCTCGGTGGGTAGCCGCTGATCCACAGGTCGCCGCACAGGTCGTCCCGGCTCAGCCCGTACCGGGCCAGCGCCGCCGCCACCGGGTGACCGGTGACCAGGTCGGGGGCCGGGCGCAGGCAGTCGGCGCAGATCACCTGTGGCGCGCCGAGTTCGGCGGCCAGTACCGCGGCGGCTCCCTCCGCCCACGGCCGGACCACCACGTCGGGCCGCCATTCGGCCGCGTGCCGCCGCAGGCTGGCGAGCCGCCGGGGTAGCTGGTCGGCCGGCCGGTCCGGCCCGTGGCCACCGGGGCCCGGCCGGTCGAGGCTCGGGGCGGCGTCCCGGCCCGGCACCGGCAGGTGGGTGAACCCGGCGGCGCGGACGTGCGCGGCCATGTCCGGGCCGGTGGCAAGCCGCACCTGGTACCCGGCGGCACCCAGGGCGGCGGCCAGCGGGACCATCGGGTGCAGATGGCCCAGCGTGTCCGGCACGCTGACCAGCGCGCGCGGCGGCGCGTCGACCTCGTGCATCGTCCGGCCTTTCGGAACGCCCCACGGACGTGAGGAATACCACCCGGCCGGGGAGCCCCACCGCGCTGGGCGGGATGTGAAAGCACCCCCCACGGGCGTGGGGAATGCGGTGCACCAGGCGCTGGTGCGGTCGGTAAGCGCGTCGAACCGCGGATGGCGCGAGGGATCGGTTCGACGCATGGCGAGACTTCCACAGTCGAACGGTGTTGGACAACGCGGTTATCCTCAGCATTTAGTTGGGGTGTTCCATAGGTATGGCTACCCCGGCGTTTTCCCATCGATCCAGGCCAAATCGCCGCGGTCACCTCGGCCACGACAATGCCATCGACACGATCGACCGGTATGCCAGCCGGAAAACCACCCGGTGTGGCGACACGGTCGACGTACCGATGAGAGCGGTAGTCGCTCTGACCAGGGACAGGATGTGCCGCCATGACCCCCGCTCCGTTTCCGACCCGCTGCCGGCGTCAGGTCCCGGCCGGTAGCCGAAACCAGCATCGGGCCGGGCGAACCCGCCACCCGGCGATCCAGAACCCCGACACAACGCCGCGCATATTAACTCTAGGATCCGAGTCTCCGGAGGTTTACCCTATGACGACACAATTGGGAATAGTGACGGAAAGGGTCCTTGTCGTCGGACGGTGGCCAGCAATCGACGGTGAATACCAGAAGAACGGGGGTGAACCACCCGGGCGGCCACTCGCGGCTGGTCGGGAGATCAGGCTCCGGGACACCGTGGTGACCTGCTTTCCGGCCGATCCGGACCTGGCCCGCCCGGCGTTCCGGACCGTGCAACCAACCTGGCTGGTGGTCGGGCGGGGCCCGGACGACCACGACACCCGGGCGTTGCTCACCTCCTGCCGCTCGGTGTGCCCGGGGGCCAGGCTGGCCATTCTGGGCCAGTCCCGCGATCCCGACCGGGTGGACCGGTGGATGCGACGGGGCTGTTCGGTGTACCTGTCGGAGACCTCCAGCCTGAACCGGGTGTTGGCCGCGATGAGCACATCCACCCGCTGCGACGTCCAGGTCGTCGACCAGGCCTTCTACCTGCACTGGCTGGAGTCCCGGCCGGCCCTGCCCAGGCTCACCCCGCGCCAGTTGCAGGTACTTGACCTGCTCGGACGCGGCTTCACCAACTCCGAGATCGGCGCCGAACTGCACGTCACCGAACACACGGTGGAGTTCCACGTCCGCCACCTGCTCCAGAAACTGGACGCGCGCAATCGAATGGAGGCGGTCGGACGGGCCCGCGGGCTGGGGCTGTGGTGAGGCCGACGCGGGTATGACAGGTATCGCGGGAGCACTTACCCCTGCCCGAAATGGGTATGAAGTCCCTGCCGGCACGACCGGTCAGGAGGGGCCGACCATGAACCAGTCGTTCAGTTTGGGGCGAATCGCCGGGGTTCGGGTGGGGGTGAACTGGAGCGTCCTGGTGATCTTCGGCCTGATCGTGTACGGGCTTGCCGGGGTGCAGTTCCCCCGGTTGTACCCCGGCTACGTGGGCGGGGCGTACCTGCTCGCCGGACTGGCCGCGGCCGTGGTGTTCGTCGCGTCCCTGCTCGCGCACGAACTGGCGCACGCCGTGGTGGCCAGGCGTAACGGCATGACCGTGGAGGGGATCACGCTGTGGTTGTTCGGCGGCGTGGCCAGGCTCTCCGGCGAGGCTCCCGACCCGGGGGCCGAACTGCGCATCGCCGGGGTCGGGCCGCTGGTCAGCCTGCTGCTGGGCATCGGCTTCGGCGTGCTGGCCGTGCTGCTGTGGGTGGGCGGGGTGCACGGGCTGGCCATCGCCGCGGTGGGCTGGCTGGCCGGCATCAACATCGTGCTGGCCATCTTCAACGTGGTGCCGGCGGCCCCGCTGGACGGCGGCCGGCTGCTGCGCGCCATCGTGTGGTGGCGCACCGGCGACCGGCTGCGGGCCACCATCGCGGCGGCCCAGGCCGGCCGGGTGTTCGGTTGGATCCTCATCGTCGCCGGCCTGCTGCTCTTCCTCACCGGGCAGTTGCCCGGCGGGTTGTGGCTCGCCCTGATCGGCTGGTTCCTGATCGGCGCGGCCAGCGCCGAGGGGCAGCAGGCGGCGGTGCGGGTGGCCCTCGGCGGCCTGCCGGTGTCGCGGATCATGACACTGGAACCGATGACCGTGCCGGCGTCAATGAGCGTCGCGGACTTCCTCACCAACTACACGCTGTCGCACCGGCACTCGGCATACCCGGTGGTCCACCTGGGCGACGGCGCGGCGGGCGACATCGCCGGCGCCGTGGTGGGGCTGGTCACCCACAAGCGGATCACCGAGGTGCCACCCGACCAGCGGGCCACGACGCTGGTCGGGCAGGCCGCCTGCCCGCTGACCGAGGTGCCCGGCACGGTCCCGAACGAGTCGGTGGCCGACCTGTTGCCCCGGCTGGGCGGCTGCGCCGAGGGGCGCGCCCTGGTCTTCCAGGCCAACCGGCTGGTAGGCATCGTCTCACTGTCGGACATCACGCGCGCGCTGCGCTGGACGGATGTGACCTGGAACGAAAGGGTGTCCAGGTAGCCACCCGAGCCCGACCGGCCGCCGCGGGGACAGCACCCCGGGTGCGGGTTCGGTAAACCAGGTGTGTCGACACGAGGGGTGAGGCAGGTTCAGCGGCGTGGTCATTCCGGTCTACGACGTCAACCCGGTGCGGCGAACACCGTGGATGAACTACGCCCTGATCGCCGCCAACATCATCGTCTTCCTGCTCACCCCCACCTCGCGCACCTTCGTCGTGCGCGGGGACACCCTGGCCCAGACCTGCCAGCAGGAGGCGTTCTACCACCAGTACGGCGCCATCCCCCGGGAGATGCTGCGCAACCGGCAACTGGCCGTGGTGCCCAACGGGCAGGTGGGCCGGGGACCGAACGGACCCGGGTGCGTGGTGGGCCGGCCGACCTACCACAAGGACCCGATCCTGTCCGTGCTGTTCGCCATGTTCCTGCACGGAGGCTGGCTGCACCTGCTCGGCAACATGCTGTTCCTGTGGGTGTTCGGCAACAACATCGAGGACCGGCTGGGCCGGATCCGCTACCTGGTCTTCTACCTGTTCTGCGGCTACCTGGCCGCCTACGGGTTCGCGCTGGCCTCCGCCGACTCCAGCCAGGCGCTGATCGGCGCATCCGGGGCGATCGCCGGCGTGCTCGGCGCGTACATCGTGCTCTACCCGCGGGCCAAGGTGTGGAGCCTGGTGCCGTTCCTGTTCTTCATCCCGTTGCGGCTGTCCGCGTGGATCGTGCTCGGGCTGTGGTTCGTGTTGCAGGGGCTCTACTCGTCCGGGTACGCGGTCTCCGGAGGTGGCGCGGTCGCCTACCTCGCACACGTCGTCGGGTTCACCGTGGGCGTGCTGATCGGCCTGGTACTCAGGGAGACCGGACCGCAGCCGCCGCGCCAGCGCCGACCGCCGCACTTCGGGCCGATGCCCCGCCCGCACCCGCCGCCGTCGCCGTGGGACCGCTGGTGAGTGATCCGACGTCGGCGGGTCACGGCTCGCCCGGGGTGTCCCTGAGGGTGTTCCACAGGTAGAGGTGCCAGCCGCGGTCGCCGGCGGTGCGGGTCAGCTCGCGGAGCGGGCCGAGGACGGCGGCCAGGGTGCCGGCCGGCACGTCCTCTACCTCGTCCTGCCGTGCCCAGCGGTCGGCGATGCGGTCCACCTCGGCGGCGTCCACCCCGGCCAGGGCGGCCACCAACCGTGGGCGCACCCGGCTCAGCCACGGGCCGGTATCGCTGGCGGCCCGGACCAGTCCCCCCTCGCCGGAGCCCAGCACGTCGCGGGCCGACACTCCGGTGAGCACCGACTGGAGCGCGTCGAACTCCAACGAGGTCAGCTCACCGACCGCCACCGCGTCGGCCACACCGCCCACGAACGGCCCCAGATCGAGGTGGTGGACCGCGGCGGCGTCCGAGGCGGCCGGAAAAATCTCACCGAGCACGGGTTCGGCCCTCCCCCGCCAACCGGCGGACGACGGCCCGCGCCCGGCCTCGGCCCGGGTCTCAGCACCGGTCTCGCCGGACCAGGCGTCGTCGCCGGCGACCCGGCCGACGAATGTCTCGGTCGGAGTGGTGCCGGTGCTGCTGTGCTGGTCAGGTGCTGCCGGATCCGGCACGCCACCGGTGGCCCGAGTGCGGGCCACCGCGCGGTCGGTCGGCACGTCGCACTCGGACCGCTGCCGCGGACCGGTGATGCCCCCCTCGCCCTGGACGTGCACGCCGCACCGGCGCACCCGCCACCGGCGGAGCGTCCGCCGCAGCCAACCGGTCACCACGCCGGCTGGTCGGCTGGGGTCAACGGCAGCCGGAGCATGGCGCCGATGCCGTCGCGCAGCGCCAACCGGTCGGGTTCCACCGCCACCAGTTGCCCGCCGGTGGCGACCAGCGCGCGGATCACGGCCGAGCCGGCGCGCTCGGGCACCACGCTGTCCGGCGGCGCGCCCAGCGCGGTGACGTTCTCGGGCCGCAGGCCGAGCCAGAGCGGCTCACCGCCGACCCAGGCACCGGCGCCGTCGCTGCCGCCCAGGGACGCCTCGGTGACCAGCAGGGTGGCCACCGCACCGGCGGCGACCGCGGCCACCGCCCGGTCCAGCCCGTCCACCGCGCGGGCCTGGCCGCGGGCGAACTCGTACTCCCGGGCGACCTGGTCGACGTCGGCGTGTCGGCGCTGGTCGAGGATCCGGTCCACGTGCCGGGCCAGGGACTCCTCGGAGACCCCGGCGGCCCGGCCCAGGTCACCGATGTCCACGGCCAGGTCCTGGCTGGCCGTCGGCAGCCGTTCCAGCAGGGCGGCGCGGGCCCGCGGGTCCCCGGACACGATGACCGCGTCCGGCCGGTATCCGCGGCGCAGTTCCTCGACCGTCTCGGCTACCTGCTTGGCGCCGCGTTCCCAGTTCTCCTCGGCGGCCCGCTGGTACCGACGCTGCGACCAGCCGCCCGGGGCGTTCTTGGACAGCGGGTAGCTGTCCGTGTCGACCTCCACCGTGTCGGTCCGGCCCGGACCGGCCCGGACCCGGATGTCGGCGCCCCGCCGGTCGACCAGCACCAGCAGATAGGGCCGGTGCCGGCTGCGGTCACGGGCGACCAGCCAGGGCAGCAGGTCCGGGAGTGTGGACCGGCGGGCGACCTGCCGGGCCGGGCGCACCGGTAGGTGCTCGGACAGCAACACCCGGTCACCGGAGGAGACCAGCAGTTGCGACTGGTCACCGGGGATGGGCGCCGCGCCGGCCGCCGGGTCGAGGGCGCCCAGCTCGGCCGGCCCGGCGCCCTGGGACTCCAGTTCCTCGCGCAGGCCGCGCCACCGCAGCCTGGCCTGCTGCCGCGCGTCCGCGGTGGCATGTGTGGTGTCCATCCACACCGTGACGAACGGCGCATCGCTCTCGTACACCTGCCGCAGGAACTCGATGTGCACCGGCACCACCAGCCCTCCTGCACGCTTGGATACCCGACGGTTGGTCGCTCACACACCGTTCCACCCGGCCGGGGCGGGCCGGGACGGCGAACCGCCCGGCCGGCTGACGGACAAATTCCCAGAACCACGGGCACAGCAGTGGAGGTCGCCCGTGGAGTTCAAACCGGCAGGACCTGTATGCTGATGACGGGTCATACCCGGCCCACGTCGTATTCGGCCCATGCAGCCATCCGGCCCACGCAACGGAGACCTCCCGCCATGAAGTGACTCCGACACCTCAGTGACGACACTCCCCAGGGGTGGAGTGTGTCCGGAGTGGAGGTGCGGGTCGTGGTGGGCGAACTCCTTCGTGCCGGGGTTACCACAGGTGTTGTGGGTGCGGTGGTGCTGTTGCTTCGGGTCGTCACCCAAACCGTCGTTGCCTTCTGGTCGTTGCACGCTGACGAGTCGGGTCGGCGGCATGCCCTCCGGCTGCTCAACGCGCTCCGGGCACGTCCTAGCCGCCCACGGCGGTAGCCGTGACTCGCTTGTGCCGGCGGGGTCCGCACCGCCGGCACAGCCAGAGCGGAATTCAGGCCACCAGGCATACCGCCCATCGGTACAGTGAATCGGCTTACCAGACCGGAAGGGATCGGGGCATTCGGGGATGACCGCGACGATCGAAGTACGCAACCTGGTCAAGTCCTACAGACAGGTGCAGGCCGTGGCCGGGCTCGACCTGACCGTGGAGTCGGGCGAGTGCGTGGCTGTGCTGGGTGCCAACGGTGCCGGCAAGACTACCATGGTGGAGATCCTGGAGGGGTTCCGGACCCGCGACTCCGGCCAAGTGTCGGTGCTCGGGGTGGATCCGGCCACCGGCGGGCGGGCCCTGCGTGAACGGGTCGGCGTGGTGTTGCAGTCCTGCGCGGTGGAGCGGTACCTGACCGTGGCCGAGCTGGTACGCCTGCACGCCGGTTACTACCCGCACCCCCGCGACGTGGACGAGGTGCTGGAGATGATGGGCCTGGCCGGCAAGCGGGACGCCCGGGTCCGCACCCTGTCCGGCGGGCAGCAGCGCCGGGTGGACGTGGCTCTGGGCATCATCGGCGACCCCGACCTGATCTTCCTGGACGAACCGACCACCGGCTTCGACCCGAGCGCCCGGCGTACCGCCTGGGCGATGGTGGAGAACCTTCGGTCGCTCGGCAAGACCGTGCTGCTGACCACCCACTACATGGACGAGGCGCAACACCTGGCCGACCGGGTCGTGGTGATGGCCCGGGGCAGGGTCGTCGCCGAGGGTCGGCCGGACGAGCTGGGCGGTCGCGGCGAGGGTGCCGCCCGGGTCCGATTCACTTTGCCCGACGGGGTCGGGGTGGCCGACCTGCCGATGGCCGTCACGCCGGACGGGGATGCCGTGGTGGTGGAGACCGACAAGCCCACCGGCGTACTGCACGAGCTGACCGGCTGGGCGGTGGCACGCGGGGTGGAACTGTCCGGCCTGACCGTGACCAGACCCAGCCTGGAGGACATCTACCTCAGGCTGACCGGGGAGGAACAGCGTTGACCGCCAGCCTGCCAACGACCGCGGCACCGAGCCGCCGTCCGTTGGCGTCCGAACTGGCCCTGGTCGGCCGTCAGGCGACCGCCGAGCTGAAGATGCTCTGGCGCAACCCGGCCAGAGCCGGGTTCACCTTCGCCTTCCCGCTCATGTTCCTGCTGATCTTCAGCCTGCTCGGCGGCAGCTCCCCCACCCAGACCCTCGACGGCAATGTCGGGCAGTCCACCTACTACCTGCCCGGCATCGTGGGCTACTCGGTGCTGACCGCCTGCCTGACCAACCTGGCGATCAGCCTGACCAACCGCCGGGAGACCGGCATCCTCAAGCGCAAACGGGGTACCCCGCTGCCCACCTGGGCGCTGCTGGCCGGCATCCTGATCAGCCAGGTCGCGATTGCGCTGGTGCTCACCGTGGTGACCAGCACGATCAGCATCCTCGCCTTCGACGTGCCGTTTCCGCGGCACGTGCCGGAGCTGGTCGGAGTGGTGCTGCTGGGCGCGGCGTGCTTCTCCGCGCTGGGTGTCGCGATGACCGT
Organism: Mycobacteriales bacterium; assembly: GCA_036278435.1. Taxonomy (GTDB): domain Bacteria; phylum Actinomycetota; class Actinomycetes; order Mycobacteriales; family DASULA01; genus DASULA01. The sequence goes on along the minus strand of DASULA010000087.1, from coordinate 518 downwards.
GGTGATCCCGAACCAGGACTCCGCCCCGGCCATCGTGAACATCGTGGTGTTCCCGCTGCTGTTCCTGTCCGGCATCTTCTTCCCGATCAACAACTCCACCCTGCACAGCATCAGCAACGTGCTGCCCATCGCCCGACTCCAGCAGGCCCTGTTCGACAGCTACGCGCCCCCGCTCCAGGTCGGTGACCACGTCGTGCACGCGTCCGGCCCCAACGGCGGGGACCTGCTGGTGCTGGCCGTCTGGCTGGCGGTCGGCACCATGGTCGCGGTGCGGCGATTCCGCTGGGAACCCCGCGGCAGGTGATCCCGGGCGACACGGGATCGCCTCGGGGCGACCGGACGGGACGCTCCGGGTAGGGGTCTTTGGCGCGGGCCCCGACCCGACCTGCGCGCGGGCAGCCGAGCGGTCAGTTCGGGCCCGCGGCCGGGACGATGAACACGGTCTGGGCGATCCGGTTGCCGTTCGAGTCGGTGGTGGCGGTGACCACCACGGTCGCGCCCTGGGTCACGTCGGTGGC
>DASULA010000086.1:0-4379 GCA_036278435.1 Mycobacteriales bacterium | reverse complement strand
GGCGGCCCCCGGCGGCGGGGTGGTGGCCGGTTCGATCCGGGTGTTCGGCGCCTACGTCCGGGAGCCGGCCAGCCCGGACGTGGCCGCGGCATACCTGTCCATCGCCAACGACGGCACCAAGCCGGACACGCTGCTTTCGGTGACCAGCGGGGCGGCCAGCTCGGCCGCCGTGCACGACGTTCCTGGACAAACCCCAACGCAGACCCCCGGTTCCGGTGCTGGATCGGCCGGGGCGGATGCTGGTACCGACGAAATGACCGCGACCGGGCCGCTGACGATTCCGGGAGGTTCAACCGTGACCCTCGCACCGACGCGGGGACATGTCATGCTCGAAGGGCTCGCCGGGCTGCTCCGCCCAGGCGACCGGGTGAGTCTGCTGCTCACCTTCAGGCGCGCCGGGCAGGTCCTGGTGAGCGCACCGGTGGTACCGATCGCCTCGCCGGCGCCCACGCCGGGCGGTGGCTGATGAGGCGGCATCCGATCCCGTTGCTGGCCGGGCCGGTCGCCGCGGTGCTGCTGCTGGCCGGGTGCGCCGGGACGGCATCCCCGAGCGGACCCAAGGCCGGGCCGCCGGTGAGTGTGTCCACGCCCAGGGCGCTGTTCGACGGCGCCCAACTCGCCACCCCGACCCGCCGGCCGTCGTTCACGCTGACCGACACCGCCGGCAGGTCCTACGACTTCAACGCCCGGACCGCGGGCCGGCCCACGTTCCTGTACTTCGGATACACCCACTGCCCGGACGTGTGCCCGACCACCATGGCCAACATCGCCACCGCGCTGCGCGAGGTGCCAGCGCAGATCCGGGCGAAGGTGGACGTGGTGTTCGTGACCACCGATCCCAGCCGGGACACCCCGCCGGTGGTCGGGGCGTGGCTGAGTCACTTCGACGGTGACCTGGCCCGCAAGTTCGTCGGCCTGACCGGCAGCCAGGCGCAACTCGACACCGCGCAGCAGGCGGCCGGGGTGCCACTGGCCCAGGACGGCGGCCAGACCCACTCGGCACAGGTGATGCTCTACGGTCCCGACAACCTGGCCCGGGTGTTCTACCTGGAGGGGAGTTCGTCCGACGACATGGTGCACGACCTGCCGCTGATCGCCGAAGGGCGGCATCAGTGACCGACACGGCGGTGGACACCCGACGGCTGGCTGGGGGACGGCCGCCAACCATCCGGCGGTACGTCGCGTTGCTGGTCCGGATCGGCCTGACCGCGGTGTGGCTGTGGGCCGGTCTGGCCAAGGTCACCGACCCGGCCGGCAGCGTGCGCGCGGTTCGGGCGTACCGGCTGTTCCCCGAATGGCTGGTGCATCTGGTGGCCTATGGGCTGCCGTACCTGGAGATCACCCTGGCCGTGCTGCTCCTGGTCGGCCTGGCCACCCGGCTGGGCGCGGTCGTCTCGGCGGTGCTGCTGGCGGTGTTCGTGGCCGGGGTCGCCTCGGCCGCGGCCCGCGGGCTGAGGATCGACTGCGGCTGCTTCGGCGGCGGCGGCGCGCTGAGGAGCGGCCCGACCCACTACACCACCGAGATCCTCCGTGACGTCGGGCTGCTCGTGGTGTCGGCCGCGCTCGCGGTGTGGCCGTCGAGTCGGTACTCGGTGGACGAGGCGGTCGAGCGCACCGGTGACCCGGTGCTGACCCGGGTGGGCCCGCGGCGGACGAAGGAGGCGCAGCGCCGGCTGGCCAGGTTGGTCGACGAGCAGCGCGAGCACGGACGGCGGCGGCTGCGCCGAGCCACCGCGGTCGCCGCGGCACTGCTGGTCGTTGTCGCCGGGGTCGGTTTCACCATCACCTACGAACGCAACAAGCCGATCGGGGACATCGCCGTGCCGGCCGGCGCGGTGGGGCCGCACGGCACGTCCGGCCTCCAGTTCGGGGCGGCCGACGCCAAGGTGACCATAGACATCTACGAGGACTTCCAGTGTCCGGTGTGCCACGTGTTCGAAGTTGAGAACGAGCAGAACATCAAGAACCTCTACGAGGGCGGCCAGGCCCGGGTCCGCTACCACACGCTGGCGTTCCTGAACGACGAGTCCACCACGAAGTACTCGTCCCGCTCGGCCAACATGGCCGCCTGCGCGGCGGACTCGCGGGTGTTCCCGGCCGTGCACGACCAGCTCTACCAGGCGCAGCCCAAGGAGGGCAGCGACGGGTTGAGCGACGACCAGATGATCGAACTGGCCCGGGGCGTCGGCGCGATCGAGAAGGCGTTCGTGCCGTGCGTGGAGAAGGGGAAGTACGACGACTGGGTGAACGCGGTGACCGACACCGCGTCCAAGGCCGGGATCACCGGCACCCCGACGGTCCTGGTGAACGGCAAGCGGATCACCGAGTCGAACGGTTCCCCGCCCGGCCCGGACACTCTGCTCAAGGCCGTGACCACGGCGCAGAAGTAACCACGTTCTGGTCCGGCCGCGCGATCGCCGGACCGAGCCCGAGGAGTCTCGACGCAATGCCCGAACCCGCAGTGCCCCACTGCGGCGCGCCGACGAACCCGGCCAGGCGGTCCGGGCGGGCGCGCGCGGCGCTCGGACCGGTCGCCATGACAGTGTTGGCCAGCCTGACCATCGTGTTCACCAGTGCGGTGCCCGCGTGGGCGCATGTGGGTGGCGGCGGCCCGGCGCCGTCGAACTGGCGGTCGCCGGTCACGTCGGTCCGCCCGGCCATGCCCGGCGTGGTGCTGCGCACCGTCGACAACGGTGACTTCGTCGAACTGGTCAACCGGTCCCGGGTTCCGGTGACCGTGCTTGGCTACGACGACGAGCCCTACCTGCGGATCGGCCCGGGCGGGGTGGATCAGAACTCGCGCAGCGCGGCCACCTACCTCAACCGCACCAAGGACGGGCGCACCAACCCGCCGGCCGACGCGTTGGATCCCACCGCGACCCCGGTGTGGCAGCACGTCACCGGCGAGCCGCGGTACCGCTGGCATGACCACCGCACGCACTGGATGCTGACGCAGCCGCCTCCGGCCGTGACCGCCGCGCCAGGCCGGGCCCAGGACATCGCGTCGTGGACCCTGAACCTGCGCTACGGCACGGCTCCGGTGACCGTGACCGGGACGCTGTCGTGGGTACCCGGGCCGTCGCCGTGGCCGTGGTACGCGCTGACCCTGGGGCTGGCCCTGGCCGCCGGCGCGGCCGGCTGGCTGTCCCGCTGGCGCGGTCCGGCGGCGGTGGTGGTGCTGGTGCTGGTCGCCGCGGACGTGACCGACACGATCGGGGTGGGGCTGTCCGGGGGCAGCGCCGCCGACATCCCGATTTGGGGGGCCGGGGTATGGGCGCTGGTCGCGCTGGCCCGACGCCGGACTTACGCGCCGCTGCTACTCGGCCTGGTCGGCACCGTGGTGGCGGTCGTCAGCGGGCTCGGCGACCTGGGCGTGCTGTCGCATTCCCAGGTGCCGTTCACCGGTCCGGCGTGGCTGGCCCGGTTGTGCGTGGCGGCGGCCCTGGGCCTGGGTGTCGGCCTGCTCGCCGCGGCGTGGCGGGTGTCCCGGCGGGACCGGCTGCCACCGCGACCGGCCACCGCCGCACCGGGCCGTACCGGGCTGGCCGGAGCCGCCGGCTGAACCGCTCCGGCTCACCCCTCCCGGACCAGCCGGGCGACCACCCCGGCGGGCGCCGGGTCGCCCGGCGTGTACAGTGTTGCGAGCACGAGGGGCTGTGGCGCAGCTGGTAGCGCACCACACTGGCAGTGTGGGGGTCAGGGGTTCGAGTCCCCTCAGCTCCACTCCAAAACCGCAGGTCAGAGGGCCTGTGGGCGCCGCTGGCGAGCCGTCGGCGGCTGCCGGCGGCGGGGTGGGTAGCCAACCGAGTAGCCACGGCGTTCATTCCGCGTCCCACAGGGCCGCGGTCATGGCGTCGGCGGCGTTCTTGAGTTGGGCCGGCATCACGTGGCTATAGGTGTTCATGGTGACGCCGATCTGGGAGTGTCCGAGGACCTCCATGACCACCCTGGCCGGGACGAGCTGGGCGAGTAGCAGCGACGCGGCGGTGTGCCGGAGGTCGTGCAACCGGACGTCCGGGACGAGCATGGTCGTGCCGTCCGGTTGGGGGACCTCAGCGCACCGGACGCCGGCCCTCACCAGGAGGGCTTTGAACGCCCGGGTGTCGTTGCGGTGGTCGATGGGTCCGCCGGTGGTCGAGGCGAAGACCAGCCGGGGGTCGGCCCATGTCTTGACGCTGGCGCGTTCGGTGTCCTGGGCGGCCTGGTGCTCGCGGAGGGCGGCGACCAGAGGAGCGGGCAGGGACAGCACCCGCCGGGACCGGGCGGACTTTGGCGGACCGAAGGTCAGCGCCTCCCCCTTCTGCCGACGGCGCAGCAGTTGCCGGCGGACCCGCAGCGTGGCGCCGTCCAGGTCGATGTCCTCCCACCACAGGCCGAGT
>DASULA010000085.1:0-15072 GCA_036278435.1 Mycobacteriales bacterium | reverse complement strand
TCTGGTGGCCACGTTCGCCGACGAGGCGGCCTGGCGTGAGTACCAGCGGCACCCGGTGCACGTCGCGTTCGTGCGAGACCTGCTCTCGCCGATCCTGGCCGCGCGGGCGGCCATCCAGTACACGACCTGACCGGGGCCGCCGGCTGCCCGGCGCCCGAGCCGAAGGAGCGGGTCGCGACCGTGCCGCGTCCCGCCGGAAGGAGCAGTGGTGAGCGAGTCGTGGCGATCCGACCTGGTGGCACCGTGCGCTGGTGCGGCCTGCCCGCCGGCAGCGGAGCGGGGACAGGTATGAACGAGGACGCGCCGGAACTGGCCGGGGACTACGCCCGGGCCGGGTTCGCCCGGCGGCTGGGGTTCGGGCGGCGCCCCGCGCTGCTGGTGATCGACTTCGTGAACGCCTACCTGACCCCCGGCTGTGCCCTGTACGCGGGCGTGGAGGGCGTGGTCGAACCGGCCGCCCGGCTGCTCGCCGCCGCGCGCGCCGCCGCCGTCCCGGTGATCTACACCCGGGTGGTGTATGCGCCCGGCGGCGCCGACGGCGGGCTGTTCTACCGCAAGGTGGCGGCGCTGGCGGTGTTCCAGGGTCACACCGCCGAGGGTGAGATCGTGTCCGAACTGGCGCCGGAGCCCGGTGAGCTGGTGCTGGACAAGCAGTACGCGAGTGGGTTCTTCGGCACCTCGCTGGCCCCCACCCTGACCGCCGCCGGGGTCGACACGGTGATCATCGCCGGGCTGTCCACCAGCGGCTGCGTGCGGGCCACCGCGGTGGATGCGGTGCAGCACGGGTTCGTGCCCGTCGTGGTCCGCGAGGCAGTGGGGGACCGAGACGAGCGCCCGCACCGGGCCAGCCTGTTCGACCTGGACGCCAAGTACGCCGACGTCCTCGGCGTGGACGAGGTGTTGGCTTACCTCGTCACCCTGCCGACCCCGCCGGCCCGACCGCCTGAGCGATCTTGAATCGGCCGATTTCCTATCGAGTACCGGGGCGATACGCATCTGACCGATGGCGAATCGCGTCAACGACCACCACGCCTTCTTGGCGATGGATCTCATAGATGATCCGGTAATCATTGTGACGTGCGGATCACAGCCCGGCGTACGGTTCGGCCAGCGGCTTTCAGACTCGCCACGAGTTCTCGCTCAGTGGCCCGCTTGTCATGGCGAGGACCGCATCCACCACAGGGCGAGGGATCTTCTGGGATTGCGATTCCCGGACAGCCGACCGCGCCAGTTTGACCGTGAGGTGCCCGCTGGTCACTCCTGCGGCCTGTCAAGCATTCGGCGAGCTTCGGCGAAATCGACTATGTCAGCTTGTTCCACGTCGCGCAGTCCCCTGCGGATGGCTTCGCGCATTTCCGGGTCGCTTGCGATGGCAAGCGTTTCTTCTGTCGACTCACAGTCGGGCGCGGTCATAATGACAGCTACCCGCCCATCGGGCATCTTCACCTAAGTCGCTGGTGTACCTTCGCGGCCTTGTCCAGCCACCGCGGTAGTTCGCGCGACTCGCCCCACTCATGGACCGCCACCTGGATCACGTATCGAGTGTGACATGCCGCGAGGAGTGCCGTGACGGCCCTTGGCAGAGCGTGAAGCGTACGTCATGCTAGAGCGGAACGTGATTCCGTGTGGCGGAACAGAGGCGGGAGGAGTGGTTGGTGGCGACGGTCCAGATCGACGGCAACGAGCGGGACGGGCGGGGCGTACCGGCCAAGCCGCTGCCCCAGGTCCAGCGCGAGGTGCTGGACTTCCTGCGCGCCGAGGCCGGGTTCGCCCAGGTGGTCACGGTCGGCCGGGTCGGCTTCCCGGTCGGGCGGACCATGGGCGCTCCGGTCAACGAGGACTGGTCGGTGGACCTGGTCCAGCGCCGGGTGCACCGGCGGCTCGGCCAGTTGCGGGCGAACCCGCGGCTGGAGATCACCTGGGTCGGCCCGCCCGCGCCCGGCTCGGTCAACGACCGGCCACACGTGTACGACTTCGGGCTGCTGGTGCCCCGGGTGGTGTTCCTGCGCGGGGTCGCGGAGTTCCGGGACGCCGACTGGACGGTCGACCGGTACCAGCGGCAGACCCGGATCAACACCGCCCGCGGCTACGCCCAGGCACCGACCCGCACCCCGGCCGAGGTGGCCCGCGACCTGGTCGGCGTGCACGTCCGACCGGTGCGGGTGCGGGCCGAGGGCTTCGGCGCCGGCGCCCAGTCGTTCACCTGGCTAGTGGAGGACACGTGATCAAGACGCTGATCGGCTACGACATCGCCGACGGGGTGACGCCACAGGAGTACGAGCGCTGGCTGTTCGACGTGCACGCGCCGGACATCCTGGCCAACCCGTACGTGGACCGGCTGGTGTTCAACAAGGTGGTGCGGCCGGTGCCGAGGACCTCCAGCGGGTCGGCGGCCGGCGAACAGGGGCTCACCTTCTACCGGATCGCCGAGATGCACTTCGCCGACGCCGAGGCCTACCGGCGCTACCAGGAGTGGTTCGACGCGCACCCGATCCCGGCCGAACGCGGGCCGGCCGGGCGCACCGCGTTCCGCTTCTACCTGGTGACCGACACCACCGAGGTCGACCGCGGCCCGACCGCCGACCGACCCGATGTCTGAGCCCACCGACGCGGTGGGCATGGCGCGGGCGGTGCGGTCCGGGCGAGTCACCCCGACCGAACTGGTGACCGCCGCGATCGGGCGGATCGAGGCGGCCGACGCGGCGCTGAACGCGGTGATCCACCGGCGGTTCGACGCCGCCCTGGCCGACGCCGAACGGATCGGGGCGGTCGGGGCGGGCGGCGCGGGCGGCATGGCCGGAGCCGGCGGCGGTCCGCTCGCCGGGGTGCCGATGCTGGTCAAGGACGCGGTCTGCCACACCGCCGGTGACCCGTACCACGCCGGGATGCGGCTGCTGCGCGAGCGGAGTTGGACCGAGCCGACCGACACCGTGCTGGCCGCCCGGTTCCGGGCCGCCGGGCTGGTCATCCTCGGCCGGACGAACACCCCGGAACTGGCCACCGCCTACACCACCGAGCCGCTGGCCTACGGCCCGACCCGCAACCCGGCCGACCCGACCCGTTCGGCCGGCGGCTCCAGCGGAGGGTCGGCCGCGGCGGTGGCGGCCGGCATGGTGCCGGTGGCGCACGGCAACGACATGGGCGGGTCGATCCGGCTGCCGGCCAGCATGTGCGGGGTGGTCGGGCTCAAACCGACCCGGGCCCGCACGTCGCTCGGCCCGGACTTCGGCGAGTACTGGGCGATGCTCACCTGCGAGGGCGTGCTCACCCGCACCGTGGCCGACACCGCGGCCGTGCTGGACGCGGTGGCCGGCCCGGCACCAGGCGACCCGTACACCGCGCCGCCGCCGGCCCGGCCGTTCTCCGCCGAGGTCGGCGCGCCGCCCCGCCGGCTGCGGATCGGGCTGCTCACCGAGGTTCCCGGCGGCCGGCGGGACTGCCACCCCGACTGCGTGGCCGCGGTGGAACGCACCGGCGCGCTGCTGACCTCCCTCGGCCACCAGGTGGATTTCGGCAGTCCGGCCGCGCTGGCAGACACCGACCCGGACCCGGCGTTCGGCCTGGTGTTCGCCGTGTCGGTGGCCCGCGACCTGGACCGCTGGTCGGCCCGGCTGGGCACGCCGATCGGCCCGGACGACGTGGAACCACGCAACTGGATGCTGGCCGAACTCGGCCGGGCCGCCACGGCCAGGGCCTACGTGGCCGCGGTGGAACGGTTGCAGGGCTGGGCCCGGGCGATCGCGGCTTGGTGGACCGACCACGACGTGCTGGTCACCCCGACCGTGCCCGAACCCCCGCCTCCGCTGGGCCGGCTGCCGCTGCACCCGACCGCCGAGCAGGTCGGCGACCTGGGGCAGTTCACCGCCCCGTACAACGTCACCGGCCAGCCGGCCGTGTCGCTGCCGCTGCACCGCACCGCGACCGGGCTTCCCGTGGGCGTGCAGCTCGTGGCCGGCTACGGCCGCGAGGACGTCTTGTTCGGCCTGTCCGCCCAACTCGAAGCGGCGACCACCGGGTTCACCCACCGTTCGGCTGGCCACCCGACCACCTCTGGACAGCCCGCGGTGCTGGAGGATACCGTCGGCGTCGACTGAGATGACACAAATTTGTGTCATCTCAGTTCTGACTGTAACCTCATGCGTATGCCTACCGATGCTGAGGTCACGTTCGCCGACCACGCCGGCCGGCTCTACGCCCGCCGCTACGGCATGGCGCCGATGGTGGGCCGGCTGCTTGGTTACCTGATGATCTGCGACCCGCGCGAGCAGAGCATCGGGGAGCTGGCCGAGGCGTTGCTGGCCAGCCGGAGCGCGATCACCAACGCGGTTGCCTTCCTGGACAACCTTGGCTACATCCGCCGCTCGCGGGCCGCGGGTGAGCGGATGGACCGCGTCTGGATCGACATGACCAGTGCCGAGGCGGCGGGCTTCGACGTGACCGAGTACCAGGAGCAGGGCGATCTGGCCCGCGAGGGCCTGGCGCTGCTGGTCGATGCGACACCCGAGCGGCGGGCGCTGCTGCTGTGGTACGCGGCGTTCGCGGACTTCCTGGTGGCGCGGCTGCCGGAGCTGGAGAAGGACTGGCAAGCCCACAGCAAGTCGCTGTCCGCAGCCGGCGAACTCCCTGACCTCCCACCGCAGCACTGAAAGCGAGGAACTCGTGACGATCAGTCCGACCGTGCCGGCGATCGGCGCCAGCGCCGTGCGCAAGTCCTTCGGCGAGCACATCGTGCTCGACGGGGTGGACCTCACGGTCGCCGAAGGGACCGTCTTCTCCCTGCTCGGGCCCAACGGTACCGGCAAGACGACGATGGTGCGGATCCTGTCCACCCTGATCCCGGCCGACAGCGGCAACGTCCGGGTCGGCGGTCACGACGTGGTCACCAACCCGGACGCGGTGCGCGCCCTGATCGGCGTCACCGGTCAGTTCTCCGCGGTGGACAACCTGCTCACCGGCGAGGAGAACCTGCGCCTGATGGCCGACCTTCGCCACCTTGGACGGCAGGCAGGACGCCGCCGGATCGCCGAACTGCTCGAACGGTTCGACCTGACCGGCGTCGCACGCAAGCCGCTGTCGACCTACTCCGGCGGGATGCGGCGCAGGCTGGACCTGGCGATGACCCTGGTCGGCAACCCGTCGGTGATCTTTCTCGACGAGCCCACCACCGGCCTGGACCCGCGCAGCCGCCGCACCATGTGGCAGATCATCCGGGAACTGGTCGCGGGCGGCGTGACGATCTTCCTCACCACCCAGTACCTCGACGAGGCCGACGAACTGGCCGACCATGTCGCGGTGCTGGATCACGGGCGGATCGTCGCCGAAGGCACCCCCGCCGAACTGAAGCGCCGCATCCCCGGCGGGCACATCCAGCTCCGGTTCGCCGGACCGGACGCCCTGCGCGCGGCGGTCAACATGATCCCGAACGCCACCCCGGACGACGATCAACTGATCCTGCAGGTCCCCGGTGACGGCAGCATCGCCTCGCTGCGCCGCGTGCTCGACGAGCTGGACGACGCCCGGATCACCGTCGAGCACCTGTCGATCCACACACCCGATCTTGACGACGTGTTCTTCGCCGTCACCGGCCACGCCGCCGTCGGACCCGCCACCCGCCAGCAAGAGGAAGCCCTCCAGCCATGACTGTGCCTCCCGGCGGTCTCCGCCGTTCCGCTCCTCGCTTCGCTGCGATGCTCACTTCGGAGGCCGCCTCATGAGCTCCCTCGCCTACACCGTCGCCGATTCGGCGACGATGCTGCGCCGCAACCTCAAACACCAGCTCCGCTATCCGTCACTGACGATCATGCTCGCGGGCTTCCCGATCGTGTTCCTGCTGCTGTTCGTCTACGTCTTCGGCGGCCAGCTCGGCGCCGAACTCGCCGGGCCCGGCGCCGGTGGCCGCGGCGCCTACCTCACCTACGTCGTCCCCGGCATCCTGATCATCACGGTGGCATCCGCCGCCCTGGGCACCGCGATCTCCGTCGCCACCGACATGACCGCAGGCATCATCGACAGGTTCCGCACCATGGCCATCTCCCGAGCCGCCGTGCTCACCGGCCACGTGGTCGGCAGCCTGCTGCAAACCCTCGCCGTCCTCGTGCTCGTGGTCGGCGTTTCGGCGGCCATCGGCTTCCGATCGCACGCCAGCGCCGGTGAATGGCTGGCCGCCGCCGGTGTACTCGCGCTGTTCGCGTTCGCGCTCATCTGGCTGTCCGCAGCGTTGGGTCTGGCCGCCAGGAGCGTCGAAACCGCCAGCAACACCCCCATGTTCCTCACGCTGCTGCCGTTCTTGTCCAGCGGGTTCGTCCCCACGGCCAGCATGCCCGCCGGGCTGCGCCAGTTCGCCGAATACGAACCCTTCACCCCGGTCACCCAGACCGTCCGCGGCCTGCTCACCGGCGGCGCCATCGGCGCGCACGCGATCGCCGCCATCGCCTGGAGCGTCGGCATCGCCCTAGCCAGCTACCTCTGGGCTGTTCGTCTCTACAACCGCCGCCAGGCAGCCGGGCCGACCTGACGGCCCGGTCCTCCCCGCCGCCGCTGACTACCCGACCGTGGTTGCGATCATGGCGAACGGTGATCATCGTGATCGTTTGCCTATGGCCGGCATTTACTGTCCTCTTCGGCTTAGCACGACATGTAAGGCAGGTTACGATGCCTGAAAAGTCAAAAGGTGACGCCAGAGCCGACGAACCCTTATGCTGAGGCCATACTCAGGGGGTGCATGATGTTGTTGCGGTTCTGGGTGGCCAACCATGCCTCGATCCGCAAGGAGCAGGAGCTGAGCTTGGTCGCGCTGGACCCGCGACCGGAGGCCCCGGCCGCCCGCACGCTGGGGTCGGGGGTTCAGGTCCTGCCCGTCGCCGGGATCTTCGGCGCAAACGCCTCCGGCAAGTCCAAGATCGTGGAGGCACTCCAGTTCATGCGATCCGCGGTGGTCCTCTCGCACCAGCGGTGGCTGCCCGAGCAGCGGATCCGGCGCCAACCCTTCCTGCTGGACCAGAGCAGCCGGACCAGACCGAGCCGGTTCGAGGTCGAGATCGCTCTGGGTGGTGTGCGCTATCGATACGGGTTCACCTGCGATGACACGAGGTTCCGCGAAGAGTGGCTCCACGCCTATCCAAAGAACAGGCGCCGGGCACTGTTCGAGCGGGCAGACGACGGATCCATCAAGTTTGGCGAGCACCTGGTGGGTGAACGCGAGGCGATCCGCCGGGTGACCCGATCGAACAGCCTGTTCCTCTCCGCGGCGGCGGCGAACAACCACGAACAGCTCAGTGAGGTGCACCGGTGGTTCGCCGAGGACTTGCGGGTCGCCGTTGCGGGCAACGCGGGCGGGCGGCTCGGCGAGACACTGCACATCTACAAGGAACACGAGCGCGATGACGTTCTGCGGCTGCTCCGGTTCGCCGATCTGGGTATCGACGAAGTGGAGATCGGTACGCGAGATGTGTCCGATGCCGAACGGCGGTTGATAACCGACCTGATCAGACTGCGGCTTCCCGATGGTGAGAAATTCGATCCAGCAAGCGTCGAACTCTCCAAGATCTCGCTACGCCACGGCACCCAGTTTCTCCCTATCGAGGCCGAATCCAGCGGAACGCGGACGTGGCTGGAGCTGATCGGACCGATCGTCTCTACGTTGCGGCATGGCGACCTGCTGGTCGTTGACGAACTTGACGCGCGACTCCATCCCAGCCTCGCCGGTCATCTGGTGAAACTGTTCCAGGATCCGGACACCAATCCCAGGGGTGCCCAACTCGTGTTCAACACCCATGACGTGACCCTGCTCGGACCGAACACACCGGCCAGGCTGCGCCGCGACGAGATCTGGCTCACCGAGAAGGATCCCAAGACCGGAGCCACCCGGCTATTTCCGCTGACCGAGTATCGGATTCGGGATAGCCTTGACAATGTTGAGCGGGCGTATCTGCGTGGACGGTACGGCGCGGTCCCCTTCATCGACGAGACCTTGGTCGTTGCTCTAGGGGAAGCCAGGTGAATACGTGAGTGACCGGAGCCGACCGAAGCGACGGGAGGGAATTCGGCATCCGCGCAGAACGGTGTGGATCTACTGCGATGGAAAGAAAACCGAAAAGCAGTACTTCAACAAGGTCAAGTCGGGTCTTCGGGAAGTGACTTTCCAGGTAATACCGGTGGGGGGCGACCCGTACATCATGGTGAAGCGTGCTGCCGCGGACACCCCTAGTAATGAACATCTCGATGGCGATCAAATATGGTGTGTCTTCGATGTGGAAGCGCCGGAGACGAAGCCAAAGATTGCCGAGGCGCTGGATCTCGCCAAGGAGAAGAAGATCAACTGCGCCATCTCGCACCCCTGCTTCGATCTGTGGCTGCTGTTGCATTTCGTCGATCAACGGGCGTACCTGACAACGGATGAGGCATGCCATAAACTACAGAAGTATCTCTCCGGTTACTCAGCCCGTCGCAAGCATGTCACTGAGCAGGGATACGAGGATCTCGAACTCCGGCACCAAGAGGCCAGGCAGCGGGCCAAGGTGCTGGAGGTACAGCACGGTGACGCCGCGGTCAAGGAGTGCAACCCGAGCACCTCGGTGTGGCGGCTGAGCGAGGCGATCGACGCGCTGTACCGCCGATCCTGAGGGAATACGTCAGGTCGGGCAGGCGGCAGTCATGCTGGGGAGAGGACGCACGATGAAGGCAGGTCCTGCGGCCATCCAGGTCACCCTCACCTTCGATGTCGTGCGCGCGGGCGCACCCTTCGACCGTGAGGGCTTCCATGCCTTCGGCGAGCACGTCATGGAGTCGCTGCTCGCACTGGAGCGGTGCAACAACGACATCACCGACGCCGACGTGTCCACCGACGCGTCCACGAGCACCGTCGCGGTCGGTGTGCTGGTTGCCACTGGTGACCACCCGACGGCGTACCGGCGCGCGTTCGACGTGATCCGCACCGCGCTGCACGCGGCCGGCGCGGCGACCCCAAGTTGGCCGGCCCCTGACGACACGTTGACGCCCCAGACCGTCACGATGGCGCGCACCGTGCTGGCCTGATTCCTCGGGCTGAGAATCGGGCCGCTCGCCGATCAGGTCCAGTGGCCGGGTTGTTGGGACAGGCGGCGGGTGGCCTGGCAGAGCAGGGCGGCGGCCCGGTCCATGTGCGGGGTGAAGCGTTCCACCGGGCCGCACACGCTGATCACCGCCTGGGGCTGGCCGTCCGGGCCGAACACCGGCGCGGCCACCGACCCGGCGCCGTGCTGGCGCTCGCCCCGGGACACCGCGTAGCCGCGGGTACGGGCCTCGGTCAGTTCGGCCCGCAGCCTGCCGGGGTCGGTCTGGGTCAACGGGGTGAGCGCGGCCAGCGGGCCGGCCTCGGCGAAGAAGCGGTCCTGCTCGGCCGGCGGCAGGAAGGCCAGGAACGCCCGGGAGGAGGCACCGGCGTGCAGGGGCAGTGGCCGGCCGATCGGTACCACCATCTTGATGTCCCGGTGCGGGGTGACCTGGTCGACGTAGACCCGCTCCCAGCCGGTCCGCACCGACAGGGTGGCGGTCTCCTCGGTGGCCGCGGACAGTTCGGTCATCTTCTCCCGGGCGAGTTGGCGCACATCCACCCGGCCCAGAGCGGCAAGTCCGAGCAGTAGTCCCTGCGGACCCAGCGCGTACCGGCGGGTGGCCTCGTCGGACTCGACGAAACCCCGGGCCCGCAGCGAGGACAAAATCCGTGACACCACCGCCTTGGACAGGTGCAGCTCGGTGGCGATCTCGGTCACCCCGAGGGTCGGTCTGTTCGAACGGGCGAACAGGCTCAGCACGTCGGCGGTGCGCAGCACCGCAGTCACCGTGTCGCCGGACGGCATACCCGCCGGCGCCGGCCCACCGGTCTGTCTCGTGGCCATCAACCGTCCCGTCCCGCTCGGCCGCCCGCCCTGGGCGCGTACACGCGGCGACCGACGCACGGTGACGTCCACGTGATAGCTGAGACGCCTGGGACGCCGGTGTCCGACCATGAGATTAGCCCCACCCGGAATCGTGGAACAGTGTACCGTTACACGGAACATCGCATCGGCGGCGTTCCGGCAGGTGACTCTTGATCGTTCTGGCGACCGGGCTGTCCGACGGCATGCTCCTGTTCCTGGTGGCCAGCGGGTTGACGCTCATCCTCGGCGTGATGCGGGTCGTCAACTTCGCCCACGGCGGCTTCTTCGTGGTCGGCGCGTACGTGTCGTATGAGTTCCTGCGCGGGCAGTCCCGGCCGATCTGGCTGTTCGTGCTGCTCATCCTCGCCGCCGCGCTGGTCACTGCCGCGGTGGGGGTGGCCAGCGAACGGGTGCTGTTCCGCCGGCTCTACCAGCTTCCGGTGGAGACCTCGCTGCTTGGCACCTACGCGCTGCTGCTCATCCTGTCCGGCGCGGTGCAGCTCGTCTGGGGCCAGAACCCGCGCAGCCAGTCCGAGCCGGCCGCCCTGGTCACCAGCTTCCGGCTGGCCGGGGCGACCATCCCGCGCTACGACATCCTGGTCGTCGCGGTCGGCCTGGTCACCGTGATCGGCCTGCACCTGCTGATCCGGCGCACCGACTGGGGCCGGCAGCTCACCGCGGTGGCCGAGGACCGGTTCATGGCCGGGCTGCTCGGGGTGAACGTCAACCGGGTGTTCGCGCTCACCTTCGGATTGGGCATCGCGCTGGCCGGGCTGGGCGGCGGGCTGGCCGGCCCGACCCTGAGCCTGGTGCCCGACGTGGCCCTCACCTTCATCATCCAGGCGTTCGCGGTGGTCATCATCGGCGGATTCGGCAGCGTCGCCGGCTCGTTCGTGGCCGCGCTGATCCTCGGCCTGGTGCACAGCTTCCTGGTCACCCAGGCGCCCTGGCTGGCCGACTTCTCGCTGTACCTGGTGATGGCGCTGGTGCTCGTCGTGCGCCCGCGCGGGCTGCTCGGGTCCAGGGTGGCCGGCGCGGCGGGCGGGGCGTTGTAACCGGTGGCCACCCTCGCCGGGCGCCGACCCGTCCCGCGCCGACCAGCGGTCCACCGCCGCTGGCGGCTGGCCCTGCGGCTGGCCGTGGCGGTGGCCGTGCTGGCCGTGGTGCTGGCCCTGCCGCACACCACCGACGGCGGCCTGCTGTTCGTCTGGGAGACCGCGGCGGTGCAGGTGCTGTTCGCCACCAGCGTGAACCTGCTGTTCGGCGAGGCCGGCATCCCGTCGTTCGGCCAGGCCGCGTTCTTCGGCGTGGGCGCCTACACCGTGGCGTTGGGCGTCGGCCACGGCTGGTCGCCTCCGCTACTGCTGCTCGCCGCGATCGGCTGCGCCGGGCTGGCCGCCGGCCTGACCGGCCTGCTCACCTGGCGGACCACCGGGTTGGCCTTCGCCATGCTTACCCTGGCCGTCGCGCAGGCCTGCTACACGCTGGTGATCCGGACCGACGCGTTCGGCGGGTTCAACGGCATCCCGAGCGTGACCATCGAACCGGTGGCTGGGCTGCGCCTGGATGACCCGACCGTGTTCTGGTACTTCCTGGCCGGCTGCGTGGGCCTGGGGGTGCTCGCCTTCTGGCGGATCTCCCGGTCGCCGTTCGGGCACACCCTGAGGTCCATCCGACAGGACGAGGTGCGGGCGGCGTTCCTCGGGGTGAACGTGCGGGCCTACCGGGTGCTCGCGTTCACCCTGGCCGGGTGCGGGGCCGGGTTGGCCGGGGCGCTGTTCGGCTACGCCAACCAGATCGTCACCCCCGACGCGATGTTCTGGACCGGTTCGGCCACCCCGATCATCATGCTGCTGCTCGGCGGCATGGGCTACTTCCTCGGCCCGGCGGCCGGCGCGGTGCTTTTCACCTGGCTGTTGCACTACCTGAACGAGATCACCACGTCGTTCCTGTTCGTCACCGGCCTGCTGCTGCTGGCCGTGCTGATCTTCCTGCCGCGCGGGCTGCTCAGCCTGCCGGCCACCGCCGCCGACCTGGCGGCCCGGCTGGCGCGGCGCCGGGCCCGGCGCCGGGCGTGGTCCGGGCCGGGGCCGGAACCCGCACCGAGGGTTGCCGATGAGTGAGGTGGCCCTGCGGGCGCACCGTGTGGTCAAGCGATTCGGCGGCCACCTGGCCCTCGACGACGTGTCGCTGGACCTGGCCGCCGGGCAGGTGCACGCCGTCATCGGCCCGAACGGGGCCGGCAAGTCCACCCTGTTCGGGGTGATCGCCGGGGAGCACCGCCCGGAGCGCGGCCGGGTGTGGCTGGCCGGCCGGGACGTGACCCGGGCCAGCCCCCGGGCCAGGGTGCGGCTGGGCCTGGCCCGGGCGTTCCAGGTCGCCCGGGTGTTCGGCGAGATGACCGTGCGCGACAACATCACCTCGGCGGTGCTGGCCTCGGCCGGTGGCACGCTGGCGTTCTGGCGGGGCGTACCGGACCGGCACGCCGGCCGGGTGGACGAGGCGCTGGAACGGGTCCGGCTGGCCGACCAGCAGGCCAAGCTCGCCCGTGAACTGTCCCAGGGCGACCGCAAGCGGCTGGAGATCGGCATGGCGCTGGCGCTGGACCCCTCGGTGCTGCTGCTGGACGAGCCGACGGCCGGGATGTCGCCGACCGAGACCGAGGCGACCGTTGAGCTGATCCGGCAACTGTGGCGGGCCACCGGCATGGCCATCCTGCTCACCGAGCACGACATGAAGGTTGTGTTCGACCTGGCCCAGCAACTGACCGTGCTGCACTACGGGCGGGTGTTGTGCACCGGCGAACCCGAGCAGGTGCGCCGGCGCGACGACGTGATCGAGGTGTACCTGGGGGGACGTGGTGGCTGACGCCGACCTGCGGGTGCGTGACCTGCACGCCTACTACGGCACCGCGCACATCCTGTTCGGGGTGGACCTGGACGTGCCGGCCGGCACCACCCTGGCGCTGC
The DNA here is from genome assembly GCA_036278435.1 of Mycobacteriales bacterium. GTDB lineage: Bacteria > Actinomycetota > Actinomycetes > Mycobacteriales > DASULA01 > DASULA01. Next base: position 2,207 of record DASULA010000085.1, on the reverse strand, counting down.
TCGGCCGGAACGGCGCCGGCAAGACCACCCTGCTGCGGTCGGTGGCCAACGCCGGGGTCACCACCACCGGCACGGTGACCTACGCCGGCCACCGGCTGTCGTCCCTGCCCTCCTACCGGGTGGCCAGGGCCGGCGTGCAGTTGGTGCCCGACGACCGGCGTATCTTCACCGGCCTGTCGGTGCGGGAGAACCTGGACCTGGGCATCCGGGCCACCCGCGGCGCCGGGTCCGGCCGGTCGCCGCTGCCCCGCGAGCGGGTGCTGGACCTGTTCCCGATGCTGCGCCCACTGCTGGACCGGGGTGGGCACGCGCTGTCCGGCGGCGAGCAGCAGTGCCTGGCCATCGCTCGGGCCATGGTGGCCAACCCGACCCTGCTGCTGCTCGACGAGCCGTCCGAGGGACTGGCCCCGCTGATCGTGGAGCAGGTCGGCGCGGCACTGGCCCGGCTGCGGGCCGAGTTCGACCTGACCGTGCTGCTGGCCGAGCAGAACACCCGGTTCGCGGTGGAACTGGCTGACTCGGTGGCCGTCATCGACGGCGGTGCACTGGTGTTCACCGGCAGCCGGGACGACTTCGCCACCCAGGACGACCTGCGCCGCCGCTACCTCGCCGTCTGACTACCCGGCGCCCTGGCGGTCCCGGCCATCGTCCCAATTCGGTGAACGCCGGGTCCCGCGGCCGGGATTCGTGCTAGACATAAGAAATTGAAACAGAGTACCGCTCAGCGGAACATGAGCGGGAACCGGCCCCTCAGGAGGAGCCATGCGGCACCAATCCACGCGGTTTCGGGTGCTGGCCCCGGCCGCCGCGTGCCTGGCACTGGTCGCCAGCGGCTGCGGGTCGTCCGGCGACTCGGGCAGCTCGTCCGGACCCATCACACTGGGCGCGATCGTCACCACGTCCGGTCCGCTCGCCCAGATCGGCCAGTCCCACCGGGCCGGCGCCGAGCTGGCGGTCAAGCAGATCAACGACGCGGGCGGGGTGCTCGGTCGCAAACTCAAACTCGACGTCAAGGACGAGCAGGTCGACCCGAACGCCTCAGTGCAGGCTGCCCGCGCGTTCCTCGGCTCGGGCACCAAGCTGCTGTTCGGCCTGACCACCGATTCGGACTGCCTGGCTGTCGCGCCGATCGTGCAGCAACTGGGTGGCCTGCTGGTCGGCACGTCCTGCCAGTCCAACCTGCTGGAGACCACGAAGTTCGTGCCCAGCTTCTTCGAGATCGCGCCGAACAACTTCATGCTGGCCAAGGCCACCGCCGCGCTGGCCGCGCAGAAGTTCGGCTCGGTGAAGAGCTGGGACTCCGTGGCTCCGGACTACGAGTTCGGGCACGAGGTGACCACGTCGTTCCAGCAGGACCTGTCCGGTCTGGAAAGTGACGCCACCTACCGCAAGCAGGTGTTCGTCCCGCTCACCGAGACCCAGTTCAACTCGCACATCACCTCGCTGCTGTCCGGGCTGCCGGCTGACAGCGCCACCTCGACCGGACTGATGATGGCCACCTTCGGCGCGACCACCATCGGCCTGGCCAAGCAGGGCAAGTCCTTCGACATGTTCAACAAGTACGCCACGGTGATCAACCTGGGTGGGTCCACCCCCACCGCCGAGGCGCTCGGTGCGGACACCCCGCCGATGTACTTCGTCTACGACTACTACGACGGCGCCTACGACAACGGCACCAACTCCACGTTCGTGTCCGGTTACGCCGCGGCCAACAAGGGGGCCAAGCCCAACGCCTGGTCCTACGAGGGTTACACCGCCGTACTGGCCTACAAGGCCGCGATCGAGAAGGCCGGAAGCACCGATCCGGCCAAGGTGCGCGCGGCCATGGCCGGCATGACGTTCGACACGCCCAAGGGTCCGTTGACGTTCCGGGCCAAGGACCACCTGTTGCAGTCCCCGGTCACGGTGTGGCAGGTCAAGCCGGACTCGTCGTCAGCCGGATTCTCGGTCACCTCCTCCGACGCCATCCCGGCCGACCAGGTGCTGCCGCCGGTCAAGGTCGGCTGACGCTTCGGTCCGCCGGGGTGTCACGGGCCCCGGCGGGCCGGTTGCGCGGGATCTGATCCGGCTGGCGGTGCCACCGCCACCGGCCGTCGGAGGAGGGAGGGGTCACCGGTGACCGGAACCGCCGGCAGCGGCCCGCGGCCGGGTGCGGCCGGGCTCGCGAGACTCGCCGGGATCGCGGCGTGACCGGCGTCCCCGGTGAC
>DASULA010000084.1:0-4898 GCA_036278435.1 Mycobacteriales bacterium | reverse complement strand
GAGTGCGGGGTGTTCGGGGTTTGGGCACCCGGTGAGGACGTGGCCAAGCTCACCTACTTCGGGCTGTACGCGTTGCAGCACCGGGGCCAGGAGGCGGCCGGCATCGCGGTCAGCGACGGCAACGGCGTGGTGGTGTACAAGGACCTCGGCCTGGTCGCCCAGGTCTTCGACGAGATCACCCTGGGTAGCCTGCGCGGGCACCTGGCGGTGGGCCACACCCGGTACTCCACCACCGGCGCGAGCACCTGGGAGAACGCCCAGCCGACGTTCCGCACCACCCGGACCGGCACCGGGCTGGCTTTGGGGCACAACGGGAACCTGGTCAACGCCGCCGAACTGGCCACCCGGGCCGCCGAGCACGGTGTGGCCGGCCTCACCGGCAACACCACCGACTCCGACGGACGGTTGGTGAGCCAGGCTTCGCCCCATCCGGGACTTGATTAGACGCACCGGGCTGCCGTCACCACAAGTTCGATCCGCCGTCAACCTTGGCCCAGCTTCGCGAGTGAGTCGCCGGTCCGCAGGCCGATCGGTGGGCTAGGGTGCCGCGGGTGACCACAACCGACATGGGTCCATGTTCGGCGGACTACACCGCGACGCTGCCGCGTAAGCGGATGGGTGCGGGCGCGTTGTTCTTCGACACGGCGGGCAGAGTGCTGCTGGTCGAGCCCACGTACAAGTCGTACTGGGAGATCCCGGGTGGTGCGGTGGAGGCTGGCGAGTCGCCCCGGAACGCGGTAGCCCGAGAACTGAAGGAGGAGTTGGGCCTGTCCCGGCCGGTGGGTGGCCTGCTGGCCATCGACTGGGTGCCGCCTAGGCCGGACCGAACCGAGGGACTGATGGTCGTCTTCGATGGCGGGGTGCTGCGGCCAGAGGAAGCGTCGGTGATCAGCGTGCCGGCCGACGAGTTGCGCGGTTTCGCGTTCTGTACTCCTGAGGAAAGTGGCGCGCGGTTGTCGCCGCTGCTGGCCCGCCGCGTGGCCGCGTCTGTGGCGGCGCGAGCGGCGGGCCAGGTCGCGTACCTGGAGAACGGCGGCCCGGTCGGCTGACCGGCGGGTCAGGCGCGGGCGCTGGCCGAGCGTGTGGTACCCGGCTGCATCGGTGCCGGCAGCGCGGTCACGGTTGTTGGCCCGTGTTCGGTGTCGAGGAGGGTTCGGCCGCCGGAGTGGTACAGACTGTCGTGGACGCCGTCTGCGTACCGGAGTGCGGCCAGGTCCGCGCGGGCCTTTGCCAGTGGGCTGGAAGCGGTGAAGCCCGCCGCGCCGATGAGCGGCACCAACTCGTCAACCGCGCCGAGTGCGGTCTCCACGCCGTATGCCTTGCCGACACGCGCCCACAAGTCAGCCCGTGGGTCGCCGCACTCACCGAGCCCGACGGTAGCCAGGGTGGCCATTAGCGCGGCAGTGATCGCCGCATGGGTGCGGCCTAGGGATATCAGTGCGTTGTCGCGGACCCGTGGCAGCATCCCGACCCGCACCCGGGCGGCCAATGTCTCGGCGATTGCCGTATGGACGCCTGCTGCGGTACCCAGCGCGGTAGCCGTGACCAGCGGCCGGAACCGCGTGAAGTGCTCGCGAAACACCGCCAGGCCAGCTCCGGGCGGCCCTATCAGATCGGTACGAGCGTCGATGGGGACTTGATGCAGGCCCAGTACGCCCCAACTCCAGCCGGCTAGTCCCGCTGGGAGGATCCGTTCGCGGGTCAACCCGGGCGCGGTCGCGTCGATGATCGCGGCACTGACGTGCCCATCCGGGTCGCGGAAGAACACCACCAGTCCGGCTGCTTCGGTCAGCCGAGACACCCAGGTTTTCTCACCGGAGATCAGCCACCGCCCGCCCGTGGTAAGCGTCGCGCGAGTGGTCATTTCCTGGATGCGGCTACCACCGTGGCGTTCGGTGGCGGCGATACCGACCAATTCACCGGCCGCCAGCAGGCCCAGCCATCGATCCCGGACCGCAGCACCGGCCGCGCGCCGCACCAGGGCTCCGTGGCCAAGCCCCGTGGCGTCGCGCAGGTCCAGGTCGTGCCAGCCGCAGACGAACTGCACAAGGGCCTGACGCACCCCCGAACGCCCTGCGCCGACGCGGCCGGTGGGTTCGGTCACCGTGGCGTATCCGCAAGCCGCCAGGTGCCGGCGGATGTCCAACATTGACGTCGGTCGCGTCGCATGGCGGCCTGTCCCAGTATCCGCACCTGTGGTGAGCTGGACGAGCAGAGTGTCGAGCCGCTCCAACCACGCCCAGTCGTCAAAGTCGAGACCTGGCAAAACCTGATGCAGCGGCCCCAGCCACTTATGAGGGTTCATCGCTCACTCCAACGACATGGATGCGGGCCGGCACGCCGTAGGCGATGGCGTGCGGAGGGATATCGTGAGTGACCACCGATCCGGCGCCGACCAGGGCGTGCTCGCCGATGGTGATGCCAGCGAGGATCACCGACCCGGACCCGACCTTGCAGCCCTCCAAGAAGCGTGGCGGGGCAAGTTCGGTTCGGTGGGCGAGGTCACGCCACACCAGATGCTTGTCATTGATGGTCCGTACTCCGGCACCCAGGAATGTCCCGGTGCCCACCTCGGTGGCCGCGGTCAGGTGGCTGCCGGGCGACATACGTACCCTGTCGCCGATTCGGCTGTCCCGCTCGACGGTGAGGTTGTGGCCGAGCTGGCTGTCGCTACCGACCGAGACGTGGCTGCGAAGCAGGGTGTGGTGTCCCACCGTGGTCGAGGCGCCGATCGTGACGCCAGCGTAGACGATCGCGCCGGCGCGCAGCACAACGTCGTCACCGAGGACGGTCAGGCTTCCGGCGCCTGGGTAGACGTTCCTCACCGCGTACCCGCACTCCGGGGAGCCGATCACGACGTGCTCCTCGACGCGAACGCAAGCGGAAAGCTGAGTGCCGCCGTGCAGGATGGCGCCCGATGCGATGGTGCAACGGGCTCCGAGCACGATCGGGCGCAGCGTGCCGAGCATGTCGGCCGGAACGAACACCGCATGCGGACTTATCACGCAGCCAGGCCCGGTCTCCAGCAGCCCGGCGCGGGCAAGGTCGGCGGCCCTGACGGGCACCGAGACGACAGGGACGGACGAACGAACCATGACGGCCTCCAACAGGTGGTGCAGTAAGGGACGTGGCCGGCCCCATCCGGGTATGGGGATGGCTGCATTCAGGCCATCTGCTTCGCGGTCCTGGTGCCAGAGGACCGGGCGATGTCGGCAAGCCCCTTGCGCATTGCGCAACGCTTCGGTCACGCTGAGGTACAGGTATCACGCACGGTCAGGGGTGCACGGTCATGCACGCGGAGCCGAACTGGACCCGGCTGCCCGCCGCAGCCGAGGCCGCTGAGATCGGGCAGTATGGTGCGCTGGTACGCCTTGCTCGTACCGCCGCCGGATTGACCCTTGAGGGGGCGGGCCGACTGGTGGGTTACTCGGCGTCCACCTTGTCGCGGTTGGAGTCTGGTAAGCGGCCGTTGACCGACGTGCGGGTGCTGCGAAGGTTGGCGGGCGCGTTGGACATCCCGCCGCGCATGTTCGGGCTGGCCGAGGCCGGCGTGGTGGCTATCCCGATCACCGGTAGCGCGGATAGGGTGCCGGCACATTCCGGTGATCCGGTGCGGGAGGGCGGTGACAGCCCAGTGCGGCGCCGCGACATGCTCGGTGTGCTCGGTGGTGGTCTAGTCGGCATTGCCGGGCTTGCCGGGTTACCTCTGCTGTCCGCCGACCCGGCGCCCGGGGCCGTGGGTAATCCGGCCCGTGATCTGATCTCCCTGCTGGAGCGGGTGCTGCTGTACGGAAACGGCCCGGTGCCGGCGGTCGGCCCGGCCGCGCTACGCGCGGGTCTGGCCGGTGTTCGTGCCGATTTCCAGGCAAGCCGCTACCAGGCGCTGGCCCACCGGCTTCCCGGGTTGCTGGCCGCGGTGGAAGGTGGCCCGGCCGATCCAGCGGTGGCTGCCGAGTTGTACAACACCGCCGCTCACGTCTGCATCAAGCTCAAGGCGACCGGGCTGGGCTGGCTGGCCGCTGATCGGGCGCTGTTCGCCGCCCGCGACGCGGTCGATGCGGGGGTGACCGCCAACATCACCCGCAACGTGGCCACCCTGCTGCGGGGTGCCGGTCGGTATGACACCGCCCAACATCTCGCGCTCGGCGCCGCCGACCGGCTGTCGGTTTCCGGGTCATCGGTCAGTGCCGAGCACCTGTCGCTGTACGGGATGTTGTTGTGCAACGCCGGCTACGCCGCTGCCCAGGCCGGCGACCGGCCCCGCAGTACCGAGTTGCTCGACGCCGCCCAGGCCGCCGCGGAGCGGTTGGGCGGGGACCGCAACGAGCACTGGACCGCGTTCGGTCCCACCGAAGTGCTGCTGCACCGCATCTCGGCCGCCTGGCGACTCGGGGACGCCGGTACCGCCATCGACCACGCCCGGCAGGTCCACTCCGGTGCCATCCGGCTGCCCGAACGGCAGGCCCGGTACTGGATCGACGTCGCCCGGGCCTTCGACCAGTGGGGCAAGCCTGCCGAGTCCTTCCGGGCGCTGCGCATCGCGGAGACCGTCGCACCGGAGGAACTGTGCGTACAACCCAAAGTCCGCGCGCTGGCCCTTCGGTTGCTGGCCACACCGACCACCCCCGCCATGAGCGGACTGCGTCAGTTCGCCGTCCGCGTCGGCGCCAGGTGAGCCAGTGGCCACGGCGGGATGACGTCGGGTGTCTAGACTGGGCATCGTGGCATCTACCGCCCTTGATCCACCGCCGCGGGAAGAGTGCGGGGTGTTCGGGGTTTGGGCACCCGGTGAGGACGTGGCCAAGCTCACCTACTTCGGGCTGTACGCGTTGCAGCACCGGGGCCAGGAGGCGGCCGGCATCGCGGTCAGCGACGGCAACGGCGTGGTGGTGTACAAG
>DASULA010000083.1:0-4017 GCA_036278435.1 Mycobacteriales bacterium | reverse complement strand
CGGATACCGGGTGGTCACCACCCCGTCGCGCAGGCCGCGAAGCACCCACGGCACTACATCACCGCCCCGGCGACTGACAGGCCGAAGCTGGCCTCGATGAACGGGAAGTCGGTGAGCACGTCCCCGTTGAAGGTGGCCGGGAACAGCGCCAGGTTGTGGAACGACGCCGAACGCGGCGCACACCGGGTGATCCGCCCGTCGGCGCCCACGTCGAGCAGGTAGACGACCTCGCCCTGCGGTGCCTCAGCCCAGCCGAGTCCCCGGCCGGCCGGCGTCGGCATCCGCACCGCGAGACCGGTCCGGTCGTCCGGGTCGGCGGCGTCCAGCAGGTCGGTGGCCCGCCGGGCGAGGTCGAAGGAGTCGGCGACCTCCTCCAGCCGCACCCGCAGCCGTGCCAGGGCGTCGCCGGTCTCACCGACCGGGACGGTGGGGCGTTCCGGTCGCGGGTAGTGGTCGTACGGCCGGCTCCAGCGGACGTCCTCCGCACAGCCCGACCCGCGCCCGACCGGCCCGAGCGCGCCGTGCCGCAGGGCGAGCGCCGGATCCAGCACCCCGGTGCCGCGGAGCCGGTCCAGGAACGACGCGGTGTCCATCAGCGCGCGGGCGTCCACGGCGATGGCGGCGTCCAGCCGGTCCAGCCGGCGCAGCAGGTCGCCGCCGCCGAGCCGGGGCAGGCCGCGCACCCCGCCGGGGACCACGACGCCCCGGCCGAACCGGCTGCCGCACAGGTCGCCCACCAGCCGCAGCACGCCCTCCTTGTGCCAGCCGAACCGGGCCACCGCGACCGCCAGGCCGGCGGCGTCGGCCAGTTTCATGGTCACGTCGAGGTGGTTGGCGACACGTTCCAACTCGGCGTGCAGGACCCGCACCATCGCCGCGGGGCGGGGCGGGACCACCCCGGCCATCGACTCGACCGCGTGTGAGAAGGCCAGCGCGTGGGCGACCGAGGCGATGCCCTCGACCCGTTCGGCCAGCAGCACCCCGTCGGCGGCGGTCATGCCCTCGAACCGGTTCTGCACCCCGCGGTGCTTGGCGAACGGCCGCACCCGAAGGTGCAGGACGTCCTCGCCGGGTGTCTCGACCAGATACTCGATGGACTCCAACACCCCGGAACGGACCGGCCCGTGCGGGATGGTGAACAGCCCGGCGCCGGTGACCCGCCGGGCCGACGCCCGTTCGTCCGGTTCCAGCGGCCCCGGCCGGGCCCCGGAGCCGGGTCGGGGCAATGCCGTGCCGTCGTCGCGGCGCGGCAGCACCAGCGGGTCCAGGTCGGGATGGCCGAGCGGTGTCACCCCGAACAGGTCGTGCAGTGCCCTTTCGTACCAGGCCGCCGCGGGAACGTCGGGGGTGAGAGCCGGGTAGCCGGCCGCGTCCGCGGGCAGGTACGCGTCGAGCGGGTCCAGCGCCCCGGGCCGGGCTGACAACGCGGTCAGCCGCAGCCGCTGGCCGGCGCCGTCGCCCGCGCTGGCCAGCAGCCCGGCGAACCGCTCACCGCGGGCGAGCCGGGCCACCAGATCATCGCGCAGCGTGTCCACGCCCGCGACTGGTATGACGGTCACGCGGCACCTCCCAACTCGGCGGCCCCGCGGGCCAGCAGGTCGGCCAGCCCGCCGGGGACGTGCAGGCCCAGCACCACCAGCACGCCCACCCCGGCGATCATCGGCACCACCATCCAGGCGCTGGGCTCGCCGCGAACCGGGACCGCCTGGCCCGGAGTGAAGAGCATCCGGGTGGTGCTGACCGACAGCCCGCCGAACGCCAGCGTGACCAGCGCGACCAGCACCGCGGCGGCGGCGTCACGGCCGGATGACAACCCGCCGGCCACGATCTGGAACTCGCTGCGGAACAGGCCGAACGGCGGCATCGCCGACAGCGCGAACACGGCCAGAAGGAACAGCGGGCCGGTCCAGGGCAGCGCGTTCAGCCCGCCGCGGATGCTCCCGATCTGCTTCGTCCGGTACTTGCGGACCAGCACGCCGGCCCCGAAGAACGCGTTGCCCTTGGCCGCGGCATGGGCCATCACGTGCAGCAGCACCCCGGTCAGGGCGATCGGCGCGCCGAAGGCCACCCCGATGGCGAGGATGCCCATGTGCTCGACGCTGGAGTAGGCCAGCAGCCGCTTCACGTCGCGCTGGCCGACCAGGTAGAGCGCGGCCAGCAGCAGCGAGAGCACCCCGAACACCAGCAGCACCGCGCGCGGGAACCGGGGCCCCAGCGTTCCCGCGGCGATCTGGTAGTAGCGCAGCACGGCGTAGAAGCTGACCGCGAGCAACGACCCGGACAGCAACGCCGACACCGGGGTGGGTGCCTCCGAGTGCGCGTCGGGCAGCCAGGTGTGCACCGGGAACAGCCCGACCTTGGTCCCGAACCCGACCACGGCCAGCACGAACGCCAGCCGCACCGGGGTGTGCGGCAGGGTGCCGGCCGCCGCCCGCAGCGGGGCGAAGGCCAGGTCGTAGGACCGGCCCAGCGACCGCGCCCCGGCGTAGTACATGACCACCGTGGCCAGCAGGGCGATGCCCAGCCCGACCGAGGCGATCAGTACGTACTTCCAGGCGGCCTCGGCCGAGTGGTCGGTCCTGTCGATGGCGACCAGCAGTGCCGACACGACCGTGGTGACCTCCACCGCGATCCACAGCAGCGCCAGCCCGTTGGCCAGCGGCGCGGCGAGCATCGAGGCGGCGAACAGGTTCAGCCCGACGTGGAACCGCCGTGCGTACCGGCGGTAGTCCACCCGGTGGGCTTCGCCGCGCAGGTACCCGACCGAGTAGGTGGCCGTGGTGCCGTAGAGGAAGCTGGTGCCCAGCAGGAACACCACCGACACCGCGTCGGCGCGCAGGAACCCGTAGGACACCGGGTGGTCCGCGGCGGCCGGCACCAGGGTGAGCACCAGGCCGAAGCTGACCGTGCCCACGCCGATCCCGAGTACGCCGGCCCACCTCGGGGGCAGCGCCAGGCAGGCCAGCGCGCAGCCCAGCGGCAGCACGGCGAGCAGTACCAGAACGGCCGACACGGTTACCCCCGCAGCCCGGTGAGTCCGGATGTGGACAGTGATCTGCTGCGGTCGTGGTGCACCCAGGCCAGCACCGCGAAGACGACCACCGCCACCAGCAGGTCGAACAGGAACGCGACCTCGAAGATCAGCGGCAGCCCGGCGGCGACCACCAGGCTGGCCAGCGAGACCCCGTTCTCCAGGGAGAAGAACCCCACCGCCTGGGACACCACGTCCCGGCGGACGATCATCAGCACGAACGCGACCAGGACGACCGCGATGGCCAACCCGAGCGCGGTGACCGGCAGCACCCGGCTGGAGATGCCCAACCGGCCGGTGGCGAAGAACCCGAACCCGGCCGCGCCGAGGGCCAGCAGCACCGTGCTGGCCACCCCCAGCGCGCCGCTACCGGCGATCTCCGCGCCGGTCTCGCGCAGGATCCGCGTCATCACCAGCGGCACCACGACCACCTTCAGCGCGATCGACAGCGCGGCCAGCACGTACAACTCGGGAACGCCGCGACCGGCGGCCACCACGACGGCCAGCGCGGCGACCAGCAGCGACTGCGCCGCGTACAGCCGGACCTGTGCCCGCAGCAGCGCGGCCCGCAGCATGGCGAACTCGGTTAGCAGGACCAGCACGGCCAGCACGTCGGCCCAGCCGGAGTACACCCCGGGCGGGGGCGTCACGTCCATCAGCCACCCCCGGCGTAGAGCGTGAAGACCGCCAGCACGGCCAGCAGGAACGCCGCCGCGACGAACTCGGTGATCTTGAACAGGCGCAGCTTGGCGAACGAGTTGTCCACCACCGCGACCAGCACGCCGAGCAGCACGCATTTGCCCAGCAACGCGGCTGTGGCCAGCACCACGTCCACCAGGCCGGGCGTGGAGGCCAGGCCCCAGGGGGCCACGAAGATGTTCAGGAAGATCACGTACAGGATGAGCTGTTTCATCGCCGAGCCCCACCGCAGCAACGCCAGGTAGGGGCCGGAGTGCTCGAAGGACCGGGCCTCCTCGATCATCCCG
>DASULA010000082.1:0-2093 GCA_036278435.1 Mycobacteriales bacterium | reverse complement strand
CAGACCACCCTGTCGGTGGACGAGACCATGGAGACGGTTCGGGCGCTGAGGCAGCGATTCCCGCAGTTGCAGTCGCCGCCGTCAGACGACATCTGTTACGCCACCCAGAATCGGCAGGCCGCGGTCAAGGACATCGCCCCGGAGTGCGACCTGGTGCTGGTGGTCGGTTCGGAGAACTCGTCGAACTCCCAGCGTCTGGTGGAGGTGGCCCTGGACGCGGGGGCGCGCACCGCCCACCTTGTCGACGACGCCGGGGACATCGACGAGTCGTGGCTTCCCGACGCCGGGTCGGTCGGCGTCACCAGCGGGGCGTCGGTGCCCGACGTGCTGGTCGACCGGGTGCTGGCCTACCTGGCCGAACACGGTTACGCCGAGGTCGAGGAGGTCGACTCGGCGAGTGAGGGGTTGACCTTCGCGCTGCCCCAGGAACTGCGCCGGGACCTACGGGCCTCCCGGGCCGAACGCTCACCGGGATGACCTCGCGACACCGCGGAGACACCGGCCGGCAGTTCAGCCCGGTGGCCGCCGGGCCAGCCTGATCCCGGCCAGCACCGCGGCCACCCCGGTGGAGGCGGCGATCTCCGGGAATCCGTAGACCAGCCATCCGACCAGTGCCGCGCCCATCTTGGCGGTCGAGTCGAACACCCCGGCCGGAGCGGCGAACGTGCTCAGGAACGACACGAGCACGTAGAGCAGCGGGGGCGCGATCACCACCGCCCACAGTCCGCGGCGACGCACCGTCATGCCGCCCAGCGCGGCGGCCACGACCAGGCCGACCGAGAACGTTCGGCGCAGGCCCCCGGGGCCGGTGAAGGTGTCCACCGCTCCGGTGGCCGCGGCGACCATGAACATCAGCAGCAGTGCCCCGGCACCGGTCAACCCAGGGTGACCCTGCCCGGTCACCCTGGCCGTGCTGGATCCGGTACCGACGCTGACGTCCAACGATCCTCCCCGAGCCTGCGGTTCGTGCTCGCCCACACCGTAGACGCCCGAACGGCGCGTCGCGCTGCCACCGAATGCCGGCGACCCGGCGTGTCGGGTGTGGTCTCCGGGCGATGAGCGGGTGGACCGGTAGACGTGGACCGGGCACTAACGGAACTAACGGGCGTCGGCCTGGCGGTCGTCCGGCCGGGTCGGTGCCGGCGCGGATCCGGCCGGACGGGTACTGGCGGGCAACGACACGACCGACTCGCCGGCGACCAGCACCGGCGCCTGCACGGTGCGGGCGTGTGACTCGACCTGCCGGGGTGAGCGCAGTTCGTCGTCGGTGACCCTCAGTTCCACGAACCGGCGCGCGCTGACCAGCACCCGGCTCTCCAGCGAGGCGACCGCCTCGTTGTACTTCGACACCGTGCTGTTGAGCGCCCGGCCCAGCCCGTCCACGTGGTTGCCCATCGTGGTCAGCCGGTTGTGCAGTTCCCGGCCCAAGGCGAGCACCTGCGCGGCGTTGCGGGCCAGCGCCTCCTGCCGCCAGGTGTAGGCGACCGTGCGCAGCAGCGCGACCAGGGTGGACGGTGTGGCGATCACCACGTTGTGGGCGAACGCGTGTTCCAGCAGGGCTGGTTCGGTGGCCAACGCGGCGTCGAGGAACGTGTCCGCCGGCACGAACATCACCACGAACTCCGGGGTCGGCTCGAACCGTTCCCAGTACGCCTTGGCGGCCAGCCGGTCCACGTGCTCGCGCAGGTGCCGGGCGTGCGCCCGCCGCCGCTCGGCCCGGGTCGGCTCGTCCCGCGCCTCCATCGCTTCGAGATATCCGGCGAAGGGCACCTTGGAGTCGACCACCACGTGCTTGCCGCCGGCCAGGTGGACCACCATGTCCGGCCGCAGCACGCCGTCGTCGGTGGTCGAGGTCGTCTGCTCGTCGAAGTCGCAGTGCTCCAGCATGCCGGCCGCCTCGACCACCCGGCGCAGTTGCAGCTCGCCCCAGCGGCCCCGGACGTGCGGGGCGCGCAGCGCGGTGACCAGCGCCCGGGTCTCGGTGCGCAACCGTTCGGAGTCCTCGCGCATGCCGCCCAGTTGCGCGGCCAGGGCCTGGAACGTACCCTCGCGTTCCTTCTCCACCGACCGCAACTGGGCCTCGACCTTGCCCA
>DASULA010000081.1:0-21170 GCA_036278435.1 Mycobacteriales bacterium | reverse complement strand
CCGGTGGACTGTCCAGCCTGACCGTGCGGCTGGTCGCCGGCAACCACGCCGGCAAGCGCGCCGGCAACCCAACCGACAACCCAACCGGGCGCGTCGACGGGCACCCGGCCGGCGGGCTCGGCCACCGGCGGGTGTATCCGGCGGCCGGCCTGGCCGCCGGGCTGGCCGCGACCGGCACCCTGGGCTACCTGCTGCTGGCCACCATGCGGCCGTGGGCGATGGTCCCGGCGGTGGTGATCGGCTACGGCGCCGGCTGGGGCTGGATGGGGCTACTCGCGTTCGCCGCGGCCCGACGGTTCCCGGCCTCGGCCGGGTGGTCCACCGGCGTGGTGCAGTCCGGCGCGGCGGTCGGCGGCTGCCTGGGTCCGTTGGCCTTCGGGTTCGCCGTGGTCCGGTTCGGATACTCCTGGACCTGGGCGGCGGTGGCCGTGGTGAACTGCCTCGGCGCGGCCGTCCTCACCCTGGCCGCCCGCGGCACCAGCCCGGCGCCGGCAGCACCGCCCGGCACCGAACCCGCAGCGCTGCCCGGAGCACGTCGGTAGCCCGGACAACGGCCCCTTCCGGCCGCCCGCCCCTGGCACCGCGCTGGGTGACCGGGACTGTGACTGGTCCGCGCCGGCCGGGTTCTCCACCGAGGACGTTGGCTACCGTCGGCTCGCCGTGGACGGCCGCGGTCGCCCGGCGATCCCGGCGATCCCGGTGGGCGGCGGCAAAGCTGATACCGGCGACCCGGTCGTCGACCGCCGGCCGGCGGGGTATACCGGCAGCGGTCCGGCGGCCGGTCAGCGCCGAGGTGGGGGCAGGCCGGCGAGGATCTGGCGGACCCGCTCGGCGGTGGGGTGTGCCGCGCCGTGCAGGCGGGTCAGGTCGACCAGCAGGGCCTGGAGGGTGGCCTCGGCGGTGGACCGCTGCCCAGCGCCGAGTTGCAGTAGACCGATCTGCCGGCGCAGTTCCAGGGTTCGCGGGTCGTCCGGGCCGAAGATTCGCCGCTCGTCGTCGCGTAACCCGGACAGTTGCCGCAGCGCCAGGCTGGTCTGGCCGACCAGGGCGTGACAGGTGGCCTCCTGGAGCCGGCAGCGGAACACCAGGTCGGCGTCCGGCCCGTCCTGTGTGGACAACTCGGCGGCCAGGGCCTGGTAGGCCGGTGCGGCCCGCCGGTAGTCGCCGCCCTCGAACAGCACGTTGGCCAGTTCCAGCCGCAGGCTGACCACCTCAACGTCCCTGGCGCCCAACACCTGGCTGGCCGGTTCGACCACCGCGGCGAGCACCTCGGCGGCCTGGCCGTACCGGGAGTCCCGCACCAGCGAACCGGCCTGGCCGCGCGCCCGCGCGAGTTCGCCCCGACTGAACCGCGGCGGGTGGTCCGATCCGGTCGGCGTTCGGGTGTCCGGCCGGGACGGTGCGGCCGTCGCGCCGGTGAGATCGGGGGTGTTGGGGGTGCCGGCCGGGTCGGTGCGGCCGGTTGCCGTGGTGAAGACGTGGCCCAGCACGCCCGCGTACATCCGCACCGGACTGGGTGTCGAGGGCGGGTCCAGCGCGGCCGGCAGCGGCCCCAGATCGGTGACGAACGGCAGCAGTCGCCGGTAGATGGCGCCCGCGTCGGCCGGCCGGTCCTCGGGTTTCTTGGCCAGTAGCGCGTCGATCAGCCGCTCCAGGTCCACCGGCACGTCGGCACGCAGTTGCCCGACCGGGCGGGGCGGCTCGTCCACCTGCTTGCTCATCACCGCGTAGGCGGTCGGGCCGGTGAACAGCGGCGAACCGGTGAGCATCTCGTGCAGGGTGCAGCCCAGTGCGTAGAAGTCACTGGCCGGGGCGCTCATCGCGGCCAGCACCTGTTCGGGCGCCATGTAGGCGGGGGTGCCCAGGGTCTGCCCGGTGCTGGTGATCCGCGAGACCTCGGCCAGGTCCAGGGCCACGGCCAGGCCGAAGTCCAGCACCTTGACGCTGCCCGGCGGTTCGAGCATCAGGTTGGACGGCTTGAGGTCGCGGTGCACCAGCGACGCGGCGTGCGCGACGGACAGCACCGCGCAGACCTGCGCGGCGATGGCGGCGGCCCAGCCCAGCGGCAGCGGGCCGTGCTCGGCGACCAGGTCGGCCACGCTGATGCCACCGATCCGCTGCATGACCAGGTACGGGCGGCCCTCGTGCGTGCCCACGTCGTACACCGCGGGCACGCCGGGGTGTTCCAGCCGGGCGGTGATCCGGGACTCCCGGACGAACCTGCGGTCCAGTTCCGGGTCACGCACCCCGCCGGGGTAGCGGATGAACTTCACCGCGACCTCACGGTCCAGCTTGGTGTCCCGGCCGAGCCACACCTCGCCCATCCCGCCGGTGCCCACCGGTAACTCGGCCAGCTCGTACCGACCGTTGATCACCCGCCCGGTCACCGCCTGATCACCCCGGACACCGCTCCCGCTGACCCGCTCCCCCGGCAAATGGTGACTCGCCGGATGCTCTCCCGCACGGCGGCGGTCGCACCAGACGCGGTCAGCCGGCCACCGGCTCGGGCTCGAACAGACACCATAGCCAAACGTCGCCGGCGCCGTCGCGACTCCCCGCGCTCTCGTGGCCACGCCGTACCGTGCCGAAGGGCGTGGCGCGGTCACGGTGACATTCCGACCAGCCGCGAAGGGCCGCGCCCGTTCCGCGAACGCGGCCCACCCCGGGGCCGTCCCGATCCGGTCGGTCAGTACCGGAGTGGCGACTTCAGCACTTCCACTCCCCGGTCCGCACGCTGTACTCGTGCAGCCTCAGACTCAGGTTGGCCGCCAGGTCCATGCTGTTTCCCCTCCACCGGCTGATCTGCGACCTCGGCCGGTCGAAGGAGACGCGCCCGGTGCATCCGTCGCCGCTCGGCTCCAGGTCGACGACGAACTGGAAATACGTCTCGATCCTGTTGCCCGCCGTAACGGTGAGGCCCGTCTCGTCCAGGCGGCTGAGGTAGATGGACGCCGCCATCAGCGGCCCGGACACCTCGACTTTCCTGCTGCTCAGCTCTGGGGCCACCGCCACGCTGGCGGCCCTCAGCGTGTCCGCGACGGAGTGCGGCGAGGTGAAGGTGCCGACGCTGCCGGTGTCCTTGGCCCTGGCCTTGCCGAAGATTCCCATGTGGTCCTTCCTTTCCCCCGACGGAGGTTCGCCGAATTGCGGCGGTCAGCGCTGCCACTTCCGAAAGGCTTTTATCACGTCCTTGTTTGTTATCTGGCCGGCGTACTTCTCCCAACTGTCCGAGAGCTGCTCGGCCAGCGAGTCGATGTTGAGCCGGCCGTCCGGCCGGGCCACGATCGTCCAGGTTGCCGCCGCCGGAATTCCCTGGTCATGGGCCACCTCCTGCGCCGTGGCTCGGACCGCCCGGCTGTCCCGGCCGCGCAGCCAGAAGGAAGCCCAGACGCCGACGATGATCGAATCCCCGGCCGTCATCCACCGGAGCAACATCAGTGGACCCTCCTTGTAGTCGCGTATGCGGATACCGTCGAGGTTCGCATCGGGTATCGAACCATTCGGGTGACGGACGCGCCGGACTTCCTCGGCGGTGGCCCGGCGAACGTCGTCCGGCAGCCATCCCAGCAGGTCCATGAGCGCCGATCCTGGGTCTGGAAGTCGCTCCGCGATCTCAGGAATGACGGCGACGGTGTCAGGCTCGATCAGGTTGAGCCTCTCGCTGTTGCCAAACAGTCCCACATCAATCACCGCTTCTACTTTCCACTGTCCTCGAACACCTTCTCGGCGAACCGTTGGGTGCGCCCGCTCTCCACATAGTTGCGGCATGTGTCGCTCCGGCACTCGTAGACCACCCATGATCCCTTGGGTTCCCTCCGCTCGCTCCGGACGCTCATACGCCGCCTGCAAATTTGGCAACTCAGGCCCTTCGGCATGGTGGTCGATCTCCTTTTCCTCATTTGCCGCACGCTATGGCTCATCTGGCCGACGGGAGTCTGGACCGGGCGCCGGCGGGTGACTACCCACAACCGGTGCGATGACGGTCCTGTGCCCACGAGCATGTCCGACCGGCGATTCGCGCGGAAGGCGTTGCGTGTTGCCAGACCAGAGTGGCAACACGCAACACCGGTGACGGCGCCCGCCAGGTCGGCGCCACGTCATACCGTGCGACGGGTCGGACCAGGCTGGACCGGACCTCGGAGGGGTGACGACCGGATGGACGGCGACGGCTACGACGTCTTCCTCAGCTACGCATGGGAGGACGCCCGTGCGGCGGGGGAGATCACCGAATCCCTGCGCCGCGGCGGCGTGCGCGTCTTCCGGGACGTGTCCGGGATGAGGGACTACGACGACATCGGGACGCACATCTCCGCCGCGTTGTCGCACTCCCGCTGCCTGGTCGCGCTCTACACCCCGGACTTTCCGGTCAGCCCCTACTGCCGGTGGGAGCTGTACACGGCGCTGACCAGTGCCTACCACCTGGATCGGCACACCGGTCGGGTGCTGGCACTGGTCCGGGACCTGGAGTACGAAAACGTCCGGCCGGCCCAGCTCACCGGACTGCGCCTGCCCGACCGCAGCGCACCCGTCGAGGACGTCACCCGGTCGATCGTCGCCAAGCTCGGTCAGATCGACGGGAGGGTGTTCGGCGACGCCCCGGCCCAACCGAAGCCCGAGTGGTATCCCTACCCGCCGGCCGGAGACCGGCACTTCTACGGTCGCCTGGCCGAACTGTGGGACATTCACGACGCCCTGTTCGCGAACGAGGACGCCAGCGCACCCGGTCCGGCGGTGGCGCGGGTGGTCGGCCTGGGTGGACAGGGCAAGACGATGCTCGCCGAGCGGTACGCGGCCACGTTCGCCGACGACCATCCCGGCGGGGTGTTCGTGCTCAGGGGGTTCGGCAGCCACCGGCACACCGTGGGCGACCCGGTCCGGATCGCAGCGTTACGCGACGACCAGGTTGCCGACGTCGCGGCCCGGCTCGGGCTGGCCGTCGACCGCCGGCCACCCGCCTCGGTCGACGGCGCGCTGCGCGACCACCTCACCCGCACCGGCCTGCCCTACCTGTGGATCGTCGACGACCTCCCCGGCGGGATCGACACCGCGACGTGCCGGTCACTGTTCGTGCCGACCGCGTTGGGCCGGACCCTGGTCACCACCCGGCACGACGCCGGATACCGGTGGGGCGCCGAGATCCGCCTGGGCGAACTGGACCCCGGTGCCGCGCTGGCCCTGTTGACGAGCCGGCGGGCCACCCGGGGCAGGCGGGACCTGGCCGCGGCAAGGGCCGTCACCGACGACCTGGGCCGGCACGCGCTGGGTCTGGCCGTCGCCGCCGGGCTGGCCGCGCAACCCGACTTCACCGGCTACCCCGCGCTGCGCGAGGCGATCGGCCAGACCGGACCGGACGTGCTGGAGGTGCGCGACGCGCTTCGCCGGGACCTGCCCGACGACCACGCCGCGGGCATCGCGGCGACGCTGCTGCGCAGCATCAGCAAGCTCACCGACGCCGGCCGGGAGGTGCTGCGGGTCGCGAGCCTGCTCGCCCCCGCTCCGGTGCCCGAAGACCTCCTCGCCTCTGTGCTGGCCGGTGCCCACGGCGACCGGGCGGATGTCGACGCCCGCGCCGGACTGCGTGAGGCGGCCGGGCGGTCCCTCGCCCGAGCCGACCTGACCGTGGAAACTCCACTGTGGAGCGTGCATGCGCTGGTGAGCCGGACGGTCCGAGTCTCCGACATCGACCACGGTCGCCGGGACAGGCTGCGCGCCGCTGCCATCGTGACGCTCACCAACCTGTTGGAGCGCAGCCGAACCGACCCGGCCCGTCGGGAACTGGCCGACTACCTGCCCCACGCCCGAGGCGTCGCGGGAGAACTTGCCGGGGAGCCGGAATGGCACCTGGTCAACGAGGCCGCCCGGGCACACGTCGAGTTCGGCGACGAACGCACCGCCCTACAGATGTACTCCACCCTGTACGCGGCCTGCCGGGCCAGTCTCGGCCCGGACGATCCAACCACTCTGGCGGTGCGGTCCGGGCTCGCGGTGGCCCACGGTCTACTCGGCGACCACGAGACCGCGCTGAACCTGAAGATGAGCGTCCACGAGGGACTTCGTGACCGGCTCGGCCCGGATCACCCGGACACCCTCACCGCGCTGAACAACGTCGCGATCACCTACGGCGACCTTGGTGACCACCACCGGGCACGGGAGATTTTCACCGACGTCTACCGCATCAGGCGGCGGCTGTGGCAGGTGCAGCATCCGCAGACGCTGGCCGCGTTGGGCAATCTGGCCGTGGCGGTCGGCCGGGGTGGGGATCACCGGTTGGCCCGCCGGCTCAAGCGGGCTGTGGTGGCCCGCAGCGTCGCCACGCACGGCCCGGACCACCCGTTCACCCTCGACGCCATGAACAACCTGGCGGCCAGCGAGTTGGTGCTCGGCGACGCGTCGGTGGCGCGCGACCTGTTCGCCGAGGTGCACCGCCGCCGGAGCCGGCGGCTCGGCCACACCCACCCGGACACGCTGTCCGCGCTGGAGAACAGCGTGATCGCCGACCGGGACGACGGTCGCATCCGGGACACACTCGACGGGGTCTACCGGGCCCGCCTGTCGGCGCAGGGACCCGACCACCCGGACACCCGGCGCACGCTGCGGTCACTGCTCACCGCGCACCGTCGCCTGGGCGCGGGCATCACCGGCGGACCATCCACCCTGGACGAGGAGTCGGACACCGATGCCCTGCCGTCCTACCCACCGCCGCCGATCGACGGGCTTCCCGACGGGCCGCGGCTCGACGACCCGACCACCGACGAGCGCATCGAGTTGTTCCTGCTGGCCGACGAGGTGCATCGGACCGGTGTGCGGGCCAAGGGGGACGGCCACCCCGAAACCCTGCTGCTACGGGGGTTCCTGGCGCACGCGACCGCTCTGCTCAACCAGATGGACCAGCAGTTCACCGACGCCCAGGTGCTTGCCCGCGACGCCTTCGAGGGTCTGGTCGAGGAGTTGGGCGCCTATCACGCCGACACCATGCTCGTCTCGCGCCTGCTCGACTGGATCGACGAACTCGCTGATTCTGACGACTGAGCCCGGTCGGTGTCATCCGGCCCGCAGGTGGCCAGAGCGGCGCGGACGTCGGCTGACCGGGCGGTTCCCAGCGCGGCGTAACCGGCCAGGGCCCGCTCCCAGTGGTGGCGGGCCCGCCGACCCTCGGCCAGGTCGGCGGCGACGTGACCGAGCCCGTCGTGTGCGCGGGCCTGCTCGTAGCCGCTGCCGCACCGCTGGCTGTGCTCCAACGCCCGCTGGTGACACCCCCGTGCCTGCTCGGACCGGCCGAGCCGGCGGTAGCCCTCGCCGAGACAGTTGTGCGCCATCGCCGTGTCCAGGTCCAGTCCCAGCGCGACGAACTCCGCCAGCGCCTGCGTCAGGTGGTCCAGTGCCGCGGTGAGGCGGCCCAACTCGATCTCGACGAGGCCGATGCTGCGCAGCGTGATCGCCGCGTTCCGCCGGGATCGGTGTCGCCGGTAGCAGGTCAGGGCGAGGTTGTTCTCCCGCAGCGCCGCGACGTGGTCGCCCTGGTAGTAGAGCACCGCGGCCCGGTTGGCTCTGGCGTTGCTCTGGCCGTGCTCGTCCCCCAGTTCCTCGAACAGCGCAAGGGAGTCGCGGTAGTGCGCCTCTGCGGTGGCGAGATCCCCCCGCTCCACCAGGGCGAGTCCCAGGTTGTTCAGCGTCATTGCCTCGGCCCGCCGGTCACCACACCGCCGTGCCGCGTCCAATGCGACGGTGTGGGTGTCGATCCACTCCTCCCACCGCTTGGTGAGGAAGAACGCTCCGCGCATCGTGTACGCGAGTTGCCAGCACCCGGCGGTGTAGCCGTTCTCGGCGGCGGCCCGGCACAACGCGACAAGGTTTCCCAGTTCCGTGCCGAACCACGCCAACGCGTCGGAGTAGCCGGCCAGGGTGGGCAGGTCCGGCGGTTCGGCCCGCAGATCCAGCGGCACCCGGAAGCGGTGTGGGGTGATGAGCCGGTCCGCGCGGTCGGCGGTGCGCAGGCACAGGTCGAGCAACCTGCCCACCGCGAGGCGACGCTGCGCGCCCGGCACGGCCGAACGTGCGATCCGCCGGGCGTAGGCGGCCAGCAGGTCATGGAACCGGTACCGGCCGCCGGAGTACTGCATGATCAGGTGGCTGTCGAGCAGGCGGTCCAGCCGTCGCCGCGTGCTTCCGACGTCGGCGCCGGCGAGGGCTGCCGCGGCGAACACGTCCCAGTCGGTGCCCGGATGCGATCCCAGCGCCGCGAACGTGTGCCGCAGGTCGTCGGGCAGTGACTCGTAGGAGACGGTGAACGCGGCGCTGATGCTGCGTTCACCGTCGTCAAGCTCGTCCAACCG
Organism: Mycobacteriales bacterium; assembly: GCA_036278435.1. GTDB lineage: Bacteria > Actinomycetota > Actinomycetes > Mycobacteriales > DASULA01 > DASULA01. The sequence continues at coordinate 12,837 of DASULA010000081.1, read as the reverse complement.
GGACTGTTCGTCGGCCAGCAGGTCAGCCAGTTCGGCGAGTGTGGTTGAACCACCGTCGGCGCACCGGGCCGCCGCGACGCGAACGGCGAGCGGCAACCGCCCGCACGACTCGACGATCCGCTCGACCAGTCCCGCATCGTCCGGACGGCCCGCACGGTCCGGGCGGCCTGAGCGGTCCGGACGGCCTGCCACGATCGACCGGAACAGCGCACCGGCCGGGCCGGCCGGGAGCGTGCCCACGGTGAGATGGCCGGCGTCGTCCAGCGCGCTGAGCCGCACCCGGCTGGTGATCAGCACTGCGCAGCCGGCCGCGGCGGGGAGCAGGGGTCGGACCTGCTCGGTGCTCCGCGCGTTGTCCAGGATGATCAACATGCGGGTCACCGCGAGCCGGTCGCGGAAGAGCGCCGCCCGGTCGTCGATGTGCGGTGGCACCTGTTCGCCCGGCACGCCCAACCGCCGGAGCAGTCGATCCAGTGCGTCGGCCGCCGAGACCTCGGGGACACCCGCGGTGTGGCCGTGCAGGTCCAGGAACAGCGAACCGTCCGGGAATCGGCTGGCGAGCCGGTGGCCGACGTGGATCGCCAACGCGGTCTTGCCCGCTCCGGCCATCCCGTCGATGGCGCAGATGGCGGGGCTGCCCGGCGTACCCGACCCGCCCGGGCCGCCCGGTCCACCGGGTTCCGCCGATTCTGTGGTGGCCGGGCGGAGCAGCGACATTATCTCGGACAACTCGGCTTCGCGGCCGAGGAAGTGGACTGTGTCATAGGGCAACTCGCGCGGCGCGCGGCAACGGCGGTTGGTGCCGGTGGCCGGTGGCACCAACGCGGCCAGCACGCCACCGGTGTCCAGCGCGACGTCACAGGCCGACGCGAGTTTCTCGTTCGGCCGGGCCTTTCCGGATTCGATCTTGCTGAGATGCCCCCTGCTGTAGTGGGTGACCCCGGCGACGTGCGCCAGCGAATAACCCGCGCTCGTCCGTAACCGTCTCAGTTCCGCACCGAATGTCGAATCGACCATCGCGGGCACTCCCCGTCTCGCCGCACGCGAGTATCCAGGAAGAATAGACAGCGAACACGTGCCCCCGCAGCAGTCAGACCACAATCGGGTATTTCGCGGTAATCGTGCGGCGCGGGTCGGTGCGTGACGTGCGGTCCGGCGAATTTATCGGTCCCGGCCGATCGCCGGGTTGGGTAGTGCCAGCGGGGGCGCCTCGCGCAGTACCGTCGGCCAGGGCTCGGGGGTGGACGGGTCGGGCCAGCCGGGTGGGAGGTCGGCGCGGCACCAGGTGGTGAGGATGTGGAAGGGGACCAGGGGCGGCAGGGTGACCAGGTGGGTGAACAGGGCGGCGGTGGCCAGTGCGGTCCAGTCGGCCCGTTCGAACCGGGGTACGGGGGTGGCGTTCACCCTGGTCGCGGCGATCAGCGGCGCCAGGGCGTAGGAGCCGCCGACGCTGACCCGCCGATGCCGGGCCAGTCGGAGGGTGTCCAGCACCCCGGCCAACCCGGCCGTCCCCGGGTCTGGCAGGCCGGCGAGCGTCCCCAGGATCCGCCCGGCGTTGTGTACCACGAGCAGCCGGCCACCGACCACATCGGACACCTGCGGCCAGACCTCGGGCAGGCCGGGGGCGCCGGCCACGTCGGCGTCGCCGAGGCCGTGTACCCGCAAGGTCATCACCGGCGCGATCGGCGCGGTGGGCCGGACCAGCCAGGTCACCGGTTCGCCCGCCCGCCCGGCGTCGAGCCCGCACACCCCGATCTGCACCGGCTCGGGTCGTTCCCGCCCGTTGTCACACACCGCCAGCACCGCCGCCGGCGGCGGTTTGACCACGTCCGGCACGCCAGTCCACACACTCGTCACAGGACAGTCCCCACAGGATTGATGATGATCCGAGATCGCACTCCTCCACAATTCATCCGCACCGCCCGGCGGGAAGTCCAGCGCCGCAACGAGGACGACGCGCATGCCGGGCGGGCGTCCGGGTGGCCGCATGTCGGCCCCGGGAAGGTCCGCGCGCTACCGGAGTTCACCGGCCCGCTCAAGGGGTTGGATGTGGACAACTGGTGTCCGGCGGCGGTTGTCGGTGCCGAATGCGCGCGGGTTGGGCGTGCCGACACTCCGGAGTTAGGGTCGGCCGCATCTGATCACTACCGGTGACGGCTGGTACGCCCAAATCATGGCGGCGGGCGCGAACCGGTCGCCGACCGGACGTCACGTCGGGGAGAACCCATGTCCCAGGCACCACGAGACCTCACCCCGGGCCGCTCGGCCCGGGACCTGTTCGGCTCCGAACTGCGGCACTGGCGGTGCAGTCGGGAACTGTCCCAGACGCAGTTGGCCGGACTGACCCACTTCAGCGGTGATCTGATCAGCAAGGTGGAGAAGGCCGAACGCTGGCCGGGGCGCGACCTGGCCGAGGCGTGCGACACCGCCCTGGACACCGGCGGCGCCCTGGCCCGGATCTGGCCGTGGGTGGAGACCGAGCACCGGTACGCGCTGGCCCACCTGCCCGGCCGTCTACCGGGCCATCCGCCGGGCCAGAGCCCGGTTCATGCGGACCATGCGGACATCGAACCGGCGGGTGCCGGGTTTGGCATGCGGATGGCGGATAAGGCGGGTTCGGCGGGGTTCGCCGGTGGGGTCCTGTCGCATACTGGGCGCAGTACCCGTGCCGGCGCCAGGCCGCGGGGGCGAGGTGGCGCCCGGCGACCGGCCGCACCGGCCGCACAGGGCGGTGGGCCGCTGAGCCTGGAGGCGTACCTCGCGATGACCGCGCACGAGTCGGCCTGGTTCTCCGACCACCCCACCAACGTCGGCCCGGCCACCCTGGACCAGCTCCGCTCGGACGCCACCCGGCTGGCCCGGATGTTCGCCAACGCTCCGCGCCTGGAGGTGTTCACCCACGCCCGCTGGCTGCGTGACCGGGCGTTCGACCTGCTGGACGGCCGCCAGCGGGTGTCCGAATCGAAGGACCTTTACTTTTTGGCCGGCGCCACCTGCGGAATGCTCGCCGACGTCTCAGCCGATTTCGGGTATTACAACGAAGCTATGGCACACACCCGGGCGGCGTGGCTGTGCGCCGAACAGGCCGGGCACAACGGCCTGAAGGCGTGGATCCTCAGCGAACAGAGTGAGATCGCCTACTTCGACGGGCGGCCGTCGCACGCGGCCAGTTACGCCCGTCGGGGCCAGGACTTCGAGACAACCGGCACGGTCAGCGCGCGGCTGCCCGCGATCGAGGCCCGCGCCACCGGCAAGCTGGGCAACGCCGAGGCAACCCGGGCCGCCCTGGTCCGCGCCGCCACCGCGCGAGAACACGTCACGCCCGACGAGCTAGACGAACTGGGCGGCGTCATGGCCTTCGGCGACCCCAAGCAGCACTTCTACGGCGCCGAGTCATACCTGAGCATCGGCGACCACCCGACGGTGGTGACCGAGGCCGAGTCCTGCCTGGCCGGATACCGGGACGGCCCGGACTCAGAGCGCGCCTACGACAACATGGCCTCCACCCGGGTCAACCAGGCCCAGGCCCTGGTCGCCGACGACCTGGAGGCGGCCCGGGACGCCGCCCAACCCGCGTTCGGCCTCGACCCGGAACTGCGCGGTGCCCCATTGCGCCAGCGCCTCCGCCAACTGCACACCCGGCTCACCGACCCGGCCGTGGCCGCCGCCCCGGTAGCCATCGACCTGCGCGACCACATCGAACACTTCCTCGGCACCACCCCCTCCCTCCCATTCACCCCCTGACCAGCCGCTCCGCAGGCGCGGCCACCCGCCATGTCCACACTCGAACAGGTGGCCGCGCGCCTGGTCAACCTCATCGACGAGCTGCCAGCCGAGACGCTGCGGCACGTCGCCGACCAGATCGACCAACTGGTGGCCCTGGTTGCCGGGATCATCGACGGCACCGGCAACGATCTACCGACCCGTGCTTTCGCACACTTCATCGCCGCGCGCCATGCCGCCGAGGCCACTCTGGACGCGACTCGTGCCGTCAGGGAGCACGTTCAGACCTACATCGCCGCACTCGGTGTCACAGGCATACCGCAGGCAGGTCAGACCACTCCGACCGTCCGGTCCGCTCATCCACCCGATCCCAGCCGCGCTCTCGCCGAGTTGCCGGCCTGGACACGGGGCGACAAGACGCGCGGCTTCTGGCTGGACGAGCACGGCGCCCGGCGCCCTCTGGTCAGCGGTGAACACGAGCCCTGGTTCGAGCGGGCCAATCAGCGGGCGGCGGAACTGGGGCTCATCGGTGAGGGTGCGACGATGGCGACAGCGGCCGACGTGGAGCTGAAGTTCGCCACCCGGATGCGCCAGGATGGGATCAGGGAGGCAACGATCGTGATCAACAGGGCTCCCTGTGGCGGCCGGCTCGGTTGCCGACGAAACCTGCCCGACTTCCTGCCTGACGGCGGGGCGCTCACCATCTACGCTCCGGACGGCTTCAGGCACACCTACTACGGCAGAGGGCGGAGCCCGCGGTGAGCAACGGCGTGGAGGCGTACTACCGCCACGAACATGATGAGCAACCCCCGATCCTACGCACCGCCGAAGACGCCGACGCTCTTGTCGACGCACTGCTGGCCGAGTCACCGGAGAACAACACCGCCGCGCTATACCACATGGACCGGCCACTGAACCGCGCTGGCGTGCCGGACCACGAATTCCACATCGCGGTGGTCCCGGAAACAGGGACCGGAGCGCTGCGGTACATGGGGGAAAGCGACGGTGAGTGGGGTACCTGGTTCTCCACCGGCGGCACGGGCCGGACCGGGACAGTCCTGCACTACTACATGGGCCACGACAGGGAGTTCCCGGCTGACTCGGAGATCCCCCTGGAACTCGTTCGCACCGCCGTCCGGGGCTTCCTCGCCGGCAACGGTCGGCGCCCGTCATCCGTCAACTGGCAACCTCACCGGACCGTGACCCAGCGCCACAACATTCCCTGACGCGCTGGCTACTGCCTCGCCGCAACCACAGATGGCCACACCGACCACCGGCCATGGTGATTGACACGTGGACGAGAATGGTGACCACCGTATGAGGAGGATCGGCATGGCGTTCGGGGTCGCGGTGACCGCCGCGCTGTCCGGCGCGTCGCCGTTTCAACTCGCGCACTGGCGCAGGCGTCCCGCGCGCGGCGGACGCCCCGTCCTCGTCCCGAGATCTCCGCTGAACGCCCGCTGCTGTACTCGTTCCGTGATGTGACGGCGCTGCGGACGTGCGTCTACCTCCGCGAGCGCGTGTCACTCCAGAAGATCCGCCGGGCCATAGCCAACCTGAGTGAACTCAGCTTCGCCGAACACCTCTCCCGCTACCGGTTCGTCGCGACCGACGATGACAGCGTCGATCTGGTCGAACCGGGCCACGCCGTAGACCTGGTCAGGCGCCCGGGCCAGGAGATCATCGTCGAGATGAGCGACGTGCTGGCGCCGTTCTTCGGGTCCAAGCGCGCCATCGAGGTTCCGGACTTCTTCATCCGCCGAAGGCGCCCGGGACGCCGATGACTTCGCCCGCTACGTCGAACAGGTAGGACACGCCGCATAATGCGCATCCTCCTCGAAGTCCCTCGCACCGGTACACGGTAACCGACCCCCGCCTCGATCCAATCCACCTAGCCGCCCGCTCCAGCGAGATCCTGGGCGCCGTACTGGGACGCGAGACCGATTGATCATCGCGGTGTTCGGCGCTGCCGCGAGGGGGCTGGTGTCGGGGCCGGTGGCGGCCATACCGAGTCGCCGAAGCGCTCGCGCATCCGCTCGCCGATGTAGTCGTCGTGCCGCTCGCCCAGGTCCGCCAGGCCGTCGACGCTGCCGATCAGGTCCGGCAGCCCCTCCGCGGGGTCGCCTCCGCCTCGGGCACCCCGCTTCCGAAAGCGTCTGAACCATCGCCGATCTTGGTCATGGGGAGGTTGTACAGCGTAGGACAGCAGCACTATGACGAAGATCGGCGGAGTCGCCGGCCGGCTCGGCGGGTCGGCCGACGAGCAGGCGGGGTGGGTGCCTCAGCGGGTGGGCGCGTCGGGACAGGTGAGCTGCAGGAACGACACGGTGCGGTTGCCCTTCAGCTCCACGAACGGGATCGGCTTGTTCTCCGGGTTACCCGCGTCGTCGATGGCGATGGTTCCGCTGGCCCCCGGAACGCTGTTGTCCAGGTGCAGGCCGGCCAGGTTCTGGGTGACCTGCTCGGCGCTGGGGATGGGGATCGTGCGCCCCTGCGGGAGTTCGCTGCGGATCGCCCTGGTGGCGGTGAGCACGGCGTCGTGGGACATGATCGCCTCACCGTCGACCAGTGCGTCGCTGCTCGGCTGGCCCAGGCCGGATCTCTGGTAGTCCCGGAGGAACCGCCGGTAGTTCTCCACCACGTCGCCCCGACTGTCACCCAGCGCCGCGCTCGGGCAACTGGCCGCGCCGGCGTTCGCGCCGACACCGGTCCAGGTGTCGGGGTGGGCGAGCGCGGTGTACTCCAGCGTGACCGGCTTGACGTTCCTGGTTCCGTTCAGCGCGGCGGCCAGCTCGCCGTTCCGGTCGAAGACCACCTTGGACGCGTCGTCGCCGGAGATGACCGTGACCGGGAAATCCGTACACGTACGGTTGCCCAGCGCCTGGACGAAGTCGCCGAGCTTCGGGCCGCGACCGGCGAACAACACCACGTCGGGCCTGACCAGACACACCGCGTTGGCGATCTGCGCGAACCGACCACCCGGGTTCTCAAGGCCACTGCTGTAGGTTTCCACCTGCCCGACCACCTTGCGTCCGGTGGCCTTGATCCGCGCGGCGAACGCGCTGCCCAGCGTGGTCACGTAGTTGTCCGTGCGGTTGCGGTCCTGCACCAGCATGGCCGTGCGCACCGAGTGCGGCAGGGCGTTGATCGCGGCCAGGGCCTCGTCCTGGTTGGTCGGCGCGACCCGGATCAGACCGGGAAAGGCGGTGCCGTTCAGGTCGGTGGAGGTGATGACCGAGCCGACCATGGCGACGTGGTTCGCGGACATCCGCCTGATGAAGTTCTTGGTCGCTTTCGTGCTGGTGCCCAGGCCGGTGACCGCCACGAGATTGTCCGGCTTCCCGATGTGGTTCCGGAGCATGTCCGCCACCTCTTTCCAGTGCTTGGCCTTGCTGCCGGGGTCGGCCAACACCAGCCGGATCTTCGGTTCGTCGCCGCTGATGGCCGTGGTGTGGTTGACCCGCCACTGCGCGACGAACGCGCCCTGAAGGTCATGCAGAATCGTCTCGGGTAGCTCCGTCTCGCCGGGACCCACCGCCATCGGCGTGTAGAACGCGACCGTGACGTAGTGCCCGGAGTGGGTGACCTTGCGGTTCTGGGTGTGGATCTTTTTCTCGATGCCGCGGAGGTTGTCCGCGAATATGTGGGAACCGTTGGTTACCCCGTAACAGGTGCCGGTGAGGCCGCCGCGGGACAGGTCGTCGGAGAACCCGCAGGAATACCGGTACCAGGTGGCGCCGCCGGCGACGGCCAGGACCAGCAGGACCGAGATGACGATCGCGACGATCCGGAACCTCGTGCGGTACGGTCCTCTGTCCGCTTTGAGTATGTCGCGTACGTCCTGCCGGAAACCGGAGTCAGCCACCGTCGCCCTTCCTTCGATCGTGATAGTCGGCCTCCCTGGTGAAGATCTCGAAGCCGTTGGGGGACAGCCGGGCCAGTTTGCGGTAGGCCGCGGCCATCACCCCGTCCACTTCCCCGCCCGGATCACCCAGCGGATCGGACTGCCTCCACCGGGCCACGGTGAGCTGGGTCAGCACCGAGGCGCGGGGGTCACCGGCGTCGACGTCCCGGAGGAAGTGCTCCACCGACCGGAGCGGGGATTCGTGGCCGGGCAGCCGGTTGGGTGCCGAGGTGATCGCGACGAACCGTGCGAACCACCCGCTCGCCTGCGCGTCGGACACGGCCAGCTCGGTGGCCAGTTCACCAACCACAGTGGACACATGTGCCATGGCCAGTTCGTGGTACAGCACGCCGTCGCGGTCCCCGATGTCGTGACAGTAGTCGCGCAGCCGCTGGTGGGCCTGGTCCCACTCCTCGGCGCTGCCGTGCCGGGTGGCCAGTTCGGCCAGGAGCAGGCGACGGGGCAGGGGGTGTAGGACCTGACTCCCGTTCCCGTCCGGCACGATCCAGGCGCCGGCGGCGTGCAGGTCCGGTGGCAACCCCGACGCGGTTCCGGGGGCCAGCGCGTGTACCGCGTCGGTGAGCGTTCTGGCCGCGGAGATGGTGACCAGCCAGTCCAGCGTGTCGGTGCCCACGCCCGGCAGCAGCCGGTCCCGCAGGTGATCCGACAGCGGCCGGGAGTCCGCCCCGGGGGCGGGCAGGGCGAGCAGGCCCCGCAGCATGGTGGCGAGTTCCCCGTGTGGTGGCCGGCCCGGCCCGGACAGCTTCGTCGCCAACGCCTCGGCGAAGACCACGCTGGCGCTCGGGTGCCCGCCGGTGAGCCGGTGCAGGAACCGCGCGATGTGCCTCGGTTCGGGCAGGTGCCGCGACACGGCCAGGTCGTACAGTTCTCCGACGGACAGGTCGCGCAGGGCGACCTGGTACCGCCACACGTCCTCACCGCGCGGCGAACCATCCGGGGCCAGTGCCCCAGCCGCCCAGTCTGCGTAGTCGGCCTCTTCCGCGGCACGCGGTTCCGTCCCGGGCCGGCACCGCTGGGTGGTGGCCACCACGACCAGGGGTAACCTGCCGCGACCGGCCCGGACCCGTTCGCGATGCGCGGCGACCAGCCGGTCCAGGAACGCCGGTCCGTTTCCGATGTCGACATTGTCGAGCAGGACCGGGCAGTAGCGGGGCCGCCGGTGTACCGGGTACCCGTCGCCGAACTGCTCGTCCAAGTCGGCGAGAAACGCCTCCAGGGCGAGATCGTCGACCACGGCCCGTTCCCGCGGGTCGTCGGCACGGCTGCTCCGGCTCAGGTCGACCAGCGCGTCGAGGGCATCGGCACGCACGCCCCGCTGGGGGCGCCCGTACCACTCGGTGGCCGGGCCCAGCACCACCCGCCGCGACAGCCGCCAGCGAACCAGCCCGTCGAGCAGAAGGTTCGACCCGTACTCCACGGTGGCCTGCGGCCGAGTGGCAGTGAGTTGGAACGACACGTCCTCGCCCAGCGCCTGCACGAACGCCCTGAGCCTCTCGGCGTTCCCGTACCGTTCCAGCGCCTCCTCGACGCCGGCCCGGGCCTGCCTTCGGTCGAGCATGTCGAGGTCCTGGTCCATCGCCAGTTCGCCGACCAGGAACCGGCCGAACCCGATCCGGCCGTAGTCGGCACACCACCTGTTCAGCTCGAACGCCAGGAACCGCAGGACCTGCCGCGTAGTGAAATCCGGGTAGGTGGCGAAATCCAGCTTCGCGTACGGGACCTGCCGTTCGAACCCGTCGGCCAGGACGTCGAGCAGGCGGGTCTTCCCGGCGCCGGGAGGGCCGACCAAGACGAGCGCCGGCGACGCGGGGCGCGAGGAATCCGGGGCGGCCCGTCGCATCAGGTCCAGGACGAGCCTCTCCACCGGCCGCCGGCCGTACAGCACCTCGCCATGACTTGCCATGAGCTCACAACCCAGACAGAGAACGCATGCGGACCTCTACGGCGAAACCCGTTCAGGGTACAACCCGGCTGGAGAAGGTCAACAGCATCGTTACACGTCCAACTGACGCTGGACCACCAAAGACCACCTGCCGAACCATGCGGACAGCAGCGGAGTCGACGCGGACAGCGCACCGGCGCGCACCGGCTTCGGGATGCTGCTCGTGCCCTACCGCTCGTGCCCTACATGTGGGTTCGGAATGTCTACGGCCGCCGGCTGGTTACTCTGAGCTGGAGTGGCTGAATTTGGGGGGTCGATGAATTGTCGGTTCACCGTGTCATTCATCGATGGACGGTGATAGTCGAGTTCACTCGTACGAGTGATCAAATGGTGGTGTGGGTGACGTAGGATTGGGGTATGGACACCCTGACCCGTTCGATTTGTCGCCGCGCCGATACTGGTGTTGGTGTGGAATCAGACGGCGGGTTTCTGGGTTTCGATCCGGTCGCGGTCGCCGAATCAGTTGCCGGGTTCGATCCGTCGGGTTTGGACGGGGATTCGTTGTTGACGGCGTTGGCCGGGTTGCAGCGGGTCGCCTCGGCCGCGCATGCCGCGCAGGCCAAGGCGATGACCGAGTTCACTCGGGTCCGCCCGCCGACTCCGGGCCGCCGGTTCGGGGAGTTCGTCGCCGATGAGGTCGCGGTCGAGTTGTGTCTGACTCGGCGGGCGGCGGAGAACTGGGTCGCCCAGGCGGTGGAGATGACCACCCGGGTCCCGGCGGTGTTGCACGCCCTGGAGACCGGGGCGGTGGACCTGTATCGGGCGAAGGTCATCACCGATACTACCTACCGGCTCGACGACGCCACCGCCCGCCAGGTTGCCGCGCACGTCGTGGAACACGCCCAGGGACGCAACGCCTCGGAAGTACGCCGTATCGCCCGTCACACCGTCCTGCGGCTCGACCCCGACGGCGCCCAACGCCGGAACGAGCGTGCCCGCGCCGACCGGAACGTGGTGCTCACACCACTGGACGACGGGATGACCGAACTCACCGCCCTACTCCCGGCGGAGCAGGCCACCGCGATCTACCGGCGGGTCGACACCCTCGCCCGGGACAACCGGAGAGCCGGGGATCAGCGGAGCGCGGACCAACGGCGGGCCGACGTGTTCGTCAACCTGCTCCTCGGCCACCGCGACCCCGGTGCGGCCGGTGAACCCGGAGTACGGCCACTGGTACACGTCACCGTCGCCGCCTCCACCCTGGCCGGCGCCGACAACAAACCGGGAATGCTCGACGGGTACGGACCGATCGGCGCGGCGTTCGCCCGGACGATCGCGGCGGATCCGACCGGGACATGGAAACGGCTGGTCACCGACCCGGTAGACGGGTCACTGATCGAACACTCCCGCACCACCTACCGGCCACCAGCCGCACTCGACGACTTCGTTCGAGCACGTGATGCCACCTGCCGGTTCCGCGGGTGTCAGCACTCCGCGCAACACGCCGACCTGGACCATACGACCCCGTGGCCGACGGGACCCACCGCGGTCGACAATATGGGTGCGCTATGCCGTCACCACCATCGCTTGAAACACCAAACCCCGTGGCAGCTCACCCAAACCAACGGCCGATTCCACTGGACCAGCCCAACCGGACGGCACTACACCACCACACCACATAACTACAACCCACCATGAACAACAACCACAGCGGGGGCGGTGCTGCTTCCAATCACAGAGGCAGGTCGGGAATGCGGCCGGGCTGAGCAGGTCGCGCAGGAGTCCAGCCGAGCGCGCCTCATCACTCAGGCGGTGACCTGGGAGGTGCCTCGGAGGTCGGCGGGGTGTTATGGGGTGAGGGTGCCGGTGGAGAGGGCGGTGTGGGCGAGGTGGATGAGGGTGTCGGCCAGGGCGGTGGCCTCGCGGAGAGTGTCGTGCAGGGCGGCCAGCCGGGTGAACGCCTCGCCGTAGGCGCGCTGCTCGTCCAGCGGTAGCAGCGGGATCGGGGACCGGCGGGCGTCCAGCCGGGCCGACGTGGCCGATACCCGGGCCGCGCCGGTGCTGCCGGCTATCCGCAGGAACCCGGCCAGGAACGCCGGATCGATCCGGTCGGGATCAACCCGGAAGCAGAACACCTGCGGCCCGAGGATCGCGCCCGAACCGGACACCGCCTCTGGGCCGACCACCCGGGCCACCGGTTCGCGGCCCACCACCGGGGTGAGCACGTCGCCCGGGGCGAGGATCACCGCGCCCGGTTCGGCGCGGGCCCGGCCGGTCGGTGCCCGGCCGGCGCGCACGTCCCGGGCGGTGAGCACAGGCAGGTCACCGGCGTCGGTGGACATCCGCAGCGGGGCCTGCTCGACCGTGATCACCCCGGCCCGGACCAGTTCGCCCACCGTGCTCATCGGCAGGTCGCGCCGGACCGGCGGGGCGTTCAGGGTCGGCGGCAGGCCGGCCAGCGCGCCGCAGGCGCCGACCAGCGCTGCCAGCACGGTCGGGTAGTCGGTGGCGGGTTCGCCGGCCGCCCCGCGGCGGAACCCGGCCAGGTGCCGACCGGGGCTGAGGTCCACCTCGTCGTCGAGCAGGTCGATGATCCGCATCGAACGACTCACCGCGCCCGACCCGGGTGACGCGGACCCGAGCCCGGACTCCGACTCAAAGCGCGGCTCGGAGTCGGCGTCCGGTCGGAATGCCGACCACGCCGCGCGAACGCCCACCAACCCGGCCGAGGCGTCGACAAGGAGCAGGCGGGACGGGGGGCGGTCGTCCGGGCCGGGCCGGCGCAGCACCCACAGGTCCGCCCCGGCCACCAGCGCGGTGGGCAGGCTGATCACCGCGCGCAGCGCCCCGGCGCGCAGCAGGTTGCCGCGGATTCGCCGGCCGGGCCGCCGGCCGGCCGCCGCCGCCGGCATGGCCACCACCACCCCGCCGCCGGGCCGGGCGTGCGCCAGGCAGTGCTGCACCCAGGCCAGTTCGCCCTCCCCGCGCGGCGGCAGGCCGTGCTGCCAGCGCGGGTCGCCGGTGAGCTCGTCGTATCCCCAGGACCGCTCGCCGAACGGCGGCCAGCACACCACCGCCCCGGCCAGTTCCCCGCCGAACCCGTCCGCGCGCAGCGAGTCGGCCGCGACCACCCGCACCTGTGGCCGGCCAGCGCCGGAGGCGTCAGCTCCGGCGGGCGCGAGGAGCAGGCGGGTGGCGGCGATGCGGGCGGCGGCTGGGTCGGCGTCCTGGCCGGCCAGGTGGGTGGCGCCGGCGGCCCCGGCGGCCAGCAACAGAGTGCCGGTGCCGCAGGCCGGGTCCAGCACCC
>DASULA010000080.1:0-13184 GCA_036278435.1 Mycobacteriales bacterium | reverse complement strand
AACCCCGGCCAGGGCGCGCCGCTGGGCGACCGGGTGCCCGACCCGGCCTCCTTCGCCGACCCGAACCAGCGCTCCGCGGCCGAGCGGGCGCTGGAGTACATGGGCCTGACCGCGGGCACGCCGCTGCGCGAGATCGCCGTGGACACCGTGTTCCTCGGGTCGTGCACCAACGGCCGGATCGAGGACCTGAGGGCGGCCGCCGAGGTCATCCACGGCCGGCGGGTCGCCGACGGCGTGCGGATGCTGGTTGTGCCCGGCTCCATGCGGGTCAAGCAGCAGGCCGAGGACGAGGGACTGGACAAGGTGTTCGCCACCGCCGGCGCCGAATGGCGGTCGGCCGGATGCTCCATGTGCCTGGGCATGAACCCCGACCAGCTCTCGCCCGGTCAGCGCTCGGCCTCGACGTCCAACCGTAACTTCGAGGGCCGGCAGGGCCCCGGCGGTCGCACCCACCTGGTGTCCCCGCTGGTCGCCGCGGCGACCGCGGTGTCCGGTCACCTCGCCTCACCCGCAGATCTGGAAGGCTGAACCATGACGGAGAAGTTCACGGTCCACACCGGACGTGCTGTCCCGCTGCGGCGGAGCAACGTCGACACCGACCAGATCATCCCGGCCTCCTACCTCAAGCGGGTCACCCGGACCGGGTTCGCCGACGGGCTGTTCTCGGCTTGGCGGGCGAACGAACCGGACTTCGTCCTGAACCGGCCGGAGTACGCCGAGGCCACTGTGCTGGTGGCCGGCCCCGACTTCGGTATCGGCTCGTCCCGGGAACACGCGGTGTGGGCGCTCGCCGACCACGGGTTTCGCGCCGTCATCTCGCCGCGGTTCGGCGACATCTTCCGCGGGAACTCACTCAAGGGCGGGCTGCTGACCGTGCTGTTGGCCCAGTCGGCGGTGGAACGGCTGTGGGACCGGATCGAGGCCGACCCGACCATCGAGGTCACCGTCGACCTGGTGAACCGCCAGGTCCGTTGCGGTGTCGGCAACGGGTCGGTGACCGAACCGTTCGAACTCGACGACTACACCCGGTGGCGGCTGATGGAAGGGCTCGACGACATCGGCCTGACCCTGCGCCACGCCGAGGACATCACCGCGTTCGAGGCCGGGCGGGCGGGCTGGCTGCCCACCACGCTGGCCCCGCGGTGACACCGCAGGTCGGCGTGACGTCGTCGGCGTGGGTCGGCTGGGCTGGGTTGGCTGGTTGGCCTGGGCTGGTCCGGGGCTGAGGTGGCACCGAGGTGACGCTGAGCACCGACTGGGACGGCGAGCTGTACGCGGCCAACACCGCGCACCACCGCCGGCACGACGACCTGGTGCTGTCCGGACTGGCCGTGCCGCAACACGGGCGGATGCTGGACCTGTGCTGCGGGGTCGGTGACCTGACCGCCGCGCTGGCCGCGCTGGTGCCCAACGGCATGGTGCTCGGGGTGGACGCGGCGCAGGACATGGTGGACACCGCGAACCGGCGGGTGACCATGCCCAACGTCGCGTTCACCCGTGCCCTCGCCCAGCGACTCGACGAGGTCACCGACCCCGGCGCCTTCGACGCGGTGGTCTCGGTTGCCGGCCTGCACTGGATCCCGGCCGCCGACCAGCCGCGGGTGCTCGCCGCGGTGGCCCGGACACTGCGGCCCGGTGGGGTGTTCCGGGCGTCCTTCGGCGGTGCCGGCCAGATCGCCCGGCTACGGGCCGTGCTGGACGGCGAATCGGCCAGGCTGGGCGGCGGTACCGCGCCCTGGTACTTCCCCACCGTGGCCGAGTACTCCGAACTGCTGGACCGGGCCGGCCTGCGCGCCGAACCGGACGGCTGGGTCCGCCTGGTCCGGCAGCACAGGTCATTCGGCGACGTCGGTTCGTTCGTCGGCTGGCTGCGCAGCCAGGTGCTCATCGGCTACGACGCGGTCCTTCCCACCGGGACGGTCGCGGAGTTCCGCCGGAACGCCGAGCAGCGTGCCGTCGACGAACTGCGCGGCCCGGACGGGACCTTCGACCAGGACTTCATCCGGCTGGATCTCCGGGCGGTTTTGCCGATCGCCTTGTGACACTGGAGAATCCGGGGCCTAGGGTGGGTAAGAACACCAAGACCACGGGGTAGGGCATGACGATATTCCCGCGACACAAGTGGATTTCGTCGGGGCGGTGTTTGTGCGGACGCACCGACCCGCCTACCGTTCGCCCCGAGTCGGCCAACCGGCCGAGGAGCGTCCTGGGAGGGACACGTGAACAAGGCCCAGCTGGTAGACGCGCTCACTGAGCGCTTCGGCGGGGACAAGAAGCAGGCGACCACCGCTGTGGACGGACTCATCGACACGATCGTTCGTGCCGTCTCCAAGGGGGAGAAGGTCGCGATCACAGGCTTCGGCGTCTTCGAGAAGCGCGACCGCGCGGCTCGGATCGCACGTAACCCCGCGACCGGTGAGAAGGTGCGGGTGAAGAAGACGTCGGTGCCGGCGTTCCGCGCCGGTCAGGGCTTCAAGGACGTCGTGAGCGGCGCCAAGAAGCTGCCCAAGGTCACCGCGAAGTCGTCGGCCGCGGCGAAGAAGGCCGCCAAGACGACGACGACCAGGTCCACCGCCAAGGCCCCGGCCAAGACGGCCAGGCCGGCTGGGGCCAAGGCGGCGAGCCGGGGGACCGTCAAGAAGGCGGCCACCAAGGCGCCGGCCGGCAAGAAAACCGCCACCAAGGCGCCGGCCAAGAAGAGCAGCGCGCGTAAGAGCACCCGCGGCAAATAGCCGCGGCCATCACCGCACCGGTGGCGGGTCGACACTCCCCAGGTGCCGGCCCGCCACATCCACCTCGCCGTTCGCCGTGCCGCGCCAACCTCCGCGGGCGGTGCCGACGGTGGCGACACCGGTCAGGCGTCGGACGCCCACGCGGTTACCGACGGGGGCCGTTCACCCGGCCGGCCCGAGCCGCCGCGGACCGAACGTGTGGATGGTCACCAGAACCACCCGGCCGTCCACGATGTCCAGCCGCACCCGTTGGCCGGACCGCAACAGCCGCATCCCGCCGGCCGCGAACGCGGCCCGGTCGAAACCGATCTCGCGGCCGTCGTCGAGTAGTACCGAACCCGTCCCGGTGGCCGGATCGAAGGCACGCACCGTCGCCTGCACCGTGCTCACCGGCGGTTCACCGCCGGACCAGGCCGCGGGTGGCGCTGCCCAGGCCGAGCCGCGCCGCCTCGGCCAGGTCGCCCGGGGTGTCCACGTCGCGGCGCAGTGACGGCCAGCGCCCGGGCAGTTCCACCGCGCCGGAGTCACGGTGGGCGGCCCGCGAATCCGGGCCGTACCGGGGATCCAGCGGCACGCCGGGCCGGGCGGTGAGCAGCGTGGTGCCGGTGCCCGCGGCGTCCGGCAGGAACGCGCGCGGGTGTGCCGACGCGACCCGCAGTGCGCCGGCCAGTTCGGCCGCGCGCAGCGCCGGCAGATCCGCCGAGAGCACCGCCACCCCGTCTCCGGGAGCGAGCCGTGCGGCCTGTGTCGCTCCGTGGGCCAGCGCCGGGTTCAGCCCGGCGTCGGGTTCGTCGCCGACGACGGTCACCCCAAGCGGTTCCAGCGTCATGGCCGCCTCGACGTCGTCGGTGACCACCATGACCCGGCGCACCGCCGCACAGCCGCACACCGCGCCGACGGTGTCCACGGCCAGGGCCAGGGCCAGGGCACGGCGGTCCGCGGCGTCCATTCCGGCCACCTGCAGCCGGGTCTTGGCCGCCGCGAGCCGTTTCACCGGTATCACCGCCGTCCATCTCATCGTGGGAACATCCTCTCGCATCCGTTCCGGCCACGCGCGGTCCGGGCCCGGAAGGCCCGAGGGACGGGACACCCGGACTGCCCGGCGGCGGGATTCCGGAGCCGACACACTGATCTGACACGACCCGGGGGCCGGTGCGGACCGGGAAGGACCGGCCCGCCCCCACGGACCAGCGAGGAGGGCAGGTGGCCCGGAGGATGAGGCTCGGATTCTGGAAGCGTCTGGTGGTAGCGATCCTGTACCCGTCGGTCGGTGCGGCGTTCAGGCTTCGCTGGCGTGGCCAGGAACATGTGCCGCCCGACGGCGGGGCGATCATCGTCACGAACCACATTTCCTACGCTGATCCGTTCGGGTTCGCGCGGTTCATGTATGACAGCGGCAGGTTTCCCAGCTTCCTGGCCAAGGACGGTCTGTTCCGGATCCCGGTGATCGGCTGGGTGCTGCGCCGGGTCGGGCAGATTCCGGTGTACCGCGGCACGGCCGACGCCCGGTCGTCGCTGGCCGACGCCGTGGCCGCCGTGCGGGCCGGTGCCTGCGTGTGTATCTATCCGGAGGGGACCGTGACCCGTGACCCGCAGTGGTGGCCGATGACCGCCAAGACCGGGGTGGCCCGGCTGGCGTTGGCCACCGGCGCACCGGTCATCCCGGTGGCACAGTGGGGAGCACACCTGGTCTACGACGGCAACCGGCGTCGGCTCGACCTGTTCCCCCGCAAGACCCTGTACACCCTGGCCGGCCCGCCGCTGGACCTGACCGCCTACCAGGACCGCCCGGTGTCCGCGGAGCTCCTGCGGGAAGTCACCGATCTGGCCATGCGGTCGGTGCGGGACTTGCTCGGCGAGTTGCGGGGGGAGTCGCCGCCGGAGGCGTTCGCGCCACGGCCGGACAGGACCTCGCGGTGACCAGGGCGGCGGTGCTGGGCGGCGGGTCGTGGGGCACCGCCTTCGCCAAGGTCCTGTGTGACGCGGGTTCGGAGGTGGTGTTGTGGGCCCGGCGCCGGGAACTCGCCGAGGCGGTGAACCAGCGGCACGAGAACCCCGACTACCTGCCCGGGACCCGGCTGCCGGCCGGGCTGCGCGCCACCGCTGACGCCGCCGACGCGTTGCGTGGAGCCGACGTGGTGGCCCTGGCCGGGCCGGCCCAGGCTCTGCGCGGCCAACTGGCCGGCTGGGCCCGGCTGTTGCCCGCCGACGCCACCGTGGTCAGCCTGATGAAGGGTGTGGAACTGGGCACGTCCAAGCGGATGAGCGAGGTGATCAACGAAGTCGGCGGGGTCGGACCGGATCGGGTGTGTGTGGTCACCGGGCCGAACCTGGCCCGTGAGATCGCGCTGGAGCAGCCGGCCGCCACCGTGGTGGCCTGCGTCGACCACGGCCGCGCCACCGTGGTGCAGCGGGCCTGCCAGACCGCCTACTTCCGCCCCTACACCAACACCGACGTGACCGGGTGCGAACTCGGCGGTGCGGTGAAGAACATCATCGCGCTGGCCTGCGGCATCGCCGAGGGCATGGGCTTCGGCGACAACACCAGGGCCACCCTGATCACCCGCGGCCTGGCCGAGACGATGCGGCTGGGCATGGAGCTGGGCGCCGACCCGCGGACGTTCGCCGGGCTGGCTGGGCTCGGCGACCTGGTCGCCACCTGCGGCTCGCGGCTGTCCCGCAACCGCACGTTGGGCGAGCGGCTCGGGCGCGGCGAAACCCTGGACCAGGCGCGGGCGGCGACCCGGCAGACCGCCGAGGGAGTCATGTCGTGCCGGGCCGTGTTGGATTTGGCCCGAAGTCACCGGGTGGACATGCCGATCACCGAGGCGGTGGAACGGGTGTGTTTCGAGGGACTGTCCCCGCAGGTCATGATGCGCGGGCTGATGCGCCGGGAGACCAGGCCGGAGACCGAGCCAGGGCTGGCCGCCGGGCCGGCGCCGGGCCGAACCACCCGGGGGGAGTGGCGGTGAGCGCCCCGGACGGGCCGCCAGCCGGGGACGGCGGGTGGCCGATGGGACCGGGTGAGTCGACCCGCGCCGTCCACACGCCCCGCCCGCCGGTACCCGCGCAGACCCCGATGGGGCTGCCGGTGTACCGGACCGCCGCGTTCGCGTTCGACTCGGCGCGGGAGTACGCCGACGTGATCGGCGGCCGGGTCGAGGGCTACTCCTACAGTCGGATCGACAATCCGACCGTGGACGCGTTCGCGGCCGGAATGGCCGCGCTGGAGGCCGGGCCGTCGGTCGGTGGTCTGGTCGGGCAGGCGTTCGCCTCGGGCATGGCCGCCATCTCCACCACGCTGATGGCGCACGTGTCGGCCGGTGACCACGTGCTCGCCTCGGCCTCGGTGTACGGCGGCACCTGGTCGCTGCTGCGCAAGGTGCTGACCCGGTTCGGGGTGGCCTCGTCCATGGTGGACATGTCCGACCCCGTGGTGGTACGGGAGGCGATCAGGCCGAACACCCGGGTGGTGTGGGCTGAGACGATCTCGAACCCGACCCTGCGAGTGGCCGACCTGCCGGCGCTGGCCGCCGCCGCGCACGCCGCCGGCGCACTGCTGGCGGTGGACTCCACGTTCGCCACCCCCGCGATCTGCCGCCCGGCCGGGTACGGCGCCGACCTGGTGGTGCACTCGGCAACCAAGTACGTCGGCGGGCACTCCGACGTCACCGGCGGGGTGGTGGTCGGCGCGCCCGACGTGATCGCGCCGGTCCGGGCGTTGCGGGTGGACCTGGGCGGCTCGCTGGCACCCGACGACGCGTTCCTGTTGCACCGGGGACTTGCCACCCTGCCGCTGCGGGTGGAGCGGCACTGCGGGTCGGCGCTGCGGCTGGCCCGGGCGCTGGTCGGGCACCCGGCGGTGGCCGGCGTGTCCTATCCGGGGTTGCCGGACCATCCGGACCATCCGGTGGCGTTGCGGTTGTTCGCCCCGGACCGGTTCGGCGGGGTGGTCACGGTGCACCCGCGTGGCGGGCGGGACCAGGGAATGGCGCTGTGTGACCGGTTGCGGCTGGCCGTGCCCGCCACGTCGCTGGCCGGCACGCACACCAAGGTCAGCCACGTGGCCTCGACCACGCACTGGCAACTCGACGACGACGCGCTGGCCGCGGCCGGCATCCGGGCCGGCACGGTGCGGGTGTCGGTGGGGCTGGAGGATCCCGAGGACCTGATCGCCGACTTCGCCCAGGCGCTCGACCGGATCTGACCGCACACCTGACCGGACGGGTGGTCCGGTCGGTGGGCCGCGGCCACTCCGGGCCGGTCCCGACCGCGCCGGGACGCCGAGACCGGGCGACCCCGGTATGGTGCTGTGCCGTGGCCACGTCGGAGCGCAGGATCAGGGTCGCCGTGATCTTCGGCGGCCGAAGCACCGAGCACGCCATCTCGTGCGTGTCCGCGGGCAGCATGCTGTCCGCGCTGGACCGTGACACCTACCAGGTACTGCCGGTGGGGATCACCCCGGACGGCGGCTGGGTGCTGGCTCCCGACGACCCCAAGGCGCTGGCGATCAGCGGGCGCGAGCTGCCCCAGGTGGTCAAGGGCAGCGCGGTGGTGTTGCCGGCCGACCCGACCGCCGGCGGCCTGGTGGTGGCCGAACCCGGCGACGCGGTCCGCGCCCTGGGCGAGGTGGACGTGGTGTTCCCGCTGCTGCACGGAGCCTACGGCGAGGACGGCACCGTGCAGGGCCTGCTGGAGATGGCCGGCATCCCCTACGTGGGCGCCGGGGTGCTGGCCAGTGCGGTGTGCATGGACAAGGAGTACACCAAGAAGCTGCTGCGGGTGGCCGATCTTCCGGTCGGTGACTACGCGGTGCTGCGTCCGGGCGAGGACGAGTCCGCACTGTCCGCCGCGGACCGGGACCGGCTGGGCCTGCCGGTGTTCGTCAAGCCGGCCCGGGCCGGGTCGAGCATCGGCATCAGCCGGGTGACGTCGTGGGACGACCTGGCCCCGGCGCTGGCGATGGCCCGCCAGGTCGATCCGAAGGTGCTCGTCGAGGCCGCGGTGTCCGGCCACGAGATCGAGTGCGGCGTGCTGGAGGGCGAGGACGGCGGGCCGCCGCAGGCCAGCGTGCTGGCCGAGATCCGGCTGGCTGGCGGCACCGACTGGTACGACTTCGAGGCGAAGTACCTCGATGAGGCGTGCGAGTTCGACGTGCCGGCGCGCCTGCCCGTCGACGTGACCGAACGGGTCCAGACGATGGCCTGCCGAGCGTTCACCGCGCTGGACTGTGCCGGACTGGCCCGGGTGGACTTCTTCGTCGCCGACGACGGCTCGGTCGTGGTCAACGAGGTGAACACGATGCCGGGATTCACGCTGATCTCGATGTTTCCCCGGATGTGGGCGGCCAGTGGGTTGGACTATCCGGCCCTGCTGGACCGCCTGGTGCGCACCGCGCTACGCCGCGGCATCGGCCTGCGTTGAGTCGTGCGGAGCCGTGCCGGGCGAACCGGTGCCAGTTCCTCGCCGCGGACCATCGGACGCGGTGCGGGTCACGGCACGTCCAGGGGGCGGGACGGCAGGCTGTGCGCCACCGCCGCGGTGACGCCGCTCAGCGGGGCCCCGGAGTACCGTTCCGGCACGGTCAGTTCCACGTACACCGGCCGGTCCACCACGGTGAACACGACCGCGCCGTGCCGCTGCTGGTAGTACCACTGCACGCCGTTGACGACCTGGAGTGCCGAGGTCGGCCCGAAACCGGCCGGTTTGGGCACTCCGCATCGGAACGTCACGGCCGGGTCCCCCCATGCCCCGACCCACGGGGAGGTCGACTGGGCCGGCCGGGAGTGCAACCCGTCCAGCGTGATCGGCAGGGCCGCGACGAGGTCGGCGCAGTACCTGTCGATGGTGGCTGTCCTCGGCGGGGCGGCCAGCCGCACCGGCCCGGCCGGGACCGACGCGGTGGGCCGGCCGGCCGGCGACGCCGGTGCTGGTGTCCCGGCGGCGGCCCGGTGTCCGGCGTGGACGGCCACCGCGAGCAGCGCGATGGTCACCGGCAGCGCGACCGCGGTGGCCACGACTGCCGCTCTGGTACGTACCGGGTCGATCGGGTCGCTCCGTCGGTGTGGTCTCGTCGGCACGCCGGGCCGCCGCCAAGGGGATGGAGCGGCGCCCTGCGCCGGGTGCCTGTCCGGTCACTGTATCTCGCCGTCCGGGTGGCGGCTGCCGCCGCCCGCTGCCGGCACCGGGCTCCTGGAGCGCCGCCGGGTACGAGGCGGCCCGTGCGCGAGGATCACCGGAGGATCAGAGGTGAACCACCGGACAGGTCACGGTCCGAGTGATGCCCTCGATGGCCTGCACCCTGGCCACGACGAGTTTGCCGAGTTCATCCACGTTGCGGGCTTCGGCCCGCACGATCACGTCGTAGGGGCCGGTCACGTCCTCGGCCTGGGTGACGCCGCGGACACCCGCGATCTGGCCTGCCACCACGGCTGCCTTACCGACCTCGGTCTGGATGAGGATGTACGCCTGGACCACGGCGAGCCCTTTCGACGTCGGGGCATGGTGTGGATGTAGAACGTACCCCAGCATTGTCGGCGTCATGACACTGTCCGTAGGACATTGGTCACGTTGGAGGTGCGTCATCACCGTCGGTGACATCGGGGAGTTCGGGCTTATCGAACGGGTGACCGCTCGACTGCCGGCCGGTCCGGCCACGCTGCTCGGTCCCGGTGACGACGCGGCCGTGCTGCGGGCCGGTGACGGGCGGATGGTCGCCAGTACCGATCTGCTCGTGGATGCTCGACATTTCCGTCGAGACTGGTGTACCGCCACCGATGTCGGGCACAAGGCCGCGGCGCAGAACCTGGCCGACATCTCGGCGATGGGCGCCGTGACCACCGCGCTGCTGCTCGGGCTGGCCTGCCCGGCCGACCTGCCGGTGGAGTGGGTGGACGGGATGGTGGACGGGCTGCGCGAGGAGTGCTCGCTGCTCGGGGCCGGCGTGGCCGGCGGGGACGTGTCCCGGTCGGACGTGCTGGTGCTCGCGATCACCGCGCTGGGTGACCTGTGTGGCCGGGAGCCCGTCACCCGGTCCGGCGCCCGTCCGGGTGACGTGGTGGCATACGCCGGTCGGCTCGGCTGGGCCGCCGGCGGGCTGGCCGTGCTCGGCCGGGGGTTCCGGTCGCCGGTGAGTGTGGTCAACGCCTACCGCCGGCCCGAGCCGCCGTACCAGCAGGGCCCGGTCGCCGCCGAGCACGGTGCCACCTCGATGGTGGACGTCAGTGACGGGCTGGTCGCCGACCTGGGTCACGTGGCCGACGCCAGCGGGGTCCGCATCGACCTGGACCCGGCCGCGTTCGTGCTGCCGGACCGGCTGCGGGACGTGGGGCAGGCCCTCGGGCTCGACCCGCTGGACTGGATCCTCACCGGTGGCGAGGATCACGCGCTGGTCGCCACCTTCCCGGCCGACCTCGGGGTCCCCGAGGGTTGGCGGGTGGTCGGCAGGGTGACCGCGGGCAGCGGCGTGCTGGTCGACGGCCGGGAGTACGCCGGCCCGGGTGGCTACAGCCACTTCGCCGGTTCACCGTAGTTCGCCGGTTCCCAGTAGTTCGCCGGTTCAGTGGCCGGCCGGTCCCGAACCCGCCCCCGCACCTGGCCCACGGAGATCTGACCGGAGGCCGGAGGACCGTCGGCGCCGCCGGTGGGATCCCGTTCCCGGCCCGCTCCTCCAGGGTTCTGTCCTCTATGGTCCTGGTATGGCCGTAGCCCCTCCGCGAGTGCTCACCGTTGCCGGCTCGGACTCCGGCGGCGGCGCCGGCATCCAGGCGGACCTGAAGACCATGCTGGCCATGGGGGTGCACGGGATGAGCGTGCTGGCCGCCGTCACCGCTCAGAACTCGATCGGCGTGCAGGGCTACTGGGAACTGCCCACCGATGCGGTCCGGGCACAACTGGACAGCGTGCTGGGCGACATCGGGGTGGACGCGGTCAAGACCGGCATGCTCGCCTCGGCTGCCCTGGTCCGGACCGTGGCCGACGTGCTGTCCGGCGTGGACGCTCCGGTGGTGGTCGACCCGGTGAGCGTGAGCAAGCACGGTGACCCGTTGCTGGATGCCGGCGCGCTGCGGGAGGTGCGCGAGCGGATGCTCCCGCTGGCCACCCTGGTCACGCCGAACCTGTTCGAGACCGAGCAGCTCGCCGGCGTCGCGGTAACCGGCGAGGGCGACCTGCGCCGGGCCGCCGAGGCGTTGCTCGGGCTAGGCGCGGGCGCCGTGCTGGTCAAGGGTGGCCACCTGGCCGGCGACGCGGTGGACCTGCTCTGGGACGGCGAACACGAGCACGTGTTCCGCTCGTCCCGGTACGACAACCGGCACACCCACGGCACCGGCTGCACGCTGGCCAGCGCGATCGCGTCCCGACTGGCGCTGGGCGATCCGCTGCCGCGGGCGGTCGGCGCGGCCAAGGAGTACGTGACCGGTGCGGTGGCCGCGGGATTCCCGCTGGGCGCCGGCATCGGTCCGGTGGACCACGGCTGGCAGTGGCGGTGAGCGGCGTTCACACCGGTTGGTGATGGGTGTGACGATCCGGCCTTCCCGGGCGCGCGGTGCCATCCGTTCTGGCATCCTGTCCGCTTCTACGGTGCCGGAGGTATGAGATGTGAGTGTGGTTACCGTCTCGGCCAGTTTCGGGGCCGGGGGCAGCGAGGTCGGACCAGCGGTGGCCGCGGCCCTGGACGTGCCGTTCGTGGACCGGGCCATCCCGGCCGGGGTGGCCCGCCGGTTGGGGGTACCGCTGACCGACGCCGAGCAGAAGGACGAGACCTACGACACCGGGCTGTGGCGGATCGTCTCGTCGATGGCCCTGGTGCCGGACCTGGCCGGCGCCGGCCCGCTTGCGTACTCGACCCTGGCCGACGACCGGGCCTTTCGGGAGAAGACCGAACAGGTGTTGCGCGAGGTCGCCGACACCACCGGCGGGGTGATCCTCGGGCGGGCCGGCGCGCTGGTGTTGCGTGACGTCCGCCGCGCCCTGCACATCCGGTTGGACGGGCCGGAGCCGGCCAGGGTGACCGCGGCGATGCGGATGACCGGCCGGGACGAGCGGTACTGCCGGGAGGAACTGCGCGCGGTGGACGCGGCTCGGGTGGCGTACTGGCGGCACTTCTACCGCGCCGACCCGGCCGAGTACCGGCACTACCACCTGGTCATCGACTCGACCGCGCTCCCGCTGGACGCGGTCACCGACCTGGTGGCAGCCGCCGCGCGCGCCCTGGGCATCGGCCGGTAGCGTCCGGACATGGCCATCTACGCGCTGGGCGACCTGGTGCCGGACATCCATCCCGAGGCGTTCGTCCATCCGGATGCCACCGTCATCGGGGCCGTCCGGATTGGGGCCGAGGCGAGCGTGTGGCCGCAGGCGGTGCTGCGCGGCGACTCCGGCGGCATCGTGGTCGGCGAGCGCACGTCGGTGCAGGACGGGGCGGTGTTGCACTGCACCGAGCGGTTCCACACGACGGTCGGCGCGGACTGCGTCATCGGCCACTGCGTGCACCTGGAGGGGTGCACGATCGAGCCGGGCACGCTGGTGGGGTCGAACTCGGTGGTGCTGCACGGTGCCGTGGTCGGGTCCGGGGCGCTGGTCGGCGCGGGCGCGGTGGTGAGCAACGGCCGGCGGGTGCCGGCCCTGGCCATGGCGCTGGGCGTGCCGGCCCGGATCCGGGCGGACGCCGTGCCCCCGAACGCGTTCACCGACAGTGTGGCCTGGTACGTGGCGAACGCCAGACGGTACCGCGACGAACTGCGGCGGCTGGGCGGGTAGTTTCCGCGTGCCCGGCCCGGGACCGGTCCCGGGTGCCTCGGTCGGCCGGCCGGCGATGGTCCGGTCCGGGGTGTCAGGCGCGGGTGACCTTGCCGGCCTTCAGGCACGACGTGCAGACGTTGATACGCCTGCGGGTGCCGGGGGCGACCTGGGCACGCACCGGCTGGATGTTGGGGTTCCACCGGCGGTGCGTGCGGCGGTGTGAGTGGGACACGGACATGCCGAAGCCGGGTCCCTTGCCGCAGACGTCGCACACGCTAGCCACGGGAGACACTCCTGAGGTTGGTGGAGAGTTGATGGAACGGGTCAGCCTCACCCGGACCGGGCAACCGTAGCAGTGTACAGGCCGGGCGAACCCGCCCGGTCGTCCCTCACCGCACCCGCACGAGCACGCCGGAAATCATGACGGCCGGCCGGTGTCCGCCCTCCCGCCGATGCGTCATCCGGACCCGACCATCCAGTCGATAGGCTCGACGTCCGGTGGCCGGCGGTGGCCGGACCGGCCGGCCAGCCATGGACGGTCCGCCCGACGGGCGGCGCGGCGGGAGGGTGGGCGGTGCAGTGCCGGTACTGGGCGCGCTCGATGCGCCGTCCGTGCGCCTGTGGTGCGCTCGGACGCTGGACGCTCTGGGCGCCCACCGGGCCGAACTGGACCGGATCAACGTCTTCCCGGTACCCGACTGCGACACCGGG
>DASULA010000079.1:0-21284 GCA_036278435.1 Mycobacteriales bacterium | reverse complement strand
TACCATCACTCACCATCCAACAATACCGGAAACCACTCGTAGTAAAGCCGCATACACCCGCGACACGCCATCAACAACCCGGTAACAAGCCACCCGACCACCCGCAGCCACCCAGCACAACACACCGAAACAGTCCACAATGGACCCTTCTAACTTAGCGGCATTGGACCACACGGTACCGTGGCCAACCGGACCCACCACGGCCGGCAACCTCGGTGCGGTATGTCGTCATCACCACCGCCTGAAACACCAGACATCCTGGCGACTGGCACAAACCAACGGACGATTCCGCTGGACCAGCCCCACCGGACGCCGATACACCACCACACCACAAAAATACGACCCACCATAAGTGGCCATCGGCCCGTGCACTGGTCCGCCGCCGCTGGGGACTCCGAGGTGACGTCCCCTGAGACGCGTTGCCGCACGACCGGCGCGAACGTCATCCAGACTGATCGCGTCCAATAACACCGTGAAATTGATCTGATGGTGCGTATGCGTGAAGCCTTGGACGTGCGCGACGGCATGCGGGTGCTGGAGATCGGCACCTCCACCCGCTGAGCAGCGCGAACACCTCATGCCGGGCGGCGGTGCCGCAGGTGGTAGCCGGCCAGGGCGAGCAGCAGCACGCCGGCGGCGCCGAGAGCGATCGGCAGCACCGGGGTTGCCGGGTCCCGGCGCGACGGGGTACCGCCAGCGGACCGCGCCGTCGAGCCGGGGTCCGTCGGTGCCACGGTGGCCGCGCCGCCGGTCGGGGAACCGGACCGGGAACCGGACGGCGACGTGCCGGCCGGGATGGCGAAGTCGACGACCATGCGGTTGGGGGCGGCCAGCGTGCTCACCCGCAGGCCCGACCTGTCGGCCAGGCCGACCCCGTAGCTGGTGACCGCCTCGAAGTCACCCGCTCCGGCCAACTCGCGCAGCATCGGAAAGTGCGGTGAAATGCGGTCCTGCGGGGCGTGGGTGACCGTCGAGGTCGGCCGTAGCCGGATCACCGCGAACGACGAGCCCTGGAGCGTCACCGGCGCGCCGGAGCCGTCCCGGATGACCTCGGGTGCGTAGGTCACCGAGTAGCCCGGCACCGGCCCGGTGAACGTGAACACCACCCGGTCGAACCCGGCGTGGTGACCGGTGTCCACCGCCGACACCACGGTCTGGGCCGTGCCGGACGGCGCGACCTCGACCGGATCGGTGGAGAAGCCGGCCGCCTGGGCCGGGGCCGGGACCAGCAGCGACAGCGCGGAGACGGCCACCGGGACGAGCAGGCGTGCGAACCATGTCGACGTCATGACATTCCCCCATGCCCCACCGAACGCCGGTGGATGCAGGAGTGGACGCCGACCAGAGCGCGCGCGTTGACATCCACCGAACCGGATCGCGGCCGAAGCCGCCCCGGTCGGGGTCGCCCTACCAGAATCCGCCCTGGAAAGGCGGTTACACGTGAGGCCTTCGCGTGAAGACCTCACGTGTAAAGACCGGCGGACGGTGGGTCAGGAAGCGGCCAGCGCGGCCAGGGCCTTCTGCGCCTCGTGGTCGGGCATCGGATCGTGCCGCAGGTAGTTGCGGCTGAACCGGCCGGTTCCGGCGGTCAGCGACCGCAGGTCGACCGCGTAGCGGACCAGTTCGGTCTCGGGTACTTCGGCGCGGACCAGGCTGCGCTCGTTACCCACCGACTCGGTGCCGGTCACCCGGCCACGCCGCCCGGACAGGTCGCTCATCACCGAGCCGACGTGCTCGTCGGGCACCAGCACCTCGACCGCGTGCACCGGTTCGAGCAGCAGCACCTTGGTGGCCCTGATCGCCTCGCGCAGTGCGAGCGAGCCGGCGGTCTGGAACGCCGCGTCGGAGGAGTCGACGCTGTGCGCCTTGCCGTCCACCAGCGTCACCCGGATGTCCACCATCGGGAAACCGGCGACCACGCCGCGTTCCATCTGGGCCCGCACGCCCTTCTCCACCGACGGGATGAACTGGTTGGGGACCGACCCGCCGACGATCCTGTCCACGAACTCGAAGCCGCTGCCGCGGGGGAGCGGTTCGACCTCGATGTCGCAGACCGCGTACTGTCCGTGCCCGCCGGACTGCTTGACGTGCCGGCCGTGCCCGGAGGCTTTTCCGCCGAACGTCTCACGCAGCGGCACCACCACCGGCACCGTCTCCAGTTCGGTGCCCTGCTCGCGGAGCCGGTCCAGCAGCACGTCGGCGTGCGCCTCGCCCATGCACCACAGGATGAGCTGGTGGGTCTCCGGGTTGCGCTCCAACCGCAGCGTCGGGTCGCCCGCGGTGAGCTTGGTCAGCCCCTTGGCCAGCGAGTCCTCGTCGCCGCGGGACTTGGCCTGCACGGCGATCGGCAGCAGCGGTTCGGGCATGTCCCAGGAGGCGACCAGTATCGGATCATCCTTGGCCGAGATGGTGTCGCCGGTCTCCGCCGAGGTCAGCTTGGTGATCGCGCAGATATCGCCCGCGACGGACCTGGACACCGGGCGCAGGGTCGCGCCAAGCGGGGAGAACAGGTGCCCGAGGCGCTCGTCGGCGTCGTGGTCGTCGTGCCCGCGCGCGGCCAGCCCGTGCCCGGACACGTGGATCGGGGTGTCTGGTTGCAGCGTTCCGGAGAACACCCGCACCAGCGACACCCGGCCCACGTAGGGGTCCACCGTGGTCTTGATGACCTCGGCCACCAGCGGGCCGGCCGGGTCGGCGGTCAGCGGGTCGTGTGGCCGGTCGTCCACCCTGGTCACCGCGGGCAGTTCGCGTTCGACCGGGGACGGGAAACCCCCGACGAGCACCTCCAGAACCTCCCCGATCCCCACTCCGCTCACCGCGCAGGTCGGCAGCACCGGATGGAACGAGCCGCGGGCCAGCGCGGTCTCCAGGTCGGCGGTCAGCGTCTGTAGGTCCAGGTCCTCGCCGCCGAGGTAACGGTCCATCAGCGACTCGTCCTCGCTCTCGGCGATGATCCCCTCGATCAGGCTGTTGCGGGCCTCCTCGATGAGTTCCAGGTGCGCCGGCTCGGGGTCGCGTTCCTTGGGCGGGTAACCGCCGGGGGAGTAGTCGTAGATCCTGCGGGACAGCAGCCCGATCACCCCGGCGATTCCGCCGTCGTCACCGGCCATCGGCAGGTACAGCGGAAGCACCCCGTCACCGAAGACGCGCGCGCACACCGCCACGGCCTCGTCGAAGTCGGCGCGTTGATGGTCCAGCCGGCTCACCACCACGGCACGCGGCATGCCCACCGCGGCGCACTCCTCCCACAGTGCCACGGTGGCGGCGTCCACCCCGTCGACGGCCGACACCACGAACAGGGCGGCGTCGGCGGCGCGCAGCCCGGCCCGAAGCTCGCCCACGAAGTCGGCGTAGCCGGGGGTGTCGAGCAGGTTGATCCTGACGCCGTCGTGTTCGATCGGGGCGCACGCCAGCGAGACCGAGCGCTGTTGGCGCATCTCGGCCGGGTCGGAGTCAGACACCGTGGTGCCCTCGGTCACCGAACCCATCCGGGAGATCGTTCCGGTCGCGGCCAGCAGCGCCTCGACCAGCGTGGTCTTTCCCGCGCCGGCATGGCCCACGACCGCGACGTTGCGAACCCTGTCCGGGTTGTCCACGGCCGCGATTTCGGCAGCCGACCCCTTCTCCGATGATCTGCCAGCCATGGTCGCCTCCTACGAGCGAGTCATCCGCGAGTCGTCCCGTGGGGCGGCTCGGACCGTCTCCCCAGGACGCGAGGTTGCCTGGCCCCGGGCAGCCCCACGTGTGCCGGCGTACACCTCGTCGCGCGGCACGGTTGCGATTCGACACCCTCAGACCGGCGCTCGACAACCCTTCGGCGGGCATGCGGCGAGTCGAACGGAAGATTGTCGGAACCACCGGGTCGCCGGGACCCGGTTTCCCGGCGCGGCCGACTGGCAGACCTGATATCCAGTTAGATGTCCGACCTGTGGCGTGGTCGGAGTGGCCAGGTCGCCACACTGGGTGCGGGATCCGGACGCACCCGTGCGGTACGGCGCCGCCCGGATGGGTCCGGGTCGGGCCGACCCGGTCGCACCGCCGAGCACACCGGGGCACGGCGATATCGTGTGCACTGTCGTGGAGCGCCCGCAGGTGGGGCGTCCTACCCACGGACCCTCTCATTCGGCGAGAACGGACAGGCATGCTCAACATCTTCGCCCGCGCTTCGCTCTCCAAGGCGCTGGCGCCCCTCGGGAGTCGACTGGCCGGAGCCGGGGTCACCCCAGACGGGGTGACCGTGGTCGGCACCCTCGGCGCGGTCGCGGCGGCCGTGGCTCTCTTCGGCCGGGGCTCGTTTTTGGCCGGCACGTTCGTGGTCTGGTTCTTCGTGATGCTGGACATGGTCGACGGGGCGGTGGCTCGGGCCCGCGGTGTGTCGTCGA
The DNA here is from genome assembly GCA_036278435.1 of Mycobacteriales bacterium. Classification (GTDB taxonomy): domain Bacteria; phylum Actinomycetota; class Actinomycetes; order Mycobacteriales; family DASULA01; genus DASULA01. Next base: position 16,902 of record DASULA010000079.1, on the reverse strand, counting down.
AGTTCGGTGCACTGCTCGACTCGACCTGCGACCGGGCCGTCGACGCGGCCCTGTTCGGCACGCTCACCTGGTGGTTCCTCGGATCCGGAGACAGTCGCCCGCTGGCACTGGCCGCGCTGCTGTGCCTGGTGATGGGCGTGCTCACCTCCTACATCAAGGCCCGGGCCGAGGGGCTGGGGCTGAGCTGCGACGTCGGGTTCGCCGAGCGGGCCGAGCGGCTGATCATCGTGCTGGTCGGCACCGGGCTGGAGGGGTTCGGAGTGCCCTACGTACTGGCCGTCACGCTGTGGTTCCTGGTCGGCGCGACCACCGTGACGGTGGCGCAGCGTCTGGTCGAGGTGCACCGCCAGTCGGCGCTGGACGCGGTCGGGCCCGGCAAGGCCGCCGGATGACCGCCGCCGTGGGCGCGGCCCGCACGGTGCGGGACCACCTTGCCGACCGGGGGTACGCGGCCGGGTGGATCCTGGTCAGGGCGCTGCCCGAGCCGGTGGCGCGGTGGCTGTTCGCGCGGGCCGGGCAGGTGGCGTTCCGCCGGCAGGGCGCCGGGGTGCGCAGGCTGCGGGGCAACCTGCGCAGAGTGGTCGGGCCGGGAATGTCCGAGCCGGAACTGGACCGGTTGACCGGGCGGGCCGTCCAGTCCTACGCGCGGTACTGGCTGGAGACGTTCCGGCTGCCGGTGATGGCCCGGGATCGGGTCGCCGCGGGGGTGGAGCGCAACTGTCGGGGCGCCGAACACATCGACCGAGCCCACGCCGCGGGCCGGGGCGTGATCCTGGTGCTGCCGCACATGGGCAACTACGACGCCGCCGGGGTGTGGCTGATCGAGCGCGGGCAGCCGTTCACCACCGTCGCCGAGCGGCTGCGGCCCGAGTCGCTGTTCGACCGGTTCATGGCCTACCGGCGCAAACTCGGCATGGAGGTGCTGCCGCTCACCGGCGGCGCGCACTCTCCGGCCGACATCCTGATCCGCCGGTTGCGGGACGGCGGGACGGTGTGCCTGGTCGGCGACCGGGACCTGACCGCCTCGGGCATCGAGGTGGACCTGTTCGGCGAGCGGGCCAAGATGCCGGCCGGGCCGGCCTATCTCGCGGTCCGGACCGGGGCCGCGCTGCTGCCGGTCGGGCTGTGGCACGAACCCGACGGCTGGGGCCAGAACATCCACCCGCCGGTACCGATACCGGACTCCGGGAGCCTGCGGGAGAAGGTCGCGGCGGTCACCCAACGGGTCGCCGACGCGTTCGCCGAGGAGATCGCCGAGCACCCGGCGGACTGGCACATGCTGCAACGGCTGTGGCTGGCCGACCTACCCGTGCGGTCCGGCACCGGCGCCGCCGGACCGCGATCCGCCTCCGCGGACCCGCACTGACATGCGCATCGGCCTGGTCTGCCCGTACTCCTGGGACATTCCCGGGGGCGTGCAGGCGCACGTGCGCGACCTGGCCGAGGTGCTGATCGCGATGGGGCACCAGGTGTCGGTGCTCGCCCCCGCGGACGCCGACGAGGACCGGCTCACCCCGTTGCAGTCCTATGTGGTGCCGGCCGGGCGGGCGGTCCCGATCCCCTACAACGGCTCGGTGGCGCGGTTGCAGTTCGGCCCGGTGTCGGCGGCCCGGGTGCGGCGGTGGCTGCGGGACGGCAAGTTCGACGTGCTGCACATCCACGAGCCGGTGGCGCCCAGCGTGTCGCTGCTGGCCTGCATGCTCGCCCGCGGGCCGATTGTGGCGACGTTCCACACCTCCAACCCGCGGTCCCGGTCGCTGGCCGCCGCGCACGGCGTGCTCCAGCCGTTCCTGGAGAAGATCCGGGGCCGGATCGCGGTCTCCTCGGCGGCCCGCAAGGTCCAGGTCGAACACCTGGGCGGGGACGCGGTGGAGATCCCCAACGGGGTGGACGTGGCGCACTTCGCCGCCGCCGCGCCACTGCCCGGTTATCCGCGCGAGGGTGGCACGGTCGGCTTCGTCGGCCGCTACGACGAACCCCGCAAGGGCATGGGGGTGTTGCTCGGCGCGCTCGACCGGTTGGCGCCGGACCGGCCCGGGCTGCGGCTGGTGGTGGCCGGGCGTGGCGACGCCGAGGAGTTCCGGGCCGGGCTGCCTCGGTCGCTGGCCGACCGGGTCGACCTGCTGGGCATGGTCAGCGACCGCGACAAGGCGCGCATGCTGCGCTCGGTCGACGTGTACTGCGCCCCCAACACCGGTGCGGAGAGTTTCGGGATCATCCTGCTGGAGGCGATGGCCGCCGGTACCGCGATCGCGGCCAGCGACTTCGACGCGTTCCGTCGGGTGCTTGACGACGGCCGGGCCGGGGCGCTGTTCCGGACCGCCGACAGCGTGGCGTTGGCCGGCGTGCTGGGCCGCCTGCTGGATGACCCGGAGGGCCGGGCGACGCTGGTCGCGCGGGGGCGTGTCGTGGTGACCGACTATGACTGGTCCGTGGTGGCGGCGCAGATCATCCGGGTGTACGAGACGGTGGTTGCGGCCGCACCTGGCCGGGTCGAACCAGATGAAACGCGCTGATCCGGCGTCGGGGCGTTCCACGTAGCATCGGGCCGCGTGAGCATCGTCGTGGTGGTCGTCGCGGTTGTCGTGGTGCTGACCATCTGGGTGATGTGGACCGCGACCAGGGTGGATCGGCTGCACACCCGCACCGATGCGGCGCGTGCCTCGCTGGATGCCCAACTGGTGCGCCGGGCGGCGGCCGTGCAGGCTCTGGTGGAGCGGGCCGGGGACCGGTTGGACGCCGCCGTGGCCGGTCGGATGAAGACGGCCGCGCGGGCCGCGCTGGAGGCCGACGACGGTGCCCGGGAGGCGGCCGAGAACGACCTGGGCAGGGTGTTGCAGGAGCTTCCCGCCGGTGTGTCGGATCCGGATCTGATGCGGGATCTGCGGGATGCGGCGAGCCGGGTGGTGTTGGCCAGACGGTTCTACAACGATGCGGTACGTGACACCCGGTCGCTGCGTGGCAGGCGGATGCCCCGGCTGCTCCGGCTCGGTGGTCGCCGCCCGGTGCCCGCATTTTTCGAGATCGACGACACCACCCCGTCGGCGACCTGACCGTGCCCGCCGGGTGTGACCGGTATCTGTGACCCGGTATCTATCGCATGGAGGGGAATCGTGCGACGTCGGGGGATCGCGCTCGTCCTGTCCGCCGGACTGCTCCTCGCGCCGGTTCTGGCCGGGTGTGGAGGTGGCGGTGGCGGGCACCGGCCGAGCTCGTCGCCGAAGTCGGCGGCCACCAACCCGTTGACCGGTGAGCCGGGCCGGCCATCCGGTCCGGTGCTGGGGATCAAGGTGGACGACACAGCGGCGGGTCGGCCGCAGTTCGGGCTCGGCTCGGCCGACCTGGTGTACGTGGAGAGCGCCGAGGGCGGCCTGACCCGACTGATCGCGATCTACGCGAGCCATCGGCCCGGGGCGGTGGGCCCGGTCCGCAGCGTGCGCAGCAGCGACCCGGAGATCCTCGGACCGTTCGGCCCGATGGCGCTGGGCTTCTCCGGCGGTTCGACCGGAGTGCTGGACACGTTCGGTGCCTCCGCGCTGGTGGACGCCTCCGTGGACGCGCACCCCAAGCCCTACCACCGCGAGTCCGGCCGCCGCGCCCCCTACAACCTCGTGGTCGACGTCGGCGCGCTCTCCGGTGAGATCGGCAAGCTCGGCAAAGCCGCCGGCGTGCGCGACATCGGCCTGCACTGGGCCAGCCACGGCCCGTCCGGCTCGGCCCCCAGGGTGAGCCGGTTCACGGTGACCATGGGCAACACCAGGGTCGAGTTCGGCTGGGACTCCTCGGCCGGCCGGTGGGTGCGCCGGCAGGACGGCAGGACGGTCACCGGCGCCGACGGCAAGCCGGTCACCACCGGCAACGTGCTCGTGCAGTTCTGCTCGGTCACCCCGGACTTCACCGACATCGACCAGGCCGGCCACCCGGCGCCGTTCACCCATGCGGTCGGCAGCGGCCGGGCCGTGCTCTTCCGGGACGGGCGGATGATCGAGGGCACCTGGCGCCGGGCCAGCGCGTCGGACCGGACCCGCTACACCGACCGCGACGGCGCGGAGCTGGCTCTGCGTCCGGGCGGGGCGTGGGTCGTGCTGGCTCCGACCGGCAGCCCGCTCGACACTGGTTGACGGGCCGTACCATGAGGGCGTCCGCCCCTCACCGGAAAGGCCCTGTCGTGTCCGTGCCCGCAGAGATCCCCTCGGCAACCGAACGGTCCGCGCAGTCCGCGCCGTCCTCGCAGTCCGATCAGCCCGTCACCGGGACCGCACGGGTCAAGCGCGGCATGGCCGAGATGCTCAAGGGCGGCGTGATCATGGACGTGGTCACCGCGGAGCAGGCCAGGATCGCCGAGGACGCCGGCGCGGTCGCGGTGATGGCCCTCGAACGGGTCCCGGCCGACATCCGGGCCCAGGGTGGGGTTGCCCGGATGAGTGATCCGGACATGGTGGAGTCGATCATCGACGCGGTGTCGGTCCCGGTCATGGCCAAGGCGCGGATCGGCCACTTCGTGGAGGCCCGGGTCCTGCAGGCGATCGGCGTGGACTACGTGGACGAGTCCGAGGTTCTGACCCCCGCCGACGAGGCTCACCATATCGACAAATGGGCATTTACCGTGCCTTTCGTCTGCGGTGCCACCAACCTGGGTGAGGCCCTGCGCCGCATCGGCGAGGGCGCGGCCATGGTCCGTTCAAAGGGTGAGGCCGGCACCGGCAACGTGGTCGAGGCGACCCGGCACATGCGCCGGATCCGCGCGGAGATCCGGCGGCTGGCCTCCATGTCGACCGAGGAACTGTTCGCCACGGCAAAGGAGCTGGCCGCACCGCTGGACCTGGTGACCGAGGTGGCCCGCGCCGGCCGGCTACCCGTCGTGCTGTTCACCGCGGGCGGGATCGCGACCCCGGCCGACGCGGCGATGATGATGCAGTTGGGCGCCGACGGAGTGTTCGTCGGCTCGGGGATCTTCAAGTCCGGCGATCCGGCCAGGCGGGCGGCGGCGATCGTGAAGGCGACCACGTTCCACGACGACGCCGATGTGATCGCCAAGGTCTCCCGCGGGCTGGGCGAGGCGATGGTGGGTATAAACGTGGCGGAGTTGACCGAGTCCGAGCGGTTCGCCGGACGCGGCTGGTGACCTGACCAGTCGACGTCGACCGACCGCGCCGGCCGGGCCGCGAGAACGCGCGGCGGAGTTCTGCGGATCCGGGCGGGTCGGCGACCGTTCACCGGTCGGCTGCGCCGGGAAGGCGGGCGCGGTCGCGGCGCGTTGGGCCGGGGTGGGGGCGCTCCCGTACGGCACACCCGGTGTTCGGCTGGCCGGCGGTCGGCGCCGGCCCTGGCACTCCCGCCCGGACCGCCGGGCTTGACGAAGGGACGCGATCGGTGACCGTCACAGTGGGCGTGCTGGCGTTGCAGGGGGACGTCGCCGAACACCTCCGGTCTGTGCGGCGGTGCGGTGCCGAGCCGGTGGCGGTACGCCGCGCCGACGAGTTGGACCATCTTGACGGCGTGATCATCCCCGGCGGGGAGTCGACCACGATGATCAAGCTCGCGGTCGCCTTCGACCTGCTCGAACCGCTGCGCAAGAGGATCGGATCGGGTCTGCCCGCCTACGGCACCTGCGCGGGCATGATCCTGCTCGCCGACCGGGTTGTGGACGGGACGCGCGACCAGCAGACCGTGGGTGGCATCGACATGGTGGCGCGGCGTAACGCGTTCGGCCGGCAGGTCGACTCGTTCGAGGCCGACGTGCCACTGGCCGGGGTGCCCGGCGACCCGTTCCGGGCCGTGTTCATCCGGGCTCCGTGGGTCGAGTCGGTCGGGGCCGGCGTCGAGGTGCTGGGCACGGTGGGTAGCGGCCCGGACGCGGGTAGGATCGTCGCGGTTCGCCAGGGTCACCTGCTCGCCACATCGTTCCATCCGGAACTGACCGGTGACGTGCGGGTACACGGCCTTTTCGTGGACATGTTGAGAGCCTGTTGCTGAACCGGGTCCGGCCGGGCCACTGGCCAGGGACGGTCCGAAACATCTCCTGAAGGGACGGTCATGAGCGGCCACTCCAAGTGGGCGACCACGAAGCACAAGAAGGCCGTCATCGACGCCAGGCGCGGAAAGGTCTTCGCCAAACTGATCAAGAACGTCGAGGTGGCCGCGCGTACCGGCGGCGGCGATCCGGCCGGCAACCCGACCCTGTACGACGCGATCCAGAAGGCCAAGAAGAGTTCCGTCCCGAACGAGAACATCGACCGCGCGGTCAAGCGCGGCTCGGGCGCGGAGGGCGGCGGTGCGGAGTACCAGACGATCATGTACGAGGGTTACGCCGCCGGCGGCGTGGCGATGCTGGTGGAGTGCCTGACCGACAACCGCAACCGGGCCGCCTCTGAGGTGCGCACCGCCATGACCCGTAACGGCGGGTCGATGGCCGACCCCGGCTCGGTGTCGTACCTGTTCAACCGCAAGGGCGTGGTCCTGGTCGGCAAGACGGACGACGTGGCCGAGGACGACGTGCTCGCCGCCGTGCTCGACGCCGGTGCGGAGGAGGTCAACGACCTCGGCGAGTCCTTCGAGGTGGTCAGCGAGGCCGGTGACATGGTGGCGGTCCGCACCGCGTTGCAGGAGTCCGGCATCGAGTACGAGTCGGCCGAGGCGAGCTTCCTGCCCACGGTCAGCGTGCCGCTGGACGAGAACACCGCCCGCAAGGTCTTCCGGTTGGTCGACGCGCTGGAGGACTGCGACGACGTGCAGAACGTCTACTCCAACTTCGACGTGTCCGACGAGATCCTCGAAGCCGTCGGCTGAGACGCTGCTCCCCCTGTCCCACCAGCCGCGATGCGGGTGCCGCGGGGCGGTGGTCAGCCGAAGCGGCTCACCACGGCGACGACCTGGCCGTGCGGATCGCGCACCACGCCGACCCCGCAGGTGGTGTCGGCCGTGCCGGTCTGCACCCGGACCACGCCCCGCTGCCGGTCTTTGCGGCCGGCGTGAATCCGCAGCGAGCCGCTGTCCAGACTGACCCGGCCGATCTGCGCGGAGCTTCCCACCGAGGGCGGCAACACCGGTTCCTGCATCGGGTTCCACTCCCAGTCCAGCATCGCCCAGCGCACGTCACGGACCACCCGCACCTCGTCCTCGCGCATTCCCGGCGTCTCACCCTCGGTGTTCGTGCTCCGGCCGTGCACCGACCACTGTCCGGGGGTCACCGGCACCGAGATGCCCTCCTCGCTCTGGTCGGCCCGGAAGGTGAGGAACGGGTCGGTGGCCCGCACCTCGACGGTGCCGAGCAGGTTCCAGCCCACCCGGCGACGGGGCGCCCGGGTGCGGGTGCCGCCGCTGCGCAGGGTCCGCATCGACATCGACGCCACGGCCAGCAGGGTCGTGACGATGGCGAGGATCACCGCGGCCGGAGCGGCGGTGTACAGCACGGCGAGCACGAACGCGACGGCGACGACACCGACCAGGGGTGCCAGCACCTGCGGGATGTTGGGCAGCTTGAGCATGGTGACCCATACGGTAGGCCGCGTGATACCGCGGGACCAGCCCCACCCGCGGACCCGGTGTGGGTCGGATCGCCGCGAGCGGGTCCGCACACCGTGCGCGGGGCCGGCCCGTCGCGGTGGCCATGCCGCCCGCACCCGGGGTGTGTCTACGCTCACCCGGGTCGGTGCGCCGATAGGCTGTCGAACAGGTGTTCGGCGACTCCGGGTGGTTTCGGGTGCCCCGGTGGCGGCTGGGTGGAGGCTGGTGGAGGTGCGGTGCGGGTACTGGGCGTCGATCCGGGGCTGACCCGGTGCGGTTACGGTGTGGTGGACGGCGCCGCCGGCCGCCGGCTCACCGCGGTGACCTACGGTGTCATCCGGACCCCGGCCGACGCGGAACTGGGCGCTCGGTTGGTGGCCGTGGCCGACCGGCTGGCCGTGGAGGTCGGCGCGCACCGGCCCGACGTGGTGGCTGTCGAGCGGGTGTTCAGCCAACACAACGTGCGCACCGCGATGGCGACCGCGCAGGCATCGGCCATGGCCATCCTGGTGGCCACCCGGGCCGGGCTTCCGGTCGCCCTGCACACCCCGAGCGAGGTCAAGGCGGCGGTGACCGGATCCGGCCGCGCCGACAAGGCGCAGGTGACCGCGATGGTCACCCGGCTGCTCGGGTTGACCAGCCGGCCGCGGCCGGCGGACGTGGCCGACGCGCTGGCACTGGCCATCTGCCACCTGTGGCGGGGGCCGGCCCAGCAGCGGATGGCCGAGGCCGTGGCCCGGGTGCGTCAGCAACAGCCCGACCGGACGAGGGATGGACGATGATCGCGAGCGTGTGCGGCCAGGTGGCCGCGGTGGGGCCGGACGGTGCCGTGCTGGAGGTCGGAGGGGTGGGGCTGTCCGTGCAGTGCACTCCGGGCACGCTGGCCCGGCTGAGGTTGGGCGAGCAGGCCCGGCTGTCCACCAGCCTGGTGGTCCGCGAGGATTCGCTTACCCTCTACGGGTTCGCCGACGACGACGAGCGGGCCCTGTTCGAACTGCTCCAGACCGCAAGCGGGGTGGGGCCGCGGCTGGCCCAGGCGGTGCTGGCCGTGCACCCACCGCGCGAGGTTCGCCGTGCGGTGGCCACCGGCGACCTCACCGCCCTGACCCGGGTCCCCGGGATCGGCCGAAAGGGTGCCGAGCGGCTGGTGCTGGAGCTGCGGGACCGGATCGGCAGCGTGCGCGACGCCGGTGACTCCGGCGTGCCCGGGGCGGGCGGGAACGGCGTGGCCGCCGGCGCCATCACCCCGGTGGCGCCGTGGCGGGACCAACTCCGCCACGCCCTGGTCGGCCTGGGCTGGTCGGCCCGAGAGGCCGAGCAGGCCCTGGACGCGCTGGCGCCGCAGGCCGCCGACGGCGCTGACCTGCCGACCCTGCTCCGGGCGTCGCTGCGGATGCTGGGCGCGCGGTGACCGAGTTCACCGGGTCGACCGGGGCTACCGGCCCGCCGCCCGGTCCGGACCGGGTCGGCGACGGCGACGGCGTCGAGCTGGTTTCCCCGTTCGCCGGGATCGACGAGCGGGACGTGGAGGCGTCGTTGCGGCCGCACCGGCTGGCTGAGTTCGTCGGCCAGCCGCGGGTCCGCGAGCAGCTCGAACTGGTGCTGGAGTCGGCCCGGCGGCGGGGCCGCCCGCCTGACCACGTACTGCTGTCCGGACCGCCGGGACTGGGCAAGACCTCCATGGCCATGATCATCGCGGCCGAGCTGAACTCGGCGATCCGGGTGACCAGCGGACCGGCGATCGAACGGGCCGGCGACCTGGCCGCGATGCTGTCCAATCTGGCCGAGGGCGACGTGCTGTTCATCGATGAGATCCACCGGATCGCCCGCCCGGCTGAGGAACTGCTCTACGTGGCCATGGAGGACTTCCGGGTCGACGTGGTGGTGGGCAAGGGGCCGGGTGCGACGGCCATCCCGCTGGAGGTCGCCCCGTTCACGCTGGTGGGCGCCACCACCCGGGCCGGGCTGCTGACCGGCCCGCTGCGGGACCGGTTCGGGTTCGTCGGCCATTTGGAGTTCTACTCGGCGACCGAACTCGAACGGGTGCTGGCCCGCAGCGCCGGACTGCTGCGGGTGCCGTTGCGACCGGACGGGGGCAACGAGATCGCCTCCCGGGCCCGGGGCACCCCGCGGATCGCCAACCGGTTGCTGCGCCGGGTCCGCGACTTCGCCGAGGTGCGGGCCGACGGGGTGATCGACCGGCCGGTGGCCCGTGCCGCGCTGCGGGTCTACGACGTGGACGAGGTGGGCCTGGACCGGTTGGACCGGGCCGTGCTCGACGCTTTGGTGCGCCGCTTCGGCGGCGGACCGGTGGGGGTGTCCACCCTGGCGGTGGCGGTCGGCGAGGAGGCGCAGACCGTCGAGGAGGTCGCCGAGCCGTTTCTGGTCCGGGCCGGCCTGCTCGCCCGGACCCCACGGGGACGGATCGCCACCCCGGCGGCCTGGCGGCACCTCGGCCTGGCCGCGCCGCCCTCGGCGAACGAGTTCGCACCGACACTCTTCGATGAGCCGTAGGCTGGAGGGACCGGGCCCGGTGTCGAGACTGGCGCGGGGGCCGGGGAAGATCCAGGCACACCGTCGGCACACCGGTGGGAACACCGTGTGCCCATACGTTCGTTGGTGCGGAGAGGCCACCGCTCACCCGATGGCCACCCGGCGCCCCGACTGGAGGAATGCTCCCTCGTGAACGGACTAGGCGCGGCCCTACCCCTGCTGATCATCGGACTGGCCTTCGTCCTGCTCATCGTGCTTCCGGCCAGAGCGCGGTCCCGGATGCAACAGCAGGCACGCCAGTTGCAGGCCTCGTTGTCCACCGGCACCGAGGTGATGATGACCTGTGGCCTGTACGGTCGGGTCACCAGCCTGGCCGATGACACCCTGGACCTGGAAGTGTCCCCGGGGGTGGTGATGCGGTTCGCCCGGGCGGCGGTGAGTACGGTGACCCGGCCGGACGACATGGCCGGCGACGACCAGCCCGGCGCCGCGGGTGGCACCGACGTGGAACGGTCGGGAAGCGACCTCCCCTCGGAGCACGGTTATGCGGAAGAATGACGGTGGAAGTGAAACGAGTACGGCAAACTGGTTAGGCGACATACTGGTAATTTCATGACACGTCGCGCTCGCTTGGCGGGCGCAGAGCACGAGGAGACGGATCACCCGTGGCAGCACCGACGGGCCAGTTCCGCGCCGGCCGCTACATCGGCGCCCTAATCGCCATCATCGCGGTGCTCTACGCGCTGGTTTTCTTCACCGGCAAGTCGCACACCCCGAAACTCGGCCTGGATCTGGAGGGCGGCACCACCGTCACCCTGACCGCCAAGACCGCCAACCACCGACCACCGGCCAAGGCCGAGTTGGAGACCGCCCGCCAGATCATCGAGCGGCGGGTCAACGGTCTGGGTGTGGCCGAGGCCGAGGTGGTGACCCAGGGCAATGACAACATCGTGATCTCGGTGCCGGGCAGCCGGGGCGATCAGGCCAAGCAACTCGGCACCACCGCGAAGTTGCGGTTCCGGCCGGTGATCGTCAACGCGACTCCGGTCCAGCCCCCGCCGACGCCCACGCCCGCGCCCAGTGGTTCGGCCACTCCGCAGCCGAGTGGTTCGGCGGCCCCCTCGCCCAGTGCCTCGGCCACCCCGTCGACGAAAGCTGGGTCCGGGGCGTCGTCCAGCCCGTCCCCGCAGGGCCGATCGGTGCCGCTGGCGCTGGCGCCCTCACCGGTGCCGTCGGCCGTGCCCCCTCCGATCTCGGTGGCTCCCGCTCCGCCCGGCAGCCTGCCCACACTTCCCAGCGCGGCACCCACCCCGGCCGCGGGCCAGATCCCGGCCACCCCGCCGCCCGGCGTCTCCCAGCAGGACTACAACGCCGCGATCGCCAAGTTCCAGACCCTCAAGTGCGCCAAGAACGCCCTCGGCGGCAGCAATGACAACCCGGCCAAGCCGCTCGCCGCGTGCAGCCAGGACGGCACCCAGAAGTACCTGCTGGCGCCGACCATCATCGAGGGCACCGAGATCAAGAACGCCAGTGCCCAGTTCGACACCCAGGGGCTCAGCGGCTGGTTGGTCGTGCTGAACCTGAAGTCCCACGGCCAGTCGGTCTGGTCCACCTACACCTCACAGCACAACGCGCAGGTCACGCCGAGCGACGTGGCCGACTTCGTGTCGTTCACCCTGGACGGCCAGGTGGTCTCCGCGCCGCAGATCCAGAGCACGATCAACGGTCAGACCCAGGTCACCGGCAACTTCACCCAGCAGTCCGCGACTGACCTGGCCAACGCGCTGAAGTACGGGTCGCTGCCGCTGACCTTCACCCAGTCCCAGGCCGAGACCGTCTCCCCGACGCTGGGCACCGACCAGCTCAGGGCCGGCCTGCTGGCCGGCGGCATCGGGCTGGCCCTGGTGGTGCTGTACTCGCTGCTGTACTACCGCGCGCTGGGGCTGGTGACCATCACCAGCCTGGCTTTCTCCGGTGTACTCACCTACGGATGCCTGGTTCTGCTCGGCCGCTACATCGGGTTCACTCTCACCCTGGCCGGGATCGCCGGCTTCATCGTGGCCGTCGGTATCACCGCGGATTCGTTCGTGGTGTTCTTCGAACGACTCAAGGACGAGGTGCGGGAGGGCCGGTCCGCCCGGTCCGCGGTGCCCCGGGCCTGGCAACGGGCCCGGCGTACCATCCTGTCCGCGGACGCGGTGTCGTTCCTGGCCGCGGCCATCCTGTACGTCCTGGCTGCCGGTGCGGTGAAGGGCTTCGCGTTCACCCTCGGCCTGTCCACCATCCTCGACCTGGTCATCGTCTTCCTGTTCACCCACCCGTTGGTGGCTGTCGCGTCCCGCAGCAAGTCGTTCGGCTCCGCCCGGATCACCGGTCTGGGGTCGCTGCGGCCGGCGCTCGCCGGTGCCGCGGCGGCCGGCGCCGGGCCGACGTCGGCGGCGGCGCGCGCGGCCGCCCGCAGGTCCGCCCGAGCCGAGGAATCGCTGTGAGGCGGGATCCGCGGCCTGCGCGGCAGGTCGACCCGACCAGCCGAGCCGGCATCGCACCAGCCGCGAAGGAGTCCTGAGGTGTCCCTGGTACGTCGCCTCTACCGGAGCGAGACGAACTTCAACTTCGTCGGCAGCCGAAGGCGCTGGTACGTCGCCTCCGCGCTCGTGGTGGTGATCTGCATCCTCAGCTTCGCGGTGCGGGGCTTCAACTTCGGAATCGAATTCAAGGGCGGCACCTCGTTCCAGTTCCCGGACACCGTCCGAGGCGCCGCGGTGTCACTGACCGACGCCCGCACGGCGGTGACCGGCGCCAAGGTCGAGGTCGTCAGCACGCAGACCGTCGGCAGCGGCGGCACCCGGTCGGTACTGGTCAAGACGCCGGAGTTGAGCGTCGCCCAGGAGCAGGCGGTCAAGCGGCAGCTCAGCACGATCGGGGTGTCGCCCAACGACGTGTCGATCAGTTCGGTCAGTTCCTCCTGGGGTGGCGACATCACCCGTAAGGCGGTCCAGGCCCTGGTGGTGTTCCTGATCGCGGTGTGCCTGTTCATCGCGGTGCGGTTCGAGTGGCGGATGGCCGTGGCCGCCATCATCGCGTTGCTGCACGACCTGATCGTCTCGGCCGGCGCGTACTCCCTGATCGGTTTCGAGGTGACGCCCTCCACCGTGGTCGGCCTGCTGACCATCCTGGGGTTCTCGCTCTACGACACGGTCGTCGTGTTCGACAAGGTGGCCGAGAACACCCGGGGGATCCTCGGCGGCGCGCGCACCACGTTCTCCGCGCAGGCCAACCTCGCGGTCAACCAGACCCTGATGCGCTCGATCAACACGTCCCTGATCGCGCTGCTGCCGGTGGCCGGGCTGCTGTTCGTCGGGGCCGGGCTGCTCGGCGTCGGCACGATCAAGGACCTCGCCCTGGTCCTCTTCGTCGGCCTGGCCGTGGGGGCCTACTCCTCGCTGTTCCTGGCCACACCGATCCTGTGTGACCTCAAGGAGCGGGAGCCGCAGTACGCCGCGCTGCGCAAGCGGGTTATGGCCAAGGCGGCCAGTGCGTCGGCGAAGGCGGCCGCCGTGGCCGAGCTCAACGACCGGGCCGGCTCCGACGACGAGGACGCCGCGCTGGCCCCCGGCAACGCCGAACCGGCCGGTGTGGTCGCGGCGAGCACAACGCCCCGACCGGGCGCCCGCCCACAGAACCGGCGGCCCAGACCGCAGCAACGGAAGGGCGGTGGTCGGCCCGCCGCCAAGCGCAGGCGGTGAGCGGGGCGGTCACGCCACCCGTGGAGTCCGGTGCGCTGGCGCGCCTGGTCGCCGCACGGGTGCGCGACGTGCCGGACTTTCCCCGGTCCGGAGTGGTGTTCCGAGACCTGATGCCGCTGTTCGCCGACCCGGTCGGATTCCGGGCGGTCGTGGACGGAGTGGTGCACCGGCACGGCGCGGCGGGCTTCGACATCGTCGCCGGGGTGGAGGCCAGGGGCTTCCTGCTGGCCGCGGCGGTCGCCTACGCCGCCGGGGTCGGGGTGGTGCCGATCCGCAAGAAGGGCAAGCTGCCCGGCCGTACCCTGGCGGCCTCCTACACCCTGGAGTACGGCGACGCGGTGGTCGAGGTACACGAGGACTCATTCGAGCGTGGGCAGCGGGTGCTGCTGGTGGACGACGTGCTCGCGACCGGAGGCACCATTGCCGCGGCGGCCGACCTGGTCGCCCGGGCTGGGGGGACGATCAGCGGAATATCCGTGATCATAGCATTGTCCTTCCTGGCGGGAAGGAAACTGGTCGGGCGTGACGTGCACACCGTCCTCACGCTCTGACCGACAGTAGCCAAGTCACGAATCGTTCCACGCGAACGAGAACGGGCGTCGGCGTCACCGTACACTCGTGCCTGTCCAGCCCGTTCCAGGACAGTCTTGCTGGGAGGAGCGGCTCTGAGTCCGGACGTCGTCCCGGTGACCCGGGACCACCAACCGCCGGTCGCGGCCGAGTCGCCGGCTGGGGCCGGGCCGCCCGACGAGCCTGACACTCCGGCCGGGGCGGAGCAGCCGGGGGCCGCCCCGGGCGCGGCCGACGCCGGGACCGGACGCGTGGATACGGCCGCCCCAGACAGCGGACGAGGTACCCGGCCGGCCGGCGGGCCGGAGGCCGAATCGTATACTCCGCTGGATGCTGAACCGGACACTGGGCCGCCAACCGTACCAATGCCCGCGGTCCGGATGGAACCGGACGAAGAGTCGCTCGATACCGGGCCGGACACGGTACCCGCGTCGCCCGACCGCATCCACCGGCGGCGTCGGGTGCGCGCCCGGATCGCCCGGCGAATGACCTCGGGACCACGGCCGTCAGGCATCAAGCCGGTACTCGAACCGCTGGTGGCGACCCATCGCGCGGCGCATCCCAAGGCCGAGATCAAGATCCTCCAGACCGCCTATGACGTGGCCGAGCAGAGTCACCGCGGCCAGTTGCGAAAGAGCGGCGACCCGTTCATCACCCACCCGCTGGCCGCGGCCACCATCCTGGCCGAGCTGGGCATGGACACCACCACCCTGGTGGCCGCCCTGTTGCACGACACGGTCGAGGACACCGGGTTGACCCTGGCCGAGATCGAGGCCAACTTCGACGCTGAGGTGGCGCACCTGGTCGACGGGGTCACCAAACTGGACAAGGTCAAGTACGGCGACGCCGCGCAGGCCGAGACGATCCGCAAGATGATCGTGGCAATGGCCAAGGACCCCCGGGTGCTGGTCATCAAGCTCGCCGACCGGCTGCACAACATGCGCACCCTGCGGTTCCTGCCGCCAGCCAAGCAGGAGCGGATCGCCCGGGAGACCCTGGAGGTCCTCGCCCCGCTGGCCCACCGGCTGGGTATGAACACCATCAAGTGGGAGTTGGAGGACCTGGCCTTCGCCACCCTGTTCTCCAAGCGGTACGACGAGATCGTGCGGCTGGTCGCCGAGCGCGCCCCGTCCCGGGACACCTTCCTGGCCCGGGTCATCGAACGGGTGGACGCCGAACTGCGCGCGGCCAAGCTGCGGGCCAGCGTCACCGGCCGGCCGAAGCACTACTACTCGATCTACCAGAAGATGATCGTCCGGGGCCGGGACTTCGCCGACATCTACGACCTGGTCGGGATCCGGATCCTGGTCGAGACCGTGCGCGACTGTTACGCCACGCTGGGAGTGATCCATGCCACCTGGCAGCCGGTGCCGGGTCGGTTCAAGGACTACATCGCGATGCCCAAGTTCAACATGTACCAGTCCCTGCACACCACCGTGATCGGGCCGGAGGGCAAGCCGGTGGAGATGCAGATCCGGACCCAGGCGATGCACCGCACCGCCGAGTACGGCATCGCCGCGCACTGGAAGTACAAGGAGACTCCCGGCGGGGTCGGGGCGTACGACAAGATCGACGACATCGTCTGGCTGCGGCACCTGCTCGACTGGCAGCGGGAGTCGCAGGAGCCCGGGGAGTTCCTGGAGTCACTGCGCTTCGACCTGAAGTCCCGCGAGGTGTTCGTCTTCACCCCGAAGGGCGACGTGATCTCGCTGCCGGCCGGTTCCACCCCGGTCGACCTGGCCTACGCGGTGCACACCGAGGTTGGACACAAGTGCATCGGCGCCCGGGTCAACGGGCGGCTGGTCGCGCTGGAGAGCCCGCTGGAAAACGGCGACACCGTCGAGATCTTCACCTCCAAGTCGGAGGGTTCCGGACCGTCCCGGGACTGGCTGTCGTTCGTGGCCAGCCCCCGGGCGAAGAACAAGATCCGGCAGTGGTTCGCCAAGGAGCGGCGCGAGGACGCGATCGAGGCCGGCAAGGACGCCATCGCCCGCACCATGCGCAAGCAGGGGCTGCCGATGCAGCGGATGCTCGGTGGCGACACGCTGTCCACGCTGGCCCGGGAACTGCGCTACGCCGACGTGACGGCGCTGTACGCGGCCGTCGGCGAGCGTCACGTGTCCGCCCAGTCGGTGGTGCAGCGGCTGGTCGCCTCCATGGGCGGCGCCGAGGGCGCGGTGGAGGACCTGGCCGAGACCGCGACTCCGATCAGGTCGACCAGGCACCGCCCGCCCGCGGATCCCGGAGTCGTGGTGAAGGGTGTCCCCGACGTCTTCCTGAAGCTGGCCAAGTGCTGCACGCCGGTGCCCGGTGACGAGATCCTCGGGTTCGTCACCCGGGGCGGCGGGGTCTCGGTACACCGGAAGAACTGCACCAACGCGGCATCGCTGATGCGCGCGCCCGAGCGGTTGGTCGAGGTGGAGTGGGCCCCGTCGACCGACTCGGTGTTCCTGGTGCAGATCCAGGTCGAGGCGCTGGACCGGCACCGGTTGCTCTCGGACGTCACTCGGGTGCTCTCCGACGAGCGGGTCAGCATCCTGTCGGCCAACGTCGCCACCAACCGCGACCGGGTGGCGGTCAGCAGGTT
>DASULA010000078.1:0-6224 GCA_036278435.1 Mycobacteriales bacterium | reverse complement strand
GGTTCGGGCAAGAGCACGCTGCTGAACGTGCTGTGCGGCTGGGAACACGTGGACTCCGGCACGCTGAGCTGGGCCGACGAACTCGGCGGACGGGCACCGGAGACGTTCTCCTGGTCCGAACTTGCCCTGGTGCCACAGGCGCTGGGGCTGCTCGACGACCTGACCGTGCGGGAGAACGTGCTGATGCCGGCCCGGCTGACCGGGCAGCTCCGCGCACAGTCCGGGCGCGCCGACGCGCTGATGGCCTCGGTCGGCATCGACCACCTGGCCGGCCGCTACCCCAAGCAGACCTCGCTGGGCGAGCAGCAGCGGTGCGCGGTGGTGCGGGCGCTGCTGCTGACGCCGAAGTTGCTGCTGGCCGACGAGCCGACCGCGCACCAGGACGCGCACTGGACCGAGGTGATCTTCGGCGCGATGCGCGGGCTGGTCGAGGCCGGTTCGGTGTGCCTGGTGGCCACCCACAACCCGGAGACCTGGGACTACGCCGACCGGATCCTGTCCATGCACGACGGCGAACTCGCCGAGGGCACCCCGGAAACCGGCTGACCGGTTGGTTCCTGGAAATGCCATCCGGCAGGGCCAAGAACTCGTGACAGATCTGGTCGGGAACCCGGTTGGAACGTCTGCCGGCCGGTTCCCTCGGCAGGTTCGCGGACGCTGCCGGTCCGGACCGAAAGCCGGGCTACTCCGCGTCCAGTTCCAGGCTGATGTATTTGGCGGTGGCTCCCCTGCCGCCGAACATGACCTCACGCGAGGGCACCGAGCTGGGTCCGCAGGTGAGGGTGACGTCGCAGCCGACGTCCAGGTCGACGTGGACGACTGGGCTGGAACACCAGTCGATGGTCATCTGAACGGTGTGCGGGCCGGGAGTAACCGTGATCTCGAATAACCGCCCACGCTTGAGCTTCGCGACCCCGTGCCCGTCGATCACCACGTGATGGGCCCGCCCCCGATCCCGCCACCCGACCGGAAGCCGACGTACCGTGATGGTCGCCGCGCCAGGCGTATCGCCGGCGGCAGTCCCACTCATGGAGACGAATTACGCCGCCGCCCGAGCACGTCCCGTGACCCCAACCGACGGGCGGCGGAGGCCCGCTCGGGACTCACCATCGGTGGAGCGGATTCGGATATGACACGCGGCGGCAACCATTGAGCACCGAAAGCATCGATGTGCCGCGCGCTGCGTTCTCGCCCCACCTACTGTCGGTCCGGTGAGCCCCGCTCCGGAAGACCGAGGTGGCCGCCGCACCGCCTACTCAACGCCGCCGTGGACGCGTGCGCCGGTGCTGCTGTGGCGGCAGCCCGGGGTGCTGGTCGCCCTGGTGGTGGCCGCGGCGATCCTGGGCATCGCCGGTGCGTCCGCGCCGCTGTTCCTGGCCTCCACCAGCACCGCCGGGCTGGCCCGGGAGATGCGCAGCGACTGCCCGGAGTGGCCCTGGCCCGCGGTCACCAACCTGCCCTCCCAGAACCTCTGGGAGATCGGGAAGATGCCGACGAACCGCACCGCCGCGTCGGTCCGGGCCGCCAACCCGACCGTGCGCGCGGCCATGCGGCGGCAGGGACTGGCCGACCCGTACCGGGTGCTGATGGCCCAGGTCGGCCTGCTGCCGCCGGGCGTGCCGCCCAGGCTGGCCAGCCCGATCACGCTCTACTCCCGTCCCGGCGCGCTGGACCACGTCGACGTGCTGGACCGGGCCGGCGGGCACGGCGTGTGGATCCCCGACACCCTCGCCGCGCGGCAGCACCTGCGTGCCGGCCAGTCCGTCACGCTGTCCGGCCACGCCACCCGGGTGGTCGGCTTGTACCGGGACCTGGCCGCCAGCAACATCGGCCTGCCCGCGTACTGGTGCACCTGGGCGTCGCTGATCGAGCCGACGTTCGAGAACACCCCGCCGCCGTTCGTGCTGACCGACGACGCGGACGTGCTGGGTGCGGGCACCCAGGTGGCCGCCGAGTGGTTCTCCCCGGTGGACTCCGGCAGGCTGACCCTGCCCACCGCGCAACGGGTGTCCCGGCGAACCCGGGCGGTGGGCGCGGCGTTGGCCAGCGACAGCCGGGGCCCGACCTCGACGCTGCGCAGCCAGACGTTCATCGACACCGACGTCAACCGGGCCGCGGCCGGCCGGGACGGGCTGCGCGGCCCGGTGTTACCGGTCGCGGTGGCCGGCACTCTGGTCGCCCTGCTGCTGGTCGGCGCGGCCGGCGGGTACTGGACCGAACGCCGGTCGGTGGAGGTGAAACTGCTGACCGCCCGCGGGGTCACGCCGCTGGCGCTGGGCGTCAAGGCGGTGCTGGAGATGCTGGTGCCTGCCGTGCTGGGCCTGGTCGCCGGCTGGCTGGCCGCCATCGCGCTGGTGCGCTGGCTGGGCCCGTCCGAGCTGTTGGAACCCGGTGCCCCGGTACGGGCCCTGATCGCCGTCGGACTGGCCGGGGTGGCCGGAGTGGTGCTGCTGGGCGTGGTCGCCGCGTCCCGCAGCCGCGGTGCCACCGACCGGCGGACCGGGGGTTCCCGGCCGGTGTGGCGGGCGGTGCCGTGGGAACTGGCCCTGCTGGCCGCCTCGGCCCTGGCCTATCTGCGGGTCCGGGACCACCCGGTGACCCTCGACCACTTCCTGGTGCAGATCCCGCCGCTGATGGTCGCCTTCCCGCTGCTCGCCCTGACCGGGTGCGTGCTGCTCGGCGCCCGGTTGTCCGGTGCCGGCATGCCGGTGCTGCGCCGCTGGTCGGCCCGGCTGCCGGCGGCCGGCTACCTGGCCAGCCGGCGGGTGACCGCCAACGGCGCGGTCGCGCTGGCCCTGCTGGTGGCCACCGCGATCCCGGTCGGCGTGCTCGCCTACGCGGCCACCCTGGCCAGGTCCGCCGACGCCACCGTGCAGGCGAAGATCCGCACCAACCTGGGCGCCGACCACACCGTGGTCACCCTGGTGCCGCCCAAGCAGACCCCGGCGACCGGCGGGCACGGCACGGTGGTCAGCGTGTTCCAGTCCGCGGTGATCGACGGCGACAACAACTCCGGCGTGCTCGGCGTGGACCCGGCGACGTTCCCCCGGTTCGCCGCCCGCGGGCTGGCCAGCCGGCCGGTCGGGGATCTGCTCGCGCTGCTCGACCCGACGCCGGCCGGCCAGCCACTGCCGGCGATCCTGGTCAACGCCGGGACCGAACCGGTTCACTCGGTGAAGCTGGGCCGGACCACCGTGCCGGTGCGGGTGGTGGACCGGGAGGAGGCGTTCCCCGGGGTGCGGTTCGGCCCGCACCCGACCCTGGTGTTGCGCCGGGACGCGCTGGGCGGCGTCGACTTCTACGCCGCCCGCAACGAGGAGATCTGGACCACCAACGCCCAGGCGACCGCGCTGCGGGACGTCATCCGGGCGCACCACGTGCCCATCCTGTTCGAGCGGACCCCGGTGAACGTGTTGCAGGCCACCGACCTGGTCACCGTGACCTGGGCGCTGGGATACCTCCAAGCCCTGGCGGTGCTGGCCGGGCTGATCGCGGTGGCCGGGCTGCTGCTGTACCTGGCCGCCCGGGCTCGGGCCCGGGTCGCCTCCTACGTGCTGGGCCGGCGGATGGGCGTGAGCCGGCGCGGGCACTTCGCCTCGCTGGTCATCGAGATCGGTGCGATGACCAGCGCCGGCTGCGTGCTGGGCCTGCTGGTCGCCCGGGTCGCGGTCGGCCTGGTCAACCCACTGCTCGACGTCAACCCGGACTACCCGCCCGCCGAGCTGTTGACCTACCCGGTGGGCACCCTGGCGGGCATCGGTGTCGCGCTGCTGGCCACCACGGCGGTGTGCTCGCTGACCGCGCAGCGGACCGCCGACCAGACGCCCCCGGCCGCGGTGATGCGACTCGGCGGCTGACGGCCGTCGATCACCGGGCGGCACACCCGGTACCTGCCCGTCTGGGCCGTGGCCGGTGTTTCTGGTCACCGGAGTCGATCACAGTGCCGTCACCGTGCCCCGGGCCGGGCCGGGCGACGGTTAGGTTCGGGTCGGAGGTGCGGGCATGGCCGCCGAATCGCGACACCGGGGGTATGACGAGGACGACCTGCTCGACGACCGCACGCACTGGTGGCGGTTACTGACCTCCCCGCCGTGGCGCCGGGCGCCGCTGCTGCTACGCGGCCAGCCCGGTGTGCTGCTCGCGCTGGCCGCCGCCGCGGCCATCCTCGGGGTGGCCGGGGCGTCGGCACCGCTGTTCCTCGCCTCGGCCGGCACCGCGGAGCTGGCCAGCACGGTCCGGGCCGCCTGCCCGGAGGACTCCGCCGTCACGGTCACCAGCGGGCCGACCACCGACGCGACCGGCTCACCGGTCGGGCTCACCTCCGCCGACCCGGACAACCTGGACGAGGTCACCGTGGACACCGCCGGCCAGGACCGCACCGTGCGGGCCGCGCTGCGGCGGGTCGGCCTGCCCGCGCCGTACCGGGTGGTCATCGCCGCCGCGCGGCTGGGGTTGCCCGGCGCGGCGTTGAAGCAGGACGTGATCCTCTACGCCCGCGTCGGTGTGCGTGACCACCTCCGGGCGGTGCGGCGGTCCGGCGGCGACGGCCGGGGCATCTGGCTGCCCGCGTCGGCGGCTGGCACGCTGGGAGCGCGGATCGGGGGCACCGCGACGGTGAACGGGGCGCCGGTGCCGGTCGCCGGGCTGTTCCGCGACATCGACTCCGGCGGGCGGGTCCCCCGGTACTGGTGCACCTGGAGTGCGTTGGTGCAGCCGTCGGCGTCGCGGAACTCCTCACCGCTGTTCGTGCCGGTCGACCCGGCCACCATGCGGCGGTTGCCTGTGCACCGGGTCGGCGAGTGGTTCTGCCCGCCGGACGTCGGGAGGCTGACCGTCCGGTCGGCGCACGACTCGCTCCGGCACGCCGCCGCACTGCCGTCCGCGCTGGCCGCGTCGGCCGAGGGCGCGGACAGCTTCGGCCTGTCGGTGCGGGCTACCGGACTGGACGCCGACGTGTCACGTGCCGAGTTGGCCAGCCGGGGGCTGCGCGGGCCGATCCAGCCGGTGGCCGTGACCGGCGCGCTGGTCGCGCTGCTGCTGGTCGGCGCTTCCGGCGGGTACTGGGCCGAGCGGCGGGCCACCGAGGTGCGACTGCTCGCGGCCCGGGGGGTGTCTCCGGCGGCACTGGGTGTCAAGGCCGTGCTGGAGACCGCCCCGGCGGTGCTGGTCGGGCTGGTCGCGGGCTGGGCCGCGGCACTGGCACTGGTCCGCTGGTTGGGGCCGTCGCCGCTGCTCGAACAGGGTGCGCCGGGCCGCGCCGCGGTCACCGTCGGCGAGATCGGGGCGTTCGGACTGGTCATGCTCGGTACGGTGACCGGCCTGCGCGCCTGGACGGCGGTGTCCAGGAGGCGCCGGCGGCTGCGCGGGCTGGCCTGGCGGCGCACCCGGCTCTGGCGGGTGCTGCCCTGGGAGCTGACCCTGGTGGCGCTGGCCGCGCTGTTCTACCGCCAGGCCCGGGCCCAGGGCGTGGTCACCGACCACTTCCTGGTGCAGGTCCCGCCGCGGCTGGTCGCGTTCCCGCTGGTCGGGTTGGCCGGCTACCTGCTGTTCGCGGCTCGACTCGCGGCCCGGCCGATGCCGGCGCTGCGCCGGATCACCTCGGCGACGCCGGCCCCGGTGTACCTGGCCAGCCGGCGGGTCACCGCCGCCCCCGCGGTGTTCCTGACCCTGCTGGTGGCCACCGCCATGCCGGTCGGGCTGCTCGGCTACGCCGCCACGCTGAGCCGGTCCACCGACGCCACGGTGCACCGCAAGGCCGAGGTCAACCTGGGCGCGCCCAGCGTGGTGACGACCACCGCGGCCGGCGGCCGGCCAGTCGGCACCGGCGGGCAGGGCACCCAGGTCAGTGTGGTCACCGACGCGTCGGTGGATGGCGACAACCAGTCGATGGTGCTCGGCATCGACCCGGCCACATTCGGCCGGTACGCCCTGGACGTGGCCGACCGGCCGCTGGCCGACCTGCTCGCGCCGCTGCGGGTCGCCGGTACGGCCGTCGGGGCGGTACCGGCGATCCTGGTCAACCCGATCGACCGGACCCCGGTGCGCGACGCGGAGTTCGACGGGGTGCGGGTCGGTGTCCGGGTGGTGGCCACCGTGTCGACCTTCCCGGGCCTGCGCTCGGGCACCCACCCGATGCTGGTCATGCCCCGTGACTCGCTGCGCGTCGGCCCCTACACCCGGCGAGCCGAGGAGGTGTGGACGACGCCGGCCGGGCTGCCGGCGGT
>DASULA010000077.1:0-14339 GCA_036278435.1 Mycobacteriales bacterium | reverse complement strand
TACCGGCTCGCGGTGGACCCCGACGCCGCCGACGTGCACCGGTTCACCACCCTGGCCGCGGCCGGGCACCGGGAGCTGACCGCCGGGCAGCCGGCCGCCGCCGCGGCGACCCTGACCGGGGCGCTCGCGCTGTGGCGCGGCGCGCCGCTGGCCGGACTGGACGACGCGCCGTTCGCCCCGGCCGCCGCCGCCCGACTGGCCGAGGCCCGGCTGGCCGCCGCCGAGGACCACGCCGAGGCCGCCCTGTCCACCGGCCAGCACGCCGAGATCATCGGCGGCCTGGAGGCGCTGGCCGAGGGCCACCCCCTGCGCGAACGGCTGCGCGGCCTGCTGGTGCGGGCGCTCTACGCCTGCGGGCGGCAGGCCGACGCGCTGGCCGCCTACCAGCGCACCCGGCAGGCCCTGGCCGACCAGCTCGGCGTGGACCCGTCCCCGGAACTGCGGGCCGTGCACCTGGCCGTGCTGCGCCAGGACCGGGCGCTGCTCGCACCGGCCACCCCCTCACCCGCCCCGGCCGGCCGCCCGGCGACCAACCTGCGCGCCCAGCTCACCAGCTTCGTCGGCCGGGACACCGAGATGGCACGGATCGGCACGCTGCTGGCCGAGGCCCGGCTGGTCACCCTGGTCGGCCCGGGCGGGGCCGGCAAGACCAGGCTGGCCACCGAATCGGCCGCCCGGCTGGACCGTCCGCCCGCCGACGGGGTGTGGCTGGTCGAACTCGCCCCGGTCGCCGACCCGGCCGACCTGCCGCACGCGGTCGCCGACGCCCTGGGCGTGCGGGAGACCGCGTTGCTGGCCGGCCGACGCGACCCGGTGCCGGTCGGCCCGGCCGATCCGACCGACGTGCTGGTCCGGGCACTGGCTGGCCGGGCGCTGCTGGTCGTGCTGGACAACTGCGAGCACCTGGTGGACGCCGCCGCCCGGCTGGTCGACGCGCTTCTCGCCGGCTGCCCGCAGGTCCGCGTGCTGGCAACCAGCCGGGAACCGCTGGGCATCACCGGCGAGATGCTCTACCCGGTACCCCCACTGGTCGGACCGCCGGAGCACACCGACGCGGCCGGTGCGGCGGAGTACCCGGCGGTGCGGCTGCTGGCCGACCGGGGCGCCGCGGCGAGCCCCGGGTTCGCCGTGCACGAGGGCAACGTGGCCGCGGTGGCACGGGTCTGCCAGCGGCTGGACGGCATGCCCTTGGCGATCGAGCTGGCCGCGGCCAGGCTGCGGGCACTGCCGGTGGAGCAGGTGGCCGCCCGGCTGGACGACCGGTTCCGGCTGCTCACCGCCGGCAGCCGCACCGCGCTGCCCCGGCACCAGACCCTGCGCGCGGTGGTGGAGTGGAGCTGGGATTTGCTGGACAAGCGGGAACGGGTGCTGGCCCGGCGGCTCTCGGCGTTCCCGGCCGGGGCCGACCTGGACGCCGCCGAGCGGGTCTGCGCGTCCGGTGGCCTGCCCGCCGACGACGTGTTCGAGGTGCTCGCCGCCCTGGTCGACAAGTCCCTGGTCGAGGTGGACGGCACCGACGGCGGCCCGCCCCGCTACCGGATGCTGGAGACGGTCCGCGCTTTCGCGGCCGAACGGCTGGCTGCCTCCGGCGAGGAGCAGCGGGTCCGCGAGGCGCACGCCCACTACTACCGGGACCTGGCCGAGGTCGCCGACCCCGGGCTGCGCGGGCGCGACCAGCTCGACTGGATCCGGCGGCTGGTGGCCGAGCAGGAGAACCTGCACGCCGCGCTGCGGTGGGCCGTGGACACCCCCGACCCAGAGCTGGCGGTCCGGCTGGCCGCCGGGCTGGCCTGGTTCTGGATGCTGCGCGGCCACCACGGCGAGACGGTGACCTGGGCCCGGCAGATCGTCGCGGCGGTGGGCGACAGCCCGCCGGCCGGCTACCTGGGCAGCTATGTCGGCTGCCGGCTCGGCGCCACCGTCGACTTCATCGACATGTCCGTCCTGACCGCCGAACTCGACGCCGGGATGCGGCTCCTCGCCGAGGCCGGCGAGCCCGAACCGCGGAATCCGGCGTTCATGCTGATCCGGTTGATCAGCGCGATGCTGGCCGGTCAGGACGGCGTGATCACCGCGCTGCTGGACGCCTGGGCCGGCGACCCGGATCCGTGGGTGCGGGCCTGTGCCGCCTTCAGCCAGGGCCACCTCAGGCTGAACGACGGCGACGCCGGGTCGGCCGGCGCCTACGTCGAGGCGGGGCTGGCCGGGTACCGGGCGATCGGCGAGCGGTGGGGCATGTGCCAGTGCCTGATGACGCTGGCCGAACTGGCCGGATACACCGGTGACAACGCCCGGTCGGTCGCCCTGTTGGAGGAGGCCGGGCGACTGGTCGAGGAGCTGGGCGCCTCCGGGGAGGTGCCCGAGGTGCTGGTCCGGCTGGCCGCGGCCCGGCTGCGCGCCGGCGACCGCGCCGGCGCCGGCGCCGACGTGGCCGAGGCCCGGCGGTGGTCCGACCGGTGGGCTCAGCCGCACGTGCGTGCGTTCGTGTCCCTGGCCGAGGGCGAACTGGCCTGGCGGGACGGTGACGTGCCGCGGGCCGAGGAGCGGTACGAGCGGGCCCTGGCCGCGTTCGACCGAGCCGGCGGGCCACCCCAGTTCCGGGCCATGGTGCACTGCGCGCGGGCCCGGATCCTGCTCGGCCGCGGTGAGCTCGGACCGGCTGCGGAGCTGGTGTGCGAACCGCTGCGCGACCCCGGCGTGCAGCGGGACCGCCCGGTGGTGGCCGGGGTGCTGGAGACGCTGGCCGCGGTGGCCGACGCCGGCGGCGACGCCGAGCGGGCGGCTGTGCTGCTCGGCGCCGCGGAGAGCGCCCGCGGCACGGCCGATTTGGGCAACCCGGACATCCAGCGGGTGGACGCGGCGGCGCGGCGCGCGCTGGGGGAGCCGGGACACACCCTGGCCCGCCAGCGCGGCGCCGCGCTCAACCCCCCGGAACTGTCCGATTTGATCGGCGTCGACCTGGTCTCGCTCAGACCTTCCGGCGGTAGACCCGCACGGCCAGCGGCGCGAACACCGCGGTGATCAGCACCGCCCAGATCAGCGAGGTGACCGCGGAGTGGGCCACCGGGCCGCCCACCATCAGGCCGCGGGCCGCGTCACTGAGGTGCGACACCGGATTGACCTTCACCCAGGCCTGCAACCAGCCCGGCATGGTGGCGGTCGGCACGAACACGTTGCTACCGAAGGTGAGCGGGAACATCAGCCCGAACCCCCAGACCTGCACGCTCTGCGCCGACTTGGCCAGCACCCCGATCAGCACCGAGAGCCAGGCCACCGACGCGACGAACACCACGATGAGCCCGAACCCGGCCAGTGCCGCCACCGGGTTGGTGGTGATCCGGAAACCCATCACCATGCCCATTCCCAACAGCACCAGCAGGGACAGCACATAGCGCACCAGCTCACCGGCCACCGCTCCGACCAGTGGCGCCGACCGGGCGATCGGCAACGAGCGGAACCGGTCGAACACGCCCTTGGTGATGTCGGTGTTCAGCGACAGCCCCAGGCCCATCGAGGCGAACATCGCGGTCTGCACCATCAGCCCGGGCAGCGCGAACTGGAGGTAGTCGTGGGTGGAGCGGGCCACCGCGCCGCCGAACACGTACACGAACAGCACCAGGAACATGATCGGCTGCACGCACAGCTCGCCGAGCTGCTCGGGGTTGCGCCTGATCTTGAGCATGCTCCGCCAGAACAGCGTCCGGGCGTGCCGCAGCCCGCCCACCGGGCCGATCCGGTGTGCCCCGGGCGCGGGTCGGTTCCCGGCCACGGTGTCAGCAGCCGTCCCGGTCGGCCCGGTCGGCCCAGTCGTGTCGGTCGTGGTGTCGGTGGTCGCGACTTCGGTGCTGGTCATGCCGCGCTCCTCTCGTCGCCGCCGTCCTCGGCGGTGGGCCGGCCGGTCAGGGACAGGAACACCTCGTCCAGGCTGGGCAGCCGCAGGGCCAGCTCGGCGGCCAGGATGCCGGCCGCGTCGAGTCGCCGGACCAGTGCGGGCAGCACGGCCGGGTCGCCCACCGGCACGGTGAGCCGCCCGGACTCCACCTGCGGGGTCACGCCGGTCAACGCGGTGAGCATGCCCGCCACCTCGTCCATCCGGTCCGGGTCGGTCGGGCGCACCTCCAGCGCCTGGCCGCCGGCGCGGGCCTTCAGCTCGTCCGGGGTGCCGGTGGCGATGACCCGGCCGTGGTCGATCACCGCGATGTCGTCGGCGAGCCGGTCGGCCTCGTCCAGGTACTGGGTGGTCAGCAGCACGGTGGTCCCGTCGGCGACCAGGCCGCGCACGATGGACCACAGCTCGCCGCGGCTGCGCGGATCCAGGCCGGTGGACGGCTCGTCCAGGTACAGCATCCGAGGTTCGCCGACCAGGCTGACGGCCAGGTCCAACCGGCGGCGCATCCCGCCGGAGTAGGTGCTGGCCGGCCGGCCACCGGCCTCGGACAGGCCGAACCGGTCCAGCAGCTCCGCGGCGCGGCCCCGGGCCCGCACCCGGGACAGCCCGAGCAGCCGGCCCACCAGGACCAGGTTCTCCACCCCGGTCAGTTCCTCGTCCACCGCGGCGTACTGGCCGGTCAGCCCGACGAGCTGGCGCACCTGGTGCGCGTGGCTCACCACGTCGAACCCGCCGACGTGGGCGTGCCCGCCGTCCGGGCGTAGCAGGGTGGCCAGCACCCGGACCACGGTGGTCTTGCCGGCCCCGTTGGGACCGAGCAGGCCCAGCACAGTCCCGGTGCGCGCGGCCAGGTCCACCCCGGCCAGCGCCGTGGTGCCCCCGAACCGCTTCACCAGGCCGTGGGCCTCGATGGCGTGCGACATGTGCCTTCCCTTCGATCCGTGACGCCATCACGGTGCCGGCCCGGCCTGGCATCTGGCGCACACCGCGCTGTCAGCACCGGCCCGCCCTGCCAGCGCCTTACCAGCCCGTACCCGCCCCCGACCTGAGGTTTTCTCGCGAAAACCTCACGTGTAACCGGTTACCTGTGCTGGTTTTCTCGCGAAAACCTCCGAGCGCGAGTGGGCTAGCGGCTGAGCATGGCGCGTAGTCGGGTCGCGGCCTGGCGACGGGCCTGACGGGTGGCCGGGCGCCAGGTCCGGCCGGCGCGCCGCGGCCGGGGGTCACCCAGGTCGTGATGGTCGGCCTCGTCCCGGCCGTACACCCGCACGGCAAGCGGCCGGTCGCCCTCGGCGTCGCGCAGCCTGATCCGGCCGGAACCCCGGCGCCGCGCGATGCCGCCCACCCGCACCAGCCGCCACCGCTCCCGGACGCCGGACTGCACCCGGACCTCGCCGTCGCGGCCCACCAGCAGCGCGGCCACCCGGCCCTCCAGCCGGACGAAGAACAGGTTGGCCGCCACCATCCGGCCAGACGCCCCGCCGGTCCGGGCGGACGGGTCGGTCGAGGGGGAGGGCACGGTCGGGTCCTTTCGTCGGACGACGTCGGCCGGGAGGCTATCCGATCCCACGCCGGCCCGGGCGGTCCGCACCGGACGCGATCACCCGGTGCCAAAACCAGGCCCGGCAACGGGACCGGCCGTCGCCGGCCGCCCTACCCCCGGGGCACGTGGGCCAGTTGCAGGCGCAGCGGGCGGCGTCCGCGCCGGATCAGCAGCCCGCGCCCGGGCGGCTGGATGGACAGGTACGCCCCCGGCCACAGTTGCCCCTCCTGCCGGTCCCCGGACAGCAGCAGGCCGGTCGCGCCGTTCTCCTTCAGCCGCTGCACCACCGGCTCGTGGATGGCCCGGCTGGCGCCGCCGGAATGGCGGAGCAGCACGATGTGCAGGCCCAGGTCGCGGGACTGGGGCAGGTACTCCAGCAGCGGCGCCAGCGGACCGGGGCCGCCCGGGCTGAGCAGGTCGTAGTCGTCGGCCAGCACGATGATCTCCGGGCCCTTCCACCAGGATCGCTCCCGCAGTTGGGCGCTGGTCACGTCGTCGGGAGGCATCCGGCGGGTGAGTTCCTGGCCGGCCAGCCCGGCGGCCAGCCCGGCGGCGACCGGCGGGGTGCCGGCATAGCCGCCCAGGTACGGCTCGGGCACCACGTCGAGCAGGGTGCGGCGCAGGTCGAAGATGGCGAACACCACCTGCTCGTCGCTGTAACGGTTCACCAGCTCGGTGATGATCAGCCGGGCCAGGTTGGTCTTGCCCGACTCGGCGTCACCGAAGACCACCACGTGCTGGTCGACGCCGAACAGGTCCAGGTGCACCGGCCGCAGGTCGGCCTCATCCACACCCAGCAGCACCGGCGGGGCCTCGGGGCTGACCCGCCGCAGCGAGGTCAGTGAGACGTCGGTGGGCAGCATCCGGATCTCCGGCACCGGGTTGCCCGGCCACGCCTGGCTGACCTGCTTGACCAGGTCGTCCAGCCCGTCCTGGGCGGTGGTCGGGTCGTCGCGGTCGTCGATCCGGGGCAGGCAGATCTGCGCGGTCAGCCCGCCCTCGACCACGCAGCGGCCGTGCATCTCCGGCCCGATGTTCTGCACCGCCTTGCGGCCGAGGGTCGAGTCCAGCGGGTCGTTCAGGCGCAGCTCCAACTTGGTGCCCATGATGGCCTGCATGGGCAGCCGCAGATCCGCCCACCGGCCGGTGGTCACGATCAGGTGCACGCCGTAGCCCAGGCCCCGACTGCCGATCTCCTGCACGATGTCGGTGACGTCCTCGAAGTCCTCCTTGAACACCACCCAGTTGTCGATGACCAGGAAGATGTCGGCGACCGGGATCTGGCTGAGCCGCCCGGCCCGCTGCATCGCCCGCATGGCCGCGACCGAGTCCAGTCGTGCCTCGGCGAAGATCTGCTCGCGCTCGGCGAGCTGGCCGGCGACCTCGGCCACGGTGCGGCGCACCCGGTCGGGGTCCAGCCGGCCGGCCACCCCCCCGACGTGCGGCAGCCCGGCCAGCGCGGCCAGGCCACCACCACCCAGGTCCAGGCAGTAGAAGGCCACGTCGGCCGGGGTGTGGGTGAGCGCGGCACCGGCGATCAGGGTGCGCAGCGCGCCGGACTTCCCGGTCTGCGGCGCGCCCATGATGGCGACGTGGCCGCCACCACCGGACACGTCCAGTTCGCACGGCCCCTGCCACTGCTCGGCCGGCCGGTCCAGCAGCCCGATGGGCAGCCGCAGCCGCCCCCGCCGGGCCGGATCGGCGGTGGTCAGCCCGTGCCCGGGGTCGGCGACCAGCGGGCCCAGCACCGGGTCGAGCGACAGCGCGGCGGGCAGCGGCGGCAGCCAGATCTGCTGCACCTGCTCGGCCGCCCGGGCCAGCCGGGAGACCACCACCTCCAGGGTGGTCGGGTCGAACCGGTCGGACTGCTCGGCGGTCTCGACCTCGGCGGCGCCGAGGTGTCCGGGCACCTGCTCCAACCAGCGCCCGGTGTCGTTGTACAGCCAGTACGGCATCGGGCGGGCCGGCAGCCCGGTCGGGGCCCGGTCCAGGTTGGCCGGGCGGTAGGTACCCGACACGTAGGCGGCCTTGAACCGGTCGAACACCGTGGTGTCGACCTTCAGGTAGCCCGACCCGGCGATCGGCGGCAGCTCGAAGGCGTCCGGCACGTCCAGCACGGCGCGGCTCTCCTGGGCGTTGAAGGTGCGCAGCCCCAACCGGTAGGACAGGTAGGACTCCAGGCCGCGCAGCTTGCCCTCCTCCAGGCGCTGCGAGGCCAGCAGCAGGTGCACCCCGATCGAACGGCCGATCCGGCCGATCTGCAGGAACAGCTCGATGAAGTCCGGTTTGGCGGTGAGCATCTCGCCGAACTCGTCGATCACCACGAACAGGTTCGGCAGCGGCGGCAGCGGCCGGCCGGCGTCCCGGCGGGCGTTGTACTCGGTGGTGTTGGGCAGCGACCCGGCGTCGAGCAGTAACTGCTGCCGGCGGTTGATCTCCCCGCGGATGGCGTCGGCCAGCCGGTCGACCAGGCCGGTGTCGTCGGACAGGTTGGACACCATCGCCGCGGTGTGCGGCAGATCCTCCAGGCCGGCGAAGGTGGCGCCGCCCTTGTAGTCGACCAGCACCAGGCTGAGCCGCTCGGGCGGGTGGGTCATGGCCAGGGTGAGCACCAGGGTGCGCAGCACCTCGGACTTGCCCGACCCGGTCGCGCCGACGCACAGCCCGTGCGGGCCCATCCCGTTCTGCGCGGACTCCTTGATGTCCAGGTGGATCCGCTGGCCGGCCACCCCCAGCCCGAACGGGATCCGCAGGAACTCCGGCAGCGGTCGCTGCGCCCACAGCCGGCCCACGTCGTAGTCCCCGACGTCGGCGACGCCGACCAGGCCGGCCAGGTCGATGGTGGACTCCAGCGGCGCGTCGGCGGTGCTGTCCTCCACCAGCCTGAGCGGCGCCAGCCGCCGGGCGATCCGCAGCGCGAGTTCGCCGGACACGACGTCGCCCCGGCCCGTGGTGGCCCCGGCCACCGCGCGGCGGATCTGCCCCTCGGTCTCGTCGGCGGCGCGGGCCGGCGACGGCCGCAGGTCCTCCACCGTGACGGTTCCTTCGGCGGTGACGGTGACCCGCACGTCGACGTGGGTCGGTTCGGCCGGGCGCTGGCCGACCACGGTGACCACGGTCAGGCCCAGCGCCTCGACCGGCACGTCGTCGGGCAGCAGGTCCAGCGGGCTGAGACCCGGCGCGGTGATCTGGTCGGCGACCACCACCAGCCGCGGCGTCGGGGTGATCCGGCCCGGCGCCCCGGACCGGCGCTGGGTGTCCAGGAACTCCCGCCGCCGGGTGAGTTCGGGTCCCAGGATCTGGTGGAGCTCGTCCGGGCTGCCGGCGACCAGCCGGCGGGCCACCGGCCCGTCGAACCCGTCGGTGTCCAGGACGTGCGGCAGCCAGCGGGTCCAGTCGAACTCGGTGGACCCGGACCGGCCCAGGCACAGTCCCAGCCGCACGTCGTCGGGCGCGTGCAGCACGGCGAGCTGGGTCAGCATCGCCCGGAGCACCGCCCGGGTCGCCCCGGCCGGCCCGACCAGCGACACCGATCCAGACAGCGGCACCGCCATCGGCATGTCGTCCAGGTCGCTGCCATGCTCCAGCAGCCGGTCCACCGCGGCCTGCGCCAGGGGTTCGGTGCTGGACAGCGGATTGCGCACGGCACCGGCCAGGGCGACCGGACGGCACAGCCGGTCGGTGCCGGTGCCGACCCGCACCACCAGGAAGTCCGGGTCGTGGCGTCGGCGCTCCCACAGCCGGGTGGGGTCCCGGAGAAGTTCGGGCAGTTGCGCCGGGGTCGGGTGCCGGGTCGCCGCGGCCTCGCGCTGGATCGCGGCGTCCTCGGCCAGATCGCGGCCGATCTCGACCAGGTAGGCCAGGTAGCCGGCCCGGGCCTGGGCGGCCCGCCGCCGCGCGCCGGTGCGCTGGGCCACGAACGCCGCCGCGCCGCCGATGACCATGACGCCGAGCATGATCCCGCCGGCCACCAGCATCAGCGGGTTGCGGTTGGAGATGATCAGGACCAGCGAACCGGCACCGCCGAGTAACGGCAGGATCATCTGCATGGCGCCGCTGATCCCGCCGGCACTGTCACCGGCCGGCGGCGGTGCGGCCATCTCCAGCGGGGCCAGCGGTAGTTCGGCCGGGGGAACCCGGGCCGGACGGTGCACCATCCGTTGGGTCAACGCGATCCCTCTGCTGGTGGCGATGGTGGGCGGCGGCGGGAGTCAGTGCCGGCCGGTCGGGCGTCGAGAGCCGGTGGTCGACAATGGGTCAAGGATAGTCGTCGCGGTCCGGCCGGGTCCGTCTGTCGCCGGTCGGAGCCCGTCGCTGTTCTTCGGCGCCCTTCGCGCGCCTTTCCGGTGCTCTTCGGGGGCGGATGCCCGAATACCCCGGGATCTGGTACACCCGACACCACCGGCTTGTCCGGGACACCGACCGGGAACCGAACGAGAGGACTGACATGGCTGGTGCCGATCCTGCCCGGCAGGGCGCCCGGTGCGTTCCGGTGGACCTTCGATGACCCGGTTCACCCGGCTGTCGGTGGTGGCCAGCCAGCGGCAGTTGGACGCCAGCCTGCCGGCCGAACGCCCGGTGGGGGAGTTCCTGGCGGAGTTGTCGGACCTGTTCAGCCTGCCCACGACCAACCCGCCGACCACGTGGGCGCTGTCCACGCCCCGGCAGGGCCTGATTCCGACCGAGCGCACCCTGGACGACGTCGGCGTGCTGGACGGCGACGTGCTGTATCTCAGCCCGGCGGCCAACGCGGCCGAGTCGCCGGTGGTCGACGACGTGCTCACCGCCGTCGAGCAGACCTGGGAGACCCGGGGTCGGCCGTGGTCGGGGATCGACCGCGACCGGGTCTGCACCGTGCTGCTGGTGCCCCTGGTGCTGTCCCTGGTTGGCGCGCTGGCCACCGTGCCGGACGCCGGGGCCGGTGGGCTGCTGCTGGGGACGTTCGTCGTGCTCGCGTTGGCCTCCCGCGCCCTGCTGTCCCGCGGCGGGATGGTGCTCGCCTGGGCCGGCCTGCCGGCCACGCTGCTCGGGACGTTCCGGCTGTTCGGCGGCCAGCCACTGCCGGTGCGGTTGACCGCCGCGGTCTCGGCCGGACTGCTCGGCGTGGCCGTGGTCGCTCTGGCCGCCCGGCTCCGCCGGGGCGTGGTCATCGCCGGTGTGGTCACCGGGCTGGCCGGTGGCCTGGTCTCGGTGGCGCTGGCCGCCACGGCACCGGCGGTCGCGGTCGCCGGCTGGGCGGTGCCGGCGCTGGTGCTGGCCATCGGTGTGCTTCCCCAGATGTCGGTGGTCAGCTCCGGCCTGCTGGCGTTGGTCCGGCAGGTCGAGTCGGGCACGCCGGCCGGGCGGGAGCAGTTCGACCGGGCACTGGGCGCCGGTCAGGCGACCGTGGACGGCACGGTCGCGGCCGTGGGCATGCTGGCCGCCGCCGCGGCGGCCACCCTGGTGTCGACCGGGCAGCCGTGGCAGGCCGTGCTGGGTGGCCTGCTGGGGCTGGTCTTCCTGCTGCGCTCCCGCGGGTTCAGCCAGGCGCGCCAGGTCGGTTTCCTGCTCGTCGTGCCGGTACTGGCGATGCTCGGGGCGGTGGCCGCGCTGCCCCGGTGGGTCGACGGGGTGGCCGGCCCCTGGCAACGCTCGGGCCTGTGGGTGGCCGGGGTGGTCGTGGTGGCCGGCCTGGTCTCGGCGGCCGGATTCCTGCGCTTCGGCGAGGTGTCGGCCGCCCGCCTCAGCCGGTTCTACGACCGGGTGGACACCCTCGCGCTGCTCGCCGTCGTACCTATGGTCTTGGTCGCCCAGGTGTTCACCTGAGTTGCCTTCACCCGAGTTCCGACCGGAGCCGCCGGGTCGGGCTGCCCGGCCGGGGCTCGGCCGCGGTGAGCGGTGGGCTCACTTCTTGTGCAGCAGGTTGACGATGCTGCCGGTGACCACGACCACGCCGATGATCACCAGGGCCAGGATCAGGCTGCCCCACAGCACCGGGACGACGTTCCGGCCGGAGCGCGCCCGGCCGGTGCCGTGCAGCAGGGCGTCCCGGGTGGCGGCGGCCCGCAGCACGTGGGCCTGGATGACGGTTTTCGGGTCGGGGCCGGTCATGGCGGATCCCCCTGATCCCGCTTCGCGTGCCGACCGCCCTCGGGCTCGACCTGGTGCACGACCAGGGTGCCGAAGCCGCGTTCGACACCCGGTGCGTCCGGGGGCGGGACCGGCGTGAAGTTCGCCGTCGGCTCCGGGTCGGGAGGTGTCGGGTCACCGGGTCCGTCGCCGGGTTCGTCCAGCCGCTGGATGCTGCCGGCCACCTCCAGGACGAGATCGCTGAGCACGGGGACCATCTCCGGCTGCGCGCCCGCGGTCGCCACGATCGCGGTCCAGCACTGCCCGGTCAGCGGCAGGAACGCCTGGAGGGACGTCAGTCCGACCCGGTTGGTGTTGCCGGGCGGGGTGAGGCTGACGTGGTCGCGTTGCAGCAGCACGGTGCCGGCCGGCGTGTCGACCTCTTCGACCACGCCCTGCCGGCCGACGGCCTGGTGGACCAGGGCCAGGCTGGCCAGGTCGGGGCTGCTGTCGTACCAGGCCAGGTGCAGCCCGGCGCTGCCCACGCCACCGCTGCTCAGCCGGCCGATCTGGACCAGCGAGATCACGGTGCCGGCCCGCTGGCAGTCGGCGACCAGGTCACCAAGGAAGGTCAACACCTGACGCCGTTCGGCCGACCGAAGCCGCTGCCCGGCCAGCCGCTCGTCCACCAGCCGCTCGGCGCTGCGCTGCCAACTCGACGGGTGGGTGTCCAGGACGGCCCAGTCGCCTGGCAGGCCGATCTGCCACCGGAATGGTGGGTGGGTCGCGTCGGGATTGAGTGCCAGCCCGTCGTCTGGCAGCAACCCGGCCACCGGGCCTAGTTCCCGGGCGGGCTCAGCGCCTGGCCCACCTGGGCGTCGAACTGCTGCACCATGTCGCCGATGGCCTTGGACAGTCCGCCCCAGTTACCGATGTCCTCGGTCAGGCTGCTGATGCTGGTCTTCCACTCGTCGCGGAAGCTCCCGATCGCGTCCTGGATCCTGCTCTGGCCGTCCGAGCCGAGCCCGCCGCAGTCGGTCGCGCCGTGCTGCTTGGAGCTCAGCCGCGAACCGACATCGCTCAGGTCCCGGCCAAGCTGGGTCAGGACCACGTACGGAAACTGCACGTATGTCATCCGTCGACACCCCCAATCCATGCCACCGTCCGCCGTCCGCCCGGACCGGATCTTCCGGATCAGTACGGTGCGGTGTGGAATCAGATACTAGTACTAGGCTTACCGGACTGGTTCAGCCACGACAGCCCTCAGACGCATGATGATGCCTCGGAGTTCCGGTGAGTTCTTCGGCCCACCTGGCGGGTACCGCTCGGCCCAACCGGCGCGTGGCCCGGCTGCTGGTCGGCGCTCTGCGACCGGGCCTGGCCGGGGATCTGGCCCGACTGCGCGGCAGCGAGGTCGAACTGGCCCGCCGGATGCCACGACCCACCCTGGTGGTCGTGGTGGGGGTGACCGGTGGGGCCGGGGCCAGCACTCTGGCGGCCCTGCTCGGGCAGTCCCTGGCCGGGTTGGCCCCCGGGCGGGTGGCGGCTCTGGACGGCGACGGTGTCAACCAGATGCTGCGGGCCCGGCTGGGCACCGACGAGTCCGGCGGCCTGCGGCAGATGCTGTCCGCGCCCCAGGCGTGGCGGGCCCGGCGCCGGATCGACCAGTACCTGGCCCGCGACGGGCGCCTACCGCTGCTCGCCGCCGCGGCGGCCGAGCGCGGCTGGCCGATCCGACCGGCCGAGCTGGAGGCGGCCCTGGGTCTGCTCCGGCGCCGCTACCCGGTGGTGGTCGTCGACCTTCCGGCGCACACCGGGGCGGCCGGGTTCGAATGGGCGGTGCGGGTCGCCGACCACACCGTGGTGGTCGGACCGGCCGAGGTGGTGTCGCTGGACCGGATCCGTCAGCGGCTGTCCGGCGCCGACACCGGCGCGACCGTGATGGTGCCCGGGCGTGGGGCCGCGGCGACCCGGGCGGTCCGGGTGGCCAGGTCGGCGGGCGTCCGTCTCCTGCCCGCCGATCCCGCGCTCGCGCGTGCCGGCACGGTCCGGCCGGCCGGGCTGCGGCTGGCCACGCTGGCCGCGGTGGAGGAGGTGGTCTGCCGGACTACGCGAACCTGGCGGAACCAGACGTGATCGGGGCGCGTCGGACCTTGTCGAGCACGGTAGGGAATGTCTAGAGTCACGGCCCTCAGAACCAGGCAGGGCAGGACAGTCCGGACGAGAGCAACGAGGGGGTTGGTGTGAGTACGAAGTTCTCGGTTGAGAACAATGCGGTGAACCAGCATGCGTCCAATTTGGACGGTGCGGTGGCTGGGTTGAATGGTCAGGCGAAGGCGTTTCTGGCGGCGATTGAGGGGTTGCCGGGGGTGTGGAAGGGGACGTCGTACGGGTCGTGGGATCGTTTGACTCAGGCGTGGCATCAGGCGATGGGTGAGTTGAACGGTGCGTTGGCCGACATCAAGGGTCGGGTGGGTAACGCGGGTTCGTTGTATGACCGGTATGAGTCGGAGCAGACGCAGCAGTTGGATTCGACGATGGCGTCGGCTGCGTGGGATTCGACGAAGTTCCGTAGCTGAGAAGGGGGTTTGTGGTCATGGATGGTGTGTTCAGTTATGACGAGGCTGTGGCTGACTCGGCGCATGGGGATTTGGCTGGGGTGATGTCGGGGATGCAGTCTCATCTGGATGATCTGTCGGGGTTCGTGTCGCGGGTGAAGTCGAACTGGCAGGGTGATGAGCAGGACACGTATGCCGGGATTCAGGCGAAGTGGGATTCGGCTGCCTCGACGGTGCAGCAGATCCTGAACTCGGTGCATCAGGCGCTGGGGTCGACGACCGGGTCGGTGAAGGACATGCG
>DASULA010000076.1:0-9206 GCA_036278435.1 Mycobacteriales bacterium | reverse complement strand
CGGCCACGGTCGCAAGGTCGCCTTCGTGGGCCGTTCCATGGTTCGCAACATGGGCGTGGCCCGGGACCTGAAGCTGCTCACCATCCCACCCGGACTGCTGGTCGGCCTGGAGGAGGCCGCGGCCATGCCGCCCGACCGGGTGGTGCTGGTCAGCACCGGGTCGCAGGGCGAGCCGCTGTCCGCACTCGCCCGGATGGCCACCCGGACCCACCAGCAGGTGCGGATCGAACCCGGTGACACCGTCATCCTCGCCTCCAGCCTGGTGCCCGGCAACGAGACCGCGGTGTACCGGGTGATCAACGGGCTGGCCCGGTTCGGGGCGACCGTGATCCACAAGGAGGTGGCCGACGTGCACGTGTCCGGTCACGCCCCGGCCGGGGAACTGCTGTACCTGCTCAACGCCACCCGGCCGAGCAACGTGATGCCGATACACGGCGAGTGGCGGCACCTGCGCGCGCACGCCCGGCTGGCCGAGCTGACCGGGGTGCCGGCCGAGCGGGTGGTGCTGGCCGAGGACGGCGTCGTGGTGGACCTGGTCGACGGCGTCGCCCATATCACCGGGAAGATCGACTGCGGGTACGTCTACGTGGACGGGCTGGCCGTCGGCGACGTCGGCGAGGAGTCACTGAAGGACCGGCGGATCCTCGGGGACGAGGGGTTCATCGCCGTGACGATCGTGGTCGACTCGGTGACCGGCAAGATCGCCAGTCCGCCACACGTTTCCGGCCGCGGGTTCAGCGACGAACCGGACGCGTTCGGCGCCGTGCTGCCGCTGATCGAGGCCGAACTCGCGCGGGCCGCCGCCGACGGCGTCACCGACACATACCGGCTGGCCCAGGCGGTCCGCCGGGTGGTGGGACGGTGGGTCGCCGACACCTACCGCCGACGGCCGATGATCGTGCCGACCGTGATCGAGGTCTGACCGCCGCGCGCCAGGGCGAGCCGGGTCACCTGTTCGGGCCCGAGCGTGACGACCCCGGTTGGGCGCCGGACCGCAGCGTGTCGGAGGTGACGTCCGGGACGAATCGGTGGGTCGGCGATACCGTGATCGGATGCCCGCCCGTACCCGGAACACCGGTGGGTCGTCGTCCCGTGCCCGCCCGCCCGCAAGGCGCCCAGCCGGTCGGTCCGGCCGGTCGGTCCGCGGACGCCGGTCGGCCCGCCGGCCGGCGGCCCGGCGCGGCCGTTCCGGTTCCGGCGCGGGCAGCCGGCTGGTGGTGGCCGCCGGGCGCGGGTTCGTCCGGCTGTGGATGGCGCTCGCCCGGGCCGCCGGGGCGCTGGCCCGGGCGCTCGGCCGGCGCGCGGCGGTCGCCGGTGAGCTCGACCCGGTGCACCGGCGGGACGGCCTGGGACTGGCCGCGCTGGGCGCTGCGCTGGTGGTCGCGGTGGGCGTCTGGGGGCACGGCGGCGGGCCGGTCGGCAGGGCCGTGGCCGGCGCCCTGCACGCGTTTCTGGGCAGCGCCGCGGCGGTGCTGCCGGTGCTGTTCGGGCTGGCCGCGCTACGGGTGTTCCGGCATGCCCCCGAGTCCGAGTCGCGTGGCCGGCTGCTGGTCGGCTGGCTGGCCTTTGTGCTGTCGGTGCTCGCCCTACTGCACCTGGCTCACGGGTCGCCGGCCACCGCGCGGGGTCGCCACCGGGCCGGCGGCGTGCTCGGCGCGTTGGTCGCCGACCCGTTGCGGCGCGGGGTGAGTCCGTACCTGGCCGGGGTGCTGCTGGGCCTGCTCGGCCTGTTCGGGGTGCTGGTGATCACCGCCACCCCGATCAACCAGGTCCCGGCCCGGCTGCGCTCGCTGCGTGACCTTGCCCTGCACGGCCGCCGACCCGGACGCGGCGGCGCCCCGGCGGACCGGACCGGCGCCGGCGACGCGCCCGACGACGGTGCCCACGACGGTGCTCACGACCGTGCTCACGACGGGGTCGAGGTCGGTACCGAGGACGGGGACGCCACGGACGGGCCGGCGCGGCTGCGCCGACCGGTCCGACGGCGGCAGGCCGCGCTGGCCGGAGGCGATGCCCCGGTAGGTGCTCCGGGTGCCGCGGACACGGCGACCCCGGCCGGTGCCGGCGGCAGGCGTCCGCCCGCCCGCCCCCCAGAGGCGGTCGCCCGTCCTCCGGAGCCACCACTGCCCACCCGGGCCGAACAACTGGCCCTCACCGCCGAGGCCGGCGACTACCGCCTGCCGCCGCCGGACCTGCTCGCCGCGGGCGCGGTGGCCAAGGTCCGCAGCAAGGTCAACGACACGGTGATCGCCGCACTCCAGCGGGTGTTCGAGGAGTTCGGGGTGGACGCGGCCGTGACCGGGTTCAGCCGGGGGCCCACGGTCACCCGCTACGAGGTCGAACTCGGACCGGCGGTGAAGGTCGAGCGGATCACCCAGCTCTCCCGCAACATCGCCTACGCGGTGAAGAGCCCGGATATCCGGATCATCAGCCCGATCCCGGGTAAGAGCGCGGTGGGCGTGGAGATTCCCAACGCCGATCGGGAGATCGTCAGCCTCGGCGACGTGCTGCGGTCCCGGGTGGCCACCAGCGACCACCATCCGATGGTGGTCGGGTTGGGCAAGGACATCGAGGGCCGGCACGTGGTGGCCAACCTGACCAAGATGCCGCACGTGCTCATCGCCGGTGCCACCGGCGCGGGCAAGTCGAGTTGCATCAACGCGCTGATCGTGTCCATCCTCACCCGGGCGACCCCGGACGAGGTACGGATGGTGCTGATCGATCCCAAGCGGGTGGAACTAACCGCCTACCAGGGCATCCCACACCTGGTCACTCCCATCATCACCAGCCCGAAGAGGGCCGCCCAGGCACTCCAGTGGGTGGTGGCCGAGATGGACCTGCGCTACGAGGACATGGAGGCCAGCGGGGTCCGACATATCGACGACTTCAACCGCAAGGTGCGCACGGGGGAGATCAGCCCGCCGCCGGGCAGCGAGCGGGAGTACCGGCCGTACCCGTACCTGCTGGTCATCGTGGACGAGCTGGCGGACCTGATGATGGTGGCCCCGCGCGACGTCGAGGACGCCGTGGTGCGGATCACCCAGCTCGCCCGGGCCGCCGGCATTCACCTGGTGCTGGCCACCCAACGCCCGAGCGTCGACGTGGTGACCGGACTGATCAAGGCGAACGTGCCGTCCCGGCTGGCGTTCTCGACCGCCTCGCTGGCCGACTCCCGGGTAATCCTTGACCAGCCGGGCGCGGAGAAGCTGATCGGCCGCGGGGACGGGTTGTTCCTGCCGATGGGTGCGAGCAAGCCGCAGCGGATCCAGGGCGCGTTCGTGCCCGACGCCGAGATGCACGCGGTGGTCGGGCACTGCGTCGGCCAGGCCGCGCCGCAGTACCGCCAGGACGTCACCGCACCGGCGGCGAGCCGGAAGAACATCGAGGAGGACGTGGGCGAGGACCGCGAGCTGCTCACCCAGGCGATCGAGCTGGTGGTGTCCACCCAGTTCGGGTCCACCTCGATGCTGCAACGCAAGCTGCGGGTCGGCTTCGCCAAGGCGGGCCGGTTGATGGATTTGATGGAGACCCGGGGCATCGTCGGACCCTCGGAGGGTTCCAAGGCGCGGGACGTACTGGTCAAGTCGGAGGATCTGGACAGCGCCCTGGAAACGCTGCGGAGTGGCGGCTGACCGCCGCAGCGACGATGATTGCAGTTACCTACCGCGTTTTGTCGACCACCCGCAAGCCCGCCTAGACTGGACAGACGGGGATATCCAGCACCACCCGAACGCGCCTTCGTCCCCGCGGAAGGTCACCACCGTGATCGACGACAGCACGTCCCAGCCCACTGACGACCCCTCGCTCGGCCGTGTCCTGGCGGACGCGCGGGAGGCGCGCGGACTCTCGGTGGAGGACGTCGCCGCGGCCACCCGGATCCGAGCCCAGTTGATCGGCCAGATCGAACGTGACGACTTCGACGGGTGTGGCGGGGCGATCTACGCCCGCGGCCATATCAGGGCGATCGCCCACGTCGTGGACGCCGACGCCGAGGAACTCGTGGCCCGGTTCGACCGCGTCCACGGCGGCCCTCCGGAACGCCAGTTCGAACCGGGTGCGCTGCCCCGGCTGTCGGCCGGTGCCGACCGCGACATCGCCCGCGCCCGGCGCAGGTCACCCCGGTGGGCCTCCGCCGCGGTGGCCGTGCTGGCGGTGGGGGCGGTCTTCCTGGTCGCGACCTGGTTCGCCGGGCGGAGCG
Organism: Mycobacteriales bacterium; assembly: GCA_036278435.1. Taxonomy (GTDB): domain Bacteria; phylum Actinomycetota; class Actinomycetes; order Mycobacteriales; family DASULA01; genus DASULA01. Next base: position 5,008 of record DASULA010000076.1, on the reverse strand, counting down.
GTGGGGGTCCACAGCGGACCGCCGGCAACCCGGTGTCGGTGGCCCCTCCGGTGATCACGCCCAGCCCGACTCCGACGCCGACCCCCAGCCCGACGCCGACCTCCACGCCCACTCCCAGCCCGACCCCGCAACAGGGGGTGTCGGTGCAGGTGCAGGTGACCGGCGGGCGGAGTTGGATCCAGGTGCGGTCGGGCACCGGCGAGGAGATCTTCGCCCGGATCCTCGACGACGGCCAGTCCATGCGGTGGCACGATCCGCAGACGCTGACCCTGAAGTTCGGCAATGCCCCGGTCGTGCACGTGATCGTCAACGGCCACGACCGTGGCGTGCCCTGCACCAGGACGGTGTGCACGGTGCGGTTCCCACCGGCCGCGGTCGCCGGCTGACCGCGGCCGGAGCCCCGGTTCGGTGCCGACGTCGGAGAACCCCCGGACGACCGCCCACAAGGTCCTGGTCGGGGGTTGACTGCGGTCGGGATGACCTGCGGCGGGTGCGCGTCGGTACTCTCGTCGGTGTGCCCACACCCTCGCAGCCTTCCCCGCCCAGCGTCGCGCTCGTCACCCTGGGCTGCGCCCGAAACGAGGTTGACTCCGAGGAGATCGCCGGCCGGCTGGCCAGGGACGGGTGGCGCATGGGCGACCCGGACAGCGCCGACGTGCTGGTGGTGAACACCTGCGGGTTCGTCGAGGGCGCGAAGAAGGACTCCATCGACACGTTGTTGCAGGCGGCCGACACCGGCCGGCGGGTGGTCGCGGTCGGCTGCCTGGCCGAACGGTACGGCGCGGAACTCGCCGGGAGCCTGCCCGAGGTGGATGCGGTACTGGGCTTCGACCACTACCCGGACCTGGGCGCGCGGCTGTCCGACGTGCTGGCCGGGCGGGTGGTGCCGGCGCACCGGCCGCGCGACCGGCGGACGTTGCTGCCGATCAGCCCGGTGGACCGGCCTGCCGCGCCGGTGGTCGTACCCGGACACGGTGACCCTGCCGGGGTGGGCACGGCGGCGGGCACAGCGGCCGACACGGTGCCGGACACCGCGGCGGATGCCGGCCCCCGGTATGCCAGCGTGCTGCGACATCGGCTGGACGCCTCGCCGGTGGCCCCGGTGAAACTGGCCAGCGGCTGTGATCGGCGGTGCGCGTTCTGTGCCATCCCGTCGTTCCGGGGCGCGTTCGTGTCCCGACCGCCGGAGCAGCTCCGCGCCGAGGCCCGGTGGCTGGTCACCCAGGGCGTGGCCGAGCTGGTGTTGGTCAGCGAGAACTCGACCTCCTACGGCAAGGACCTGGGTGACCTGCGCCTGCTGGAGTCGCTGCTACCCGAACTGGCCGGGCTGCCCGGCGTGGCGCGGGTGCGGGTGTCCTACCTGCAACCAGCCGAACTGCGGCCGTCCCTGCTGGCGGTGATCGCCACCACGCCGGGCGTGGCGCCCTACTTCGACCTGTCGTTCCAGCATGCCAGCGAGCCGGTACTGCGCCGGATGCGCCGGTTCGGCTCGGCGGGCAGCTTCCTCGACCTGCTGGCCCGGATTCGGGCGCTGGCCCCGGACGCCGGCGCGCGCAGCAACGTGATCGTCGGATTCCCCGGCGAGACCGAGGCCGACCTGGCCAGCCTGGAACACTTCCTCGTCGAGGCACGGCTGGACGCGGTGGGTGTGTTCGGCTACTCCGACGAGGACGGCACCGAGGCCACCGGCTACGCCGGCAAGCTGGACGCCGACGAAATCGCGGCCCGGGTCGGTCGGGTCAGCCGGCTGACCGACGAGCTGTGCGCGCAGCGGGCCGAGGACCGGATCGGCTCGCGGGTCGAGGTGCTGGTGGAGTCGGTGCCCGACGGCCCGCGCCCCGGAGCCCGGCCGGTCGGCGGACCTGAGGGGCGGGCCGCCCACCAGGGGCCCGAGGACGGCACCACGGTGCTGCGCGGGGCACCGCCGGGGGCCGGCCGGTTGCGGGTGGGTGACCTGGTCGCGGCCACCGTGGTCGGCACCGACGGGGTCGACCTGCTGGCCGAGCCCGTCGAGGTGCTCACCGGTTCCGGGACGGGATGACCAGGCCCGGGCGGAGCCGGGGGCGTGTCCCTGAACCCCGCGTCCGGGTCCGCCCTGGGCCACCGCCTGGAACGTTCCGGAACAGCGTCTGAGGGTTGGTGCGGATGAGCAACGTGGTGCCTGATCCGGCCGGCACGTCGCCGCAGACCGCCCGGGTGGTCAACGTCGCCAACGCCCTGACCGTGCTGCGACTCGTGCTGGTGCCGGTGTTCGCGGTGATCCTGCTGCACGACGGCGGGTCGGGCGACGGGTCCCGGCTGGCCGCCTGCGGGGTGTTCGTGGTGGCCTCGCTGACCGACCGGGTGGATGGTGACCTGGCCCGCCGCCGGGGTCTTGTGACCGACTTCGGCAAACTGGCCGACCCGATCGCGGACAAGGCGCTGACCGGCACCGCGCTGGTCGCGCTGTCGGCCCTGGGCGAGCTGGCCTGGTGGGTGACCGTGGTCATCCTGGCGCGCGAGATCGGGGTGACCGTGCTGCGGTTCTGGGTGATCCGGCACGGCGTGCTGCCGGCCAGCCGCGGCGGCAAGGTCAAGACCACCGTGCAGGGGGTGGCCATCGGGCTGTACCTGCTGCCGCACGCGGCGTGGCTGTCGGTGCTGGCCGGCACGGTGATGGGCGCGGCCGTGGTGCTGACCGTGGTGACCGGGGGGGACTACGTGGTCCGGGCGGTGAGCCTGCGCCGGGCCAGTCGGCGGGCCGCGTCCGCGGGTGAGGGGGCGTGACCCGGCCCGTCGACGTCGGGGCGATCCACCGGGGGTTGGCCGCCCGGGGTGCCACCGTGGCCGTGGCCGAGTCGATCACCGCGGGGCTGGTCTGTGCGGCGCTGACCGGCACGCCCGGGTCCAGCGCGACCTTCCGCGGCGGATTGGTGGTGTACGCCACTGATCTGAAGCACGCACTGGCCGGGGTGCCCACGGCACTGCTGGAGGCCCACGGGCCGGTCAGCGCGCCGGTGGCCGCGGCGCTGGCCGGTGGCGTGGCCGAGCGGCTGGGCGCCACGTTCGGGCTGGCGCTGACCGGTGTGGCCGGACCCGATCCGGCCGACGGGGTGCCGGTGGGCACGGTGTACCTGGGGTTGAGCGGCTTGGTCGGACCTGCCGGAACTGGCGAACCTGCCGGATCGGACGGGCCGGTGGTCCGTCGACTCGCCCTGGCCGGCGGTCGGGAGGCGATCCGGGCGGAGGCGGTGGCCGCCGCCCTGGATCTGCTCTGGGACGTGGTGCGGGAATCCCGGTAGCGACCGCGGCGTTTCCGGTGCGTCCGGAATGTTCGCTCTGGGCGTACACGGTCCGTACGAACAGCCCACCCCACCGGCCGCGAGGTACGGTGGCTCCCAGCCGACCGCGAAGGAGGGGCACCGATGGCTCTGCTACGTCGAGTGCTCGGCGAGGCGCTGCGTAGCCGCCGGCTGCGGCAGAGGCGCACCCTCCGCGAGGTGTCCGGCACGGCGCGGGTGAGCCTGGGCTACCTGTCGGAGATCGAACGCGGTCAGAAGGAGGCGTCCTCCGAGCTGCTGGCCGCGATCTGTGCGGCCCTGGGGGTGCGGCTGTCCGACCTGCTGCGCGAGGTCAGCGACAGCATGGTGCGGACCGAGACCCCGGTTGCCCCGGTGGCCCCGGTCCGGCGGGTGCCCGCGGTGCCCCACCGGGAGCTGGTGGGGGTGGGCTCACGGTCGGGTGCACCCATGCCACCGGTGCCGCGGCTGCCCGCTCCGAGCCAGGACGTGCCCGACGAGCGGGACCGGACCTGGGAGCTGGTGCGTGCGGACGGCCCGGTCGAGGCGGGCGCGTTGACCGGGCCGGTCGGGCCGCCTGGACGCCCGCTGGACCCGATCGGGACCGAGCAGGCGATGTTGGAGCGGCTTGGCGCGGACCCTTTCCGCGCCGGCGCGGTGGGGGAACTACCCGGGCCGACCCCGGGCACCGCGCTCTTCGACGGTGGCGTGGTGTGCCTGCCGGCCCGTGGGTCCGTGGTCGCCGCGGCCTGAGCCGCCCCGGTTGAACCGGCTCCCGGACGAGCCGACGGTTGTGGCCCGCTACCGGCTCACCTGGGTCATTCGCGTCATTCCGGTTGTTCGGGATCGCCGGTCCCGGCGCGTACGTGCCCGGGGCAGATCCTGACGGTGGCGCGGTGCCCGACAGTGCCTGACCGGGGCCCGACGGTTTTGCCGTGGCCGGCCGATGCTGTCCGATTCGGGGTGGCGCCTTGACGTGGGCGACGGCTGGTGGCAGGAAGGCAGGGTGCCGGACACGTCCGTGACCGCCGAGCCCGTGTCGCCCACCGCGCTGGCCTCGGCCCTACCGCAGCGCGCCGCGGGCACCCGTTCCCGTGGCGGGAACGCGATGGCCCGCACTCGTGCCGCGCTGCTCGACGGCGCGCTGCGCTCGGTTGCCCGGCACGGCGCGCGGCGGACCACCATGAACGACATCGCGACCGAGGCCGGCATCGCCAAGGCCACCCTGTACAACCACTTCCGCACCAAGGAGAACGTGCTGGCCGCGCTGGTCGAGGCGCAGGTGCGGATCGTCGCCGCCGAGTGCCGGCCGATGTCGCTGGTCGACGCCCTGGAACATGCCGCCCGCCGGCTGTCCGAGCACACCGTGCTGCGCCGGCTGGCCAGGGACGAACCGGTGATGCTGGCCGCGATGCTCACCCCCGGGCCGCATGCCGGCGGTTGGCGGGCCGCCGCCGAGGAGATCAGCGGCCGGCTGGGGGACCGCCGTGCCCACCTGGACTCCGCCCCGGTGGACCTGGTGCTGCGGTGGCTGGTGACGTTCGTCGCGCGGCCGGGCGACCCGGCCGCGATCCGGGCCTCCGCCGAGCTGCTGGGACAGATGTTCCATTCCGCGAACGCGTCAGGTGATTCGTAGTTGCTGCCGCATGCGCGTGGCTAAACTCCTCATCGTGCCGAATTTTCGGATGAGCGAGGCTGCCGCTCTGCTCGGCGTCAGCGACGACACAGTG
>DASULA010000075.1:0-16795 GCA_036278435.1 Mycobacteriales bacterium | reverse complement strand
GAGTGCGTGCAGATGCACGGCGGTATCGGGTTCACCTGGGAGCACCCGGCCCACCTGTACCTCAAGCGGGCCAAGAGTTCCTCGATCGCGTTGGGCACCCCCGACCGCCACCGCACCACCCTGGCCACTCTGGTCGACCTCGCTCCTCCGGCCCCCTGACCCGGCGCCGAGGTGCCTGCCCGACCGCCCTACTGGCACGGCTGGAGACCGAGTCCGGCGAGTTGCCTGTCGGTGTAGCCGCCGCCGATGTCCACGTCGGGTATGAATCCCGACCCTTCGTCAGGTAGCAGCACTCCCAACCAGAGCGACGAGTCGTTGCCCACGGCGTCGATGATCGCCTGGCCGTCCGTGTAGCAGGTCAACTCGACCTGCGTGCCGTCCGGAATCCGGGTTACCACCTGGGCCGGATCCTGTCGGGCGACGCGGTAGACGCCGGTGGGCGTGTCCGTTTTCGGATTGGGATGCGTCGGGAAGTTGCAGCGGTCGTCGATGCGCACGCGGGGTGGATTGCGGGACGAGAGTGGAATGGGTGCGGTGCCGAACCGCCAGGAGCACAAGGTTGTCTGGTCCAAGCTGACGTTCGGATCGACAGCCAGCGGGCTGCCGGCCGTTGTTGTTGTGATCGGTGTCGTTGCCGTTGTTGTTGATGCCGGTGCCGGTGCCCGTGCCGGTGCCCCGGTATGCGTGGCTGTCGGACTACTTCCATCGTGCCCTGACCCGTCGCCTCCAAGCGGAAGTGCCTGGATTACGGCGACGATGATGGCGCCTACCGCACCGATGATGGCGACGGTGATCCCAGTATTCCGGGCCATTGTGCGTTCTGCTCTTTCTGGTCAACAGCCGGGGAGGCCGAGTCCGCCACGGTCGCTGGACGTGATCCAGACTTCGGAGATGTATCCGAAACGCCCGTCCGCCCAGCGGATCCCGTACCACCGGGTCGAGGTGTACAGACCGGGGTTGTGGTCGTCGATCGTGCTGTTGTCCTGGCCGTTGGTGGTGCGGTCGCCATGAACCTGGCAGGTGGCGGTGAGATGGGCACCGGTACTGACGTCGGTTCCGGCCAGCGCGCATCCGTTACTGCGGCAGAAGTTGTGGGTGACCGTCGACAGGTAGGCCGGCGTGTCCTCCCGCATGGCCGTCCCACCGTTGGTGACCTTGTCGAACACCGTGATGGTGCGTGTGGGTGGCCGTGGGGAGTTCGTGGGTACCGGCGGGGTGGTCTTCCCGGGCGGCGATCCCGGCCCGGGCGGAATCGTGAAGTAGGCGGTGACCGTGCGCCCGGTCCGCAGATCGACCAGGCTGGTTTGGTAGGTCTGCGGCGGGTCGCCGGCGCACGGCCAGATCCACCCCACCGATCCGTCCGGGCGGACCGTTCCCGAGGTCGCCGCCAGGGGATAGGGCGCGCCGTTCTGGTAGGAGGCGGACACCTCGAACGGGCCACCCGGGGTGAAGTTGGCGGACCTGGCGTGCAGTTCGCCCCCATTCGACGTGCAGGAACCGATCACCTCGAAGGACAGCGGAGGTGGGGGCCTGAACGCAGGCTTCTGGTAAACGTTGATGATGGCGTCGGTGCACCCGGGTGTGCGGATCTGGTTGTGGACAAGGTCGGAGTACACGTATCCGGACCAGCCCGGGTGCGGCCCGTTGACCTCGTTGACAAAGAACCAGCGGGGTGACGTGTGATCCGGCGGTGCGGACGTATCGGTCCAGCAACGCATGATGACGGTACTGCGGTCGGCGAGCCGTTCGATAATCGGACACTCGCCGCTGCTGACGCCCGCCGTTGGCAACCCCGGGCAGGAACGCAGAGCGGTGCGGTCGGGAGGGCTGTCGGAGAGTACGTAGCTGATCCCGGTCGGGGCCGTCGAGTGAGTTGTCCCACCCGCTGTGGTTCGTCGATCTGTGGTTGGACGACCAGTGTTCTTCTTGGCATGCACGTAGCCTGAGATGGTCGCGCCGGCTCGCGTCACCCGGCCCGTGGCCGGGTCGTAGCCGTAGGTCGCCTGCCCGGTCGGGTTGTTGTTCTGTTCGGCGGCGTACAGCGTCCGGCCGTCGACGTGATTCACGATCGCGACGTGTCCGGTGTCGCCGTTGCTGTGTACGATCATGTCGCCGGGAACCGGTTTGTAGCCCGAGCCGTTGGCGTGCGCGGTGAGCCCAGGGTAGTCGCCCCGGGCGGCGTAGGTGTAGAGCCACTTCGCGCCCTGGTTGGTATCCGGGCCGAGCCAGAGTTTCGGAAACCATCCCCTTGTCGCGTACAGCCGGTTCACCAGTTCGACGCACTGCCAGCCGAATCCGAAGATGGGCGGGTTCGCCCCGAGGTTGTAGATCTCCTGATTACCGTTGGCGCATCCTTTAGTCGAGGTTTGCTCGTCACCGTTGGACCGCACGTCCACACCGGCGCCGCCGAGCCAACTCGATCCGGACAGGAGAACCTTCCCGCAGGAAGGAGTTCGGTTGGATGTCGCGGACTGCGCCAGATGCCAGGGCTTCAGGATGAGCAGCGACGCGATCAGCGCCATCGTGATGATCCACGGACCGTGTCGTAACAGCGGGCGCTTGGCCACTCTTCCCCCCGGGTGTGTTCTGCTCCGCGTGAGTAAACCACGAGAATCCGCGCCGGGAGCGGACTTTTCTTGACGCTGCCCGTATGGACAGGGATTCGGATTGACGCCTATCTGGTGAATGGCCCGAAGTACCCATAGCTCATTGAGCCAAACGGACTGCTCCACAAGAAAGGACAATACGGAGAATTGCGGATTCTCCTACTCGCACGCGCCACCGCAGGATCCCCTTGGGGTCCATACGCCGCCGCCAGTGTCCGCCGGTTGGGTGGACCCGCGCCAGGCCTGGTGTTCGGGAGACCGGTGCGGGCAGGATGCGGGGATGCCGATACTGATCGAGGCGCCCATCGTGGTGCCGCCCGCCGGGAACATGCCCAAGAGGATCGCCGAGTACGTGGGTCGGGCGAGCGATGGGACCACCGGGCTGAGCATCGCGCACATGACCAGTCCGGCCGGCTGGGCCGAGCCGGGGCAGCGGCCGGACTTCGACGAGTTCACCGTGGTGCTCCGCGGCACGCTGCGGGTGGAGCACGACGGCGGGGTGATCGAGGTACGCGCCGGCCAGGCGGTGCACACCCGGCCGGGGGAGTGGGTTCGGTACAGCACTCCGGACGAGGGCGCGGACTATGTGGCCGTCTGCCTGCCCGCCTTCACCCCGGACACCGTGCACCGCGACCCGGAGAGCTGAACCGGCCGGCCGCTGCCCGACCGGCTCGGTTCCACCGGTGACGGACAGCCACGGACCCGGGCGAGCCATGCAAGCCGGAAGGAATATGCACTTTTAATATGTTATTGCGGTATGCTACCGGATGGGTACCCAGCGTGCGCGGCGGTGGTGGGGCAATAGACCACCGCCGCGCTCCTCGGCGGCCCACCGCCGGCCCGCGGTCAGCCCGCCCGGGTTCCCGCCGGCAGGTAGGTCCTGGGCAGGTAGCCGGCGACGACCTTGGTGCCGTCCACCGCCTCGACGATGACGAAGTCGACGCCCACGCTGCACAGCGCGTACGCGTCGGGCACGCTCAGCGCGGCGGTCTCGACGAGGTAGCGCACGCTCTGCTCCACCGCGATCTCCAGAGCCACGTCCAGGTCCGGGTCGATGCCCATGCAGAACACGTACTCGGCGTTCTGCGCGCGCGGCCACTCCAGTGGCGCATCCCTTTCCCCCTTACGTACCCGGAACCGCGCGGTGAGCGTCATCGAGTGCTCGACCGCGGTCTGGTCCACCTCACCGTGGCCCTGCGCGCCGTGGCTGTCGCCGGTGTAGAACTGCGCGCCGGGCTGGAACACCGGCAGGTACAGGGTCGATCCGGCGGTGAGTTCCCGGAAGTCCAGGTTTCCACCCCAGCGATCCGGCGGGTTGGCCGAGACGAACCCGGCCTCGGTGGGCGGCGCGACCGCCATGATCCCCATGAACGGCCGGAACGGGATCGCGATGCCCGGGGCGAACTGGTAGTACCGGCCCGTCGAGTCCAGCCGGAGCAGCCGGGTCGACCCGGCGGTGAGCAGGTCGGGCAGCACGCCGCAGTTCGGCCCGGTGGCGTTCACCCCGTAGTCGACTCGCGGGGACACGTCCAGGACCTGGACCTCCAGGGTGTCGCCCGGCTCGGCCCCGGCCACGTGCACCGGCCCGACCAGCACGTGCCCGCTCGATCCGGGCGTGCGCGGGATCGCGGCCACCTCGGCCAGCTCCGGTAACACGGCGCCGGCGGGCACGCCCAACTCGGTGAAGTACGCCACCGGACCGCCGGGCGCCGACGCCCCCATCTGGTTGACCGTCTCGATCCGCACCACCGCACCGGACTCCACGGTCAGCACCGGGGGCCGGTCGGTGGGGAACCACCCCCACAGCGCGGTATCCCGACCAGTCCGCAAGACGGCCGCGTCCGGAACCCGGGACGACAACTCCACCAGACCCACGCTCCGGCCTTTCGTCTTCGACGGACCGACGACCCGGGCGGTCAGGGGCCGGGCGGCCATGACGCGCGACCACCGCAGCGTAACCCCGTCCACCACGATGTCTCCGGGGTTGGTGGCTACTGAATCACCAATGGTACACTCTGATTCAGCGGAGGTGTGTAGATGAATGTGGAGCCGGGTGCGATGGGTGCGCGGCTTCGTGCTGCCCGGACCCGGCTGGGACTGTCACAGCGCGCCCTGTGTGCCGCAGCCGATGTCTCGCAATCGACGATCCACCGACTGGAGACAGGGGTACAGACAAAGGCCACGCTGGCAGACCTCGACCGCCTTGCGATCGCGCTCGGAGTGACTCTTGAGTTCCTGCTCTACGGCGTGTCGGTGCGCGAGGAGGTGCGGGCGGCTGCGCGGTGTGCCAACGGCGCGGACGTTGACCAAGCGTTGGAATATGGCATCGCACTGCTGGAACTGGACGACGCGTTGGATGGCATCGGGTCCGAACTGCGCCAGGAACGGGTCCATCGGCTGGTTACCCCGATGGGATCGGGTACGCCGAAGCAGGCTGAGGATCTGGCCGGCCAGGTTCGCCAGGTGCTCGGACTGAGTGTTGCGCCCATCAGCGAACTAGACGAGGTCATCGAAGAACTCACCGGAGTGGACGTGGGCGCCGCGCCGCTGCCAGACGGGGTCTCCGGTGTTGTTCTGGAACACCAACGCCGGGACACCGCGTTGCTGATCGTCAACAGTGACGAGGTTGCCCACCGGCAGCGCTTCACCATGGCACACGAACTTGGCCACCTGCTCTTCGGGGATCCGGCTCACGTGCACACGCTCACCTCATTTCGATCACCGGCCGAAAATCGCTGCGATGAGTTCGCGCGCACTCTGCTCATCCCCCGCGAAGGCGTTCGTGCCTGGGCTGAACGGGTCTACGGCCCAGTCAAACGTCCGCTCATCGACACACGACACGTGGCGTTGCTGGCCCGCCACTTCGGAGTCAGTCCCGAAGTCGCGGCGATCCAGTTGGACCGCATGAGATTGAGGCGACACAGGGCGCTTCCATCGGGCCGCACACTCGCCCACCGCCACGGGTGGGGGGCACAGTACGACACCGAACAGGCAGCGGCGAGGCAACCCCGGCCGCCTCGCCGGTTGCTCGACCGCGCCATCGAGGCGTACCAGTCAGGCAATCTCGGCATTGGCGCGATCGCCCGGCTCCAGTGCCGGTCGGTCGCCGAGGTCGAGCGGGAGCTGACCGAGGCCGGGATCACCGCACAACCCGCGGTGCGCCGAGCGGACATGGCCACGCTGCTCGCCCGCGCCGCCACCCCGCCGTCGTGAGTGTCGATGGATCAGACGATTCCCCGGTGAATCGCCGCATCAGCGTGGTGGACGCCGTCTGCTGCGTGTACTTCTGCGCGGCAGGGAAGAGCAACCTGCTCATCAAGACGGCTGCTGAGTCCGGGGCGCGTCGGAGGGATCATCGGGGGTTCCGAGCGCGGCGCTCAGAAGCCGATTCTGATGATCTTCGCCTGCTCGGTCTCGGGCAGGGTGTCGAGGTGGCCGCGGATGTCGGAGATCGCCTGCTCGTCGAAACCGGTGAGGTTGATCGCGGTGAAGCCCACAGCGGTGTCCAGGCGCTCGTCGACAGCCCGGTAGAACCCGGCGGCCGACCGCGGGTTCCACCGCGTCGGGTCGCCGATGCGGGCGTAGCTGCGCCCCCCGGTCGTCCACGTAGTCCCCGACCTCCGAACAGACCAGGCACTCAGGACGACCGCAGCCTAACCCGTTCACCGCAACGTTTGTCCGTGCCCACCGGTGGGGACACGGGGGATCGCGGCGAGCCGGGTACGCTCTGGGCACGTGCTCTCCTCGCATCCGGAGTGGAGTTCGGCGATGCGGCGCAGCGCGTCCCGCATTCCGCCGATGTCCGCGGTGCAGAAGCAGCAGGACGGCCACGAATGGCACTGCTCGCACACCTGTTGCCGGGCGGGGCGATACCGGTCCGACTGGGCCGCGAGGGTGGTCGCCTGGTCGAGACGTCGGTAGGCGTTGTGCCGTTGGTCGTAGGTGTCCATGCCATCCTCCGGTGACTTCACAGGGCGGGACCTCCGGCCCGCCGGCCACCATTCACCGATGCTGACCAGGCGTCCAGGAGCGGGACGTGGATCGGCGCGGACCGCGGCCGGTGTCCACTGGTCCGCGTCGCCGGGCGGTCGGCCAATGGCCGGATGTGGACAGCCGATTCCAGCCCACGGTTGTCCACATCGGTGCGGGTGCACCGGCCGGTTCGGGTCTAGGGTCGGCCGGGGCTGATCACCTTCGGTCACGGCTGGAACGCCCAGGGTCACCCGGGCGGCTGGCCCCACACCAATCGGAACGCCATGTCGGGGAGTGCACATGTCCCAGGTCCCACGGACGCTCACCCCGGGCCGGTCGGCCCGGGACCTGTTCGGTGCCGAGCTTCGGCACTGGCGCTGCCTGCGCGCGCTGTCCCAGGCCGATCTGGCCGACCTGACGCACTTCAGTTCCGACCTGATCAGCAAGGTCGAGAAGGCTGAACGCTGGCCGCAGTGGGAGTTCACCGAGGCGTGTGACACCGCGCTGGACACCGGTGAGGAGTTGGCCCGGATCTGGCCGTGGGTGGAGACCGAACGCGGGTACCAGGCCGCGCACGTGGACCGCGCACGGCTGGATGCGGACACCACCGGGACATGGCCGGGCTGGCCCGGCTCGCCGGGGTTCATCAGTGCTGTTCTGCCGCATACTGGGCGTAACGTCGGTGCCGGGTCCCGGGGGCGGGGCCGCGCCGGGCGCCCGGCCGCACCTGCCAGGGGCGGCGGTGTGCCGCTGACCCTGGAGGAACTGCTCACCATGACCGCACACGAGTCCGCCTGGTACTTCGACCACCCGTCCAACGTCGGCCCGGCCACCCTGGATCAGCTCCGCTCGGAGGTGACGCGGCTGGCCCGCTCGTTCGCCAACGTGCCGAGGTTGCAGGTGTTCGCCAACGCCCGGTGGCTGCGGGACCAGGCGTTCGGCCTGCTCGATGGCCGGCAGCAGATGTCTGAGTCGAGGGACCTGTACTTCATGGCCGGCGCCACCTGCGGCATGCTGGCCAACATCACCAGCGACTTCGGCTTCTACGACGCCGCGATGGCGCACGCCCGCACCGCGTGGCTGTGTGCCCAACAGGCCGACCACAACGGGCTGCGGGCCTGGATCCTGGGCCGGCAGAGCCTGATCGCCTACAACGACGGGCGGTTCGGCCACGCGGCGATCTACGCCCGCCGGGGACAGGAACACGCCTCGCCCGGCACGGTCGGCGTGTCGCTGGCCGCCCTGGAGGCGCGGGCGACCAGCCGGCTCGGTGACGTCACGGCCACCCGGGCGGCGCTGGTCCGGGCCGGCGAGAACCGCGGGCGGGTGGCGTCCGACGAGTTGGACGAGATCGGCGGCATCATGGGCTTCAGCCGCCCCAAGCAGCACCACTACGACGCCGAGTCGCACCTGGGCATCGGCGACGCCGCGTCGGTCATCGCCGAGGCCGAGTCCTGCGTGACCGGGTACCGCGAGGGACCTGACGACGACCGCGCCTACGACAACATGGCCTCGGCCCAGGTCAACCGGGCCACCGCGCACGCGCTCGACAACGACCTGGAGGCGGCCCGCGCCGCCGCGCAACCCGCCTTCGACCTCCCTCCGGAGCTTCGGCCTGATGCGCTGCGGCAGCGCTTCCGCCGGCTGCACCGGCACCTCACCGACCCGGCCGTTTCCACCGCCCAGCCCGCGGTGGAGTTGCGGGACCAGATCGAACACTTCCTCGGCGCCCCGTCGCACCCCCTCCCACCCTCCCCCTGAGCAGCGAACAGGCAGCGGCGAGGCAACCCCGGTCACCCCACCGGTTGCCCGACCGCGCCGTCGAGGCCACATCAGCGTGGTGGACGCCGTCTGCCGCGTGTACTTCTGAGCGGCGCTCAGAAGCCGATTCGGATGATCCTTGCCTGCTCGGCTTCGGGCAGCGTGTCGAGGTAACCGCGGATGTCGGATATCGACTGGTCGCCGAAGCCGGTGAGGTCGATCACGGTGAAGTCCGCGGGGGTGCCCAGGCGCTGGTCGACGGCCCGGTAGAACCGGGTGGCCGACCGCGGGTTCCACCGCCGGGACGTCGCCGGGTCGCCGAGCCGGGTGTAGTTGCGCCCCCGGTCATCCACGTACTCCCCGACCTCCGAAGGGTCCTGAACCCGCAGACCGCGGTCGGGGTACTCCAGCCGGGCGCGGGTCAGCGTGCCCGCCGCGGCGTCGCTCAACCGGGTCAGGTTCACGTCGCCCTCCTCGGCGGCCATGGCCCGGTCCAGGGACCCCTCGATGTCGCCCTGGACCCGCGCGGTCTCGGCCTCGGCCGCCTCCACCGCGGGTGCCTCGGTCGCGGCGATGGCGACCGTGGCCACCAGGTCACCGCTCACCGCGGCGGAGACCTCGGCCTGCACGGCCGCCGAGGTCTCCGCGGGGACGTCACCGACGATGGCCCGCAGCTCCGCCTCGTCGGCGAGCACCGCCACCCGGCCGAAATTCCCGCCGGCGAACACCGTGCCCAACACGCCCAGGGCGCTGGTCACGCCGACCGCGATTTCGGCGCCGAGCAGCTTGTCGCTGACCTCGCCGCGCTTGGCGTCCACCACATCGGCGTACCGGGCACACGCGTCACCCAGAGACCGGCAGATCTGGTGCGTGCCGGCCAGCACTGTCCGGTTGACGCCGGGCCGGTACACCTGCGCCCAGAAGCCGTTCACCGCCTGGGTGGTGTCGTCGTCGACCTCCAGGGAGGTCAGCGCCGACTGGGCGCCGCGGGTGAGCACGTCGACCGACTCGGCCGCCTGGTGCCATGCCCTGGCCGCCACCCGCAGCCGGTCGGTGTGCGCGTTCGGCCAGAACCGGGACAGCGGTCCGGGCAGGAACCACACGGTCTCGCCTGGTCCGGTCGCCGGGTCGGCGCCGGCCATCAGCACGTCGTCGATCACCGCCTCCGCGGCGAGGGTGGGCGGCGTCGGACCGCCCGGCGCGGAGTCGTGGTCGGCGACGAGGAAGTTGTTCGCCGTTCGGGTGAGCCCGGTCGAGATGCCGCCGAGGGTCAGCAGCGAGGATCGCAGCGCGGCCCAGGCCGTGCGCACGGCCGGGGCGTACCGGGCGTTGAACCGCCGGGCCGCCTGGTCGTCGCCGGCCATCCCGGTGTTGGCCTGCAACGTCGCCTGCAACCGGGCCCAGGTCTGGTACAGCTCGTTCTGGGCGGTGGCGAACCGCTTCGCCACCGAGGCGATGTCCCGCGGCGTCACGTTGATCCGGCCGCCGCCCCCGGCGGGATCGGGAATCCGCCGGATCACCGGTGTCCCCGCCACATGGCCAGGTTGGCGGCGCGAGCACTGTGGTAGTTGTCGCGGGCGGTCCGGATGGACTCGTGTAACCAGTCGAGGCCGCGGACCATGTCCTCGGCGGCCCGCTGCCACCGCGTGTGCGCGTCCCAGTAGGCCGCCCGCGCGTCGCCGGACCACTCGTCCAGATGTGACCGCAGTTCAGCGTCCAACCGGTCCAGCTCGGCCTGTAACGCGTTCAGCGCCTGGCGGAAGTCCTGTTCGGCCGCGACCAGAGTGGACAGGTCAACTCGTATCGTCGGAATGATCGCGACCTCCCTCGGCAGACATCGCCCACGCCAGGTACCGAGGCCATCCACCACCTACTGTAGTTACGGTAACGCGGACCGTGCCGGACCGGCACCCCTGGAAACCCGAGAGTCCGGGCGGTTGTCAGAACCGGCCCGGCCGGCGGCCGACTTGACCCTCACGTCGGGGCAGGGTTCAGGCTGGACCGGTGAACGACGGGCGAACGAGCTACACGGTGGGCCAGGTCGCCGACCTCGCCGGGGTGACCATCCGGGCACTGCGGCACTACGACGAGATCGGGCTGCTGCCGCCCAGCGGTCGCAGCGAGGCGGGCTACCGGCACTACGCCTCCGGCGACCTGGAACGGCTGAGCCGGATCCTGTTCTACCGGGAACTCGGATTCACCCTGGAACAGATCGCGACCATCCTGGACGACCCGGACGCCGACGCGAACGAACACCTGCGCCGCCAGCTCGCGCTGCTGCGCCGGCGGATCGGCAGGTCTCAGGAGATGGTCGCGGCGGTCGAACGAGCATTGGAGGCCAACCGGATGGGCACACCCCTGACACCCGAGGAACAGTTCGAGATGTTCGGTGACGTCTTCTTCACCGAGGACGGATTCACCGACGTCACCGGGGACAACGACCAGTACCGCGAGTCCACTGCCAAGGCCGCCAGTTTCACCAGGCAGGACTGGCAGCGGGTCATGGCCGCCGAGCGGGGGATCCTCGAACGGCTCGCCCAGGTGATGGCCAGCGGCGCCGCCGCGGACAGCACCGCGGCGGCCAATCTCGCCGAGGAGTACCGCAGCTACATGGGCCAGTACTTCACCGCGTGCACGCCGGGCGAACTCCGGGATCTGTGCGCGTCGTTCCCCGGCATCCCGAAGTACCGGGCGACCTTCGAGGCGGTCGCCCCGGGGCTGACCGAGTACCTGCGCGACGCGGCCAGCGCGAACGCCGAACGCCACCCGGGCTGACCGGCTGCGGCGTTCACCCGACCAGGGTCTTCACCGCGGCGGTCATCGGCGCACCGGCGCGTACGCGGGCGGGTCAGGCGATCCGGAGGCTTTCATCTCCGAAGTCGGCAACCAGCTTGAGCTCCCCGCCGAGAGCGGCTACGTAGGATGCCAGGATCCGCAGTTCAGCGACCTCACCACGCTCGATCTGGGACACCCGCGTCTGCGATATACCCATGCGGCGTGCCATCTGGGTCTGCGTGAGGCCCCGCATCCTGCGGGCCTCGGCAAGGCGATACGCGCGCGTCTCGGTGCGCATCTGCTCGGCGAGTTCAGCGACCCGCGGCTCATCGCTCGGCGAGACGATACCGGCTCGAACCTCATCCCAGGTCCGGTGGCCCACGGTGCCTCCTTGTATCCCACTCGCGCGACATTTATCCGGCTTCACCGGCACGCTATCGTTTCTCAAGGTGGGTCGTGGTCCGCGGGTTCGGTAATGTAGTTCCGGCCGGTTGGGCTGGTCCAGCAGAATCGTCCGTTGGTTTGGGTGAGTCGCCACGTCGTCTGGTGCTTGAGGCGATGATGACGGCGACACAACGCTCCCAGGTTGCCGATCGCCGTGGGTCCTGTGGGCCAGGGAATCGTGTGGTCCAGATCCGCGTGTTGCGCGGAGCGTTGGCAGCTTGGGAACCGGCACTGTCCATCGCGCGCGCGGATGAAGTCGTCGAGTGCGGCGGGTGGCCGGTAGGTGTTGTGGGAGTGTTCGATCAGTGACCCGTCGGTCGGGTCAGTAACCAGCCGCTTCCATGTTCCGGTCGGGTCGGCGGCGATCTGGCGGGCGAATGCCGCCCCGATCGGACCGTAACCATCCAACCGCCCGGGCTTGTCGTCGGCTCCGGCCAGGGTCGAGGCTGACACGGTCACGTGGACCAACGGCCGCAACCCACTACCGGGTTCACCGGCCATACCAGGATCCCGGCGGCCCAACAGCAGGTTGACGAACACATCGGCCCGCCGCGCGTCCGCTCCCCGCTCATCCCCAAGAACCCGAGCACCCCGGGCCAAGGCATCCACCCGCCGGTACACGGCGCTGGCCTGGTCTGCGGGCAGGAACGCGGTCAGTTCGGCCATCCCATCGTCCAACGGGGTGAGGACCACCTTCCGGTCGGCACGGGCCCGCTCCCGCCTGCGCTCCGCACCATCCGGGTCGACCCGCAGCACAGCCTGTCGCACGGTGCGGCGGATCTCCGAGACGTTCCGTCGCTCGACCCGGCCCACCACCTGGGTGGCAACTTGGGCGGCGGTGGCATCGTCCAACCCATAGGTCGCATCGGTAATGGCCGAGGCTCGGTACAGGTCCAGCCTCCCGGCCTCCAGGGCGTGGAGTATCGCGGGTGTGCGGGTGGTCATCTCCACGGCTTGGCCCAGCCGGTTTTCCGCCGCCCGCCGGGTCAGGCACAGTTCCACGGCGACTTCGTCGGCGGCGAACTCCCCGAACGGATGCCCGAACGCGCGCGGGCGCCGCCGGGACAGTTCGGCCATCGCCTTGACCTGCCTGGCCTGCGCTGCCGCAACGATCCGCTGAGCCTCGACCATCACCTGCAACAGACCATCGTCGTCCAAGTCTGACGGGTCGAACCCGGCAAGTGCCCGGACCATGCTGACCGAGTCAAATCCCGGAAACCCGTCGTCGAATTCCACGCCAACACCGGTATCGGCGTGGCGCGGAATTGAATCAGACGGGATATTCATGTCACCAATTCTACGTCGATCTCACCGCCTTTTGATCACCCCACAGAGTGAATTCAACAAACAAAGTCCAGGGTGCGGGAAAAGGTGAGTCGTGAATTCTCAAACACCGATCGCGTCGGCTCACCGCCCGGCGAAGGCGTCGAGCGCGACGCGCTTCCGGCGGGTCATCTCGTCGCTGCCGGTGTGCCCGGAGTCGTCGATGACGACCAGTTCGGCGCCCGGCCAGGCGCGGGCCAGTTCCCATGCGGTGCCGACCGGTCCGCTCAGGTCCTGGCGACCGTGGAGCAGGACCCCGGGAATGCCGGCCAGCCGTCGGGCGTCACGCAGCAGGGCGCCTTCGGCCAGCCATGCGCCGTGGGAGAAGTAGTGCGTGCAGATGCGGACGAGCGCCAGCAGGCTGGCCGGCGGGCGGTTGCTGTACGCGTTCGGTGTCCCGTTCGGTTCCAGCGAGATGACCGCGTCCTCCCAGGCGCACCAGTCATTCGCGGCCCGGGCACGTACCCGCGGGTCAGGGTCCTCCATGAGGCGCGCGTAGGCGGTGACGAGGTCGCCGTCGCGGTCGGCCTCGGGCACGCCGGCTCGGAACCGCTCCCATTCGGCGGGGAAGAAGCGCGCGACGCCGCGGTAGAGCCAGTCGATCTCCGAGCGTCGGGTGGTGGTGACACCGGAGATGACGACCTCTGACACGCGCTCGGGGTACCGCTCGGCGTAGGCCAGGATCAGGGTGGATCCCCAGGATCCACCGGTCAGTAACCATCGTTGGATGCCCAGGTGCTCGCGCAGCAGCTCCATGTCGGCGAGCAGGTGTTCGGTGGTGTTGTGGCTCATGTCCGTGGCGGGATCGCTCGCGTGCGGTGTGCTGCGCCCGCAACCTCGCTGGTCGAACAGCACCGCCCGGTACCGGTCCGGGTCGAAGGGCCGGCGCTGGCCGTTCGTGCACCGTGATCCCGGCCCGCCGTGGACGACCAGGGCGGGCTTGCCGTCGGGGTTGCCGCAGGTCTCCCAGTACACGAGGTTGCCGTCGCCGACGTCGAGCATTCCCGTGTCGTACGGTTCGATCGGAGGGTAGAGATCCGCCATGCGTCCGCCTCGGCTCGGAGAAATGTAACAGCGCTATTATAGTAGCGCTATGACGTTTCCCACTCCCGGTAGTCCCGGATCCGAACTGCTCGGCACCCGGCTGCGCCACCTGCTCGACCTCCTGGACGGCGATGTCGCCGCCGTCTACGCCGACCTCGGCCTGGACGGTTTCCGGCCCCGGTTCACCCCGATCATCCGGGCCCTGGCCGCTGGTCCCAGTTCCATCCGCGATCTCGCGCGGGCGACCGGCGTGACCCATTCGGCGGCGAGCCAGACGGTGGCGCAGATGGCCAGGGACGACCTGGTCGTCTTCACCCCGGGCACGGACGCCCGGCAGCGGATCGTCCGGCTGACCCCGGCCGCCGAACGGCTGCTGCCGGTGCTGGAGGCCGAGTGGGTGGCCACCTCGGCCGCCGCGGCCGAGTTGGAGGCCGAGTTGTCGGTACCGTTGAGTCGGGTCGTGGACGAGGCGCTCGACGCGCTGCGCCGCCGCCCGATGCGGGAACGGATCGCCGCTGCGGCACCGGGCCTCGTCACCGGCGGGCGATCCGAGGGCACCCGGCCGCGGGCGCGCCGTGCCTGACCACACCGTCCACACGGAGTGGTGATCGATAGTGATCGATGGTGATCGGCGCGGGGACGCGGACGACCGGCGTTCGGGTGGAGGCACCCGGTGCCGGGCACGGCGTGGGCAGCCCTCAGCCGACCAGGGTCTTCACCGCGGCGGTGAGGGCGGCCAGACCCTTCTTGGCGTCGGCGAAGTACATGCCGGTCTTCGGGTCGTGGTACAGCGCGTTGTCGATGCCGGCGTAGCCGTGGCCCATGGAGCGCTTGATGACGATGACGCTGCGGGCCTGGTCCACGTCCAGGATGGGCATGCCGGAGATCGCGGTGCCCGGCTGGCGGGCGGCCGGGTTGGTCACGTCGTTCGCGCCGATGACCAGCGCCACGTCGGTGCGCGGGAACTCCGGGTTGATCTCGTCCATCTCCCTCAGTTGGGAGTAGGGCACGTCCGCCTCGGCCAGCAACACGTTCATGTGGCCGGGCATCCGGCCGGCCACCGGGTGGATGGCGTAGCTGACCTCGATCCCGTGCTTCTCCAGCTCCGAGGCGAGCTCGGCCACCTGGTGCTGGGCCTGGGCGGCGGCCAGGCCGTAGCCGGGCACGATGATCACCTTGCCGGCGTAGGCGAGTTGGATGGCCGCGTCGTCGGTGGCGGTGGCCCGCACCTGCCCGCCGCCACTGGTCACCGCCGCGGTGGCGTCGCCGGTGCCGAACCCGCCGACGATGATGTTGCCGATGGACCGGTTCATCGCGTCGGCCATCAGCTTGGTCAGGATGCCGCCGGACGCGCCGACCAGCGCCCCGGCGATGATCAGCACGGCGTTGTCGATGACGAACCCGGCCATCGCCACCGCGGTGCCGGTGAACGCGTTCAGCAGCGAGATGACCACCGGCATGTCCGCCCCGCCGATGGGCATCACCATGGTCACGCCAAGGGCGAGTGCGGCCACGATGATCACCACCAGCACCGGCACGCTGTCCTGGCCGCTGAACAGGTACACCGCGCCGGCCAGCACCAGCACGGCCAGGCCGGCGTTGATCCCTCTCGCGCCGGGGAACACCACCGGGCTGGAGGACACCACCCCCTGCAACTTGCCGGCCGCGATCAGCGAGCCGGCGAACGTGACCGCGCCGATCACCACGTCCAGCACGGTGAACACCGCGGTCCGGGTCGGCACGCTGGCGTCCAGTCCGGCCAGCCGGACGAAGTCGTGGATCGCCACCACGGCGGCGGCGCCGCCGCCGACCGCGTTGAACAGGCTGACCAGTTGCGGCATGGCGGTCATCTGCACCCGTCGCGCCGAGTACAGCCCGGTCACCGCCCCGACGGCCGCGCCGGCCAGCAGCACGATCCAGCCGGTCACGGTGGCCGTGCCCTGGTGGATCACCAGCACGGCGGTGGCCGCGATGCCGGCGGCCATCCCGGCGGCGGACACCCGGTTGCCCCGCCGCGCGGTGGCCGGGGAGTTCATCAGGGGCAGGCCGATCACGAAGCAGGCCGCCGCGGCCAGATAGATCAGCCGGACAACCGTGTCGAAAACACTCATCGCGTCGTCCCGCCCGTCTTGTCGCCGTCCTTCGCGCGGTCGGCCGGGGCGTGCCGGCGGAACATGTTCAGCATCCGGTCGGTGACCGCGTAGCCGCCGACCACGTTGGCCGAGGCGAACGCGGTGGCGACGAAGGCCAGCACGTAGCCCAGCGGGCTGTCCGCGGTGGTGGCGATCAGGATCGCGCCGGCCAGCACGATGCCGTGGATCGAGTTGGCCGCCGACATCAGCGGGGTGTGCAGGGTGGCCGGCACCTTGCTGATCACCTCGAAGCCGACCAGCAGGCTCAGCACGAAGATGGAAATGTCAGCCAGCAGCGCCGGGCTCATCCGCATCAACTCCAGACTCCGCGTCCGCCAGCAGTCGGGCGGTCGCCTCGTGCACGACCCGGCCGTCATGGGTGATGACGACGCCGGCCTGGATCTCGTCGGTCAGGTCGACCGTGAGCACGCCGTCACCGACCAGGTGCAGCAACAGCGCGCTGATGTTGCGGGCGTAGGCGGCCGACGCCGCGGTGGGCATGGTCGCCGGTAGGTTGTCCGCGCCGACCACGGTGACGCCGTTGTCGGTCACCAGGGTCTCGCCCGGCCGGGACACCTCCACGTTGCCACCCAGCGGGCTGGACGCGGCGTCCACGATCACCGAGCCGGGCGCCATCGCCTTGACCGCCTCGGCGGTGACCAGCAGCGGCGGGCGGCGACCGGGCACCTGGGCGGTGGTGATGACCGCGTCGGTGCCGGCGATGTGCCCGTTGAGTTC
>DASULA010000074.1:0-5484 GCA_036278435.1 Mycobacteriales bacterium | reverse complement strand
GGACCGCCGGCGGGCGCGGGCACGGTCGGTACGGCCGTGTCGGGCATCGACCACACCTGCCGGGCACCCAGGCGGCGGAGCAGGCCGGCGGTCTCGTCGTTGGTGGCCAGGGTCACGGTGGCCGTGGTCGCGGCGCGGCGGACCCAGGGCAGCCAGCGGGCGGCGCGGAGCCTGGAGCTGCGGGCCAGCTCCCGCCCGGCCGCGACCGGAGGCATCAGCCTGACCAACCCGAGCGGGCAGTGCTGCCCGCCGCCGACCGGGCCCCACACCAGCGGAAGCGACCCGGCCAGGGCCAGCGCGGTGGGCGCGGTGACCGAACCCCAGGACAGGTGGTGGGCCAGGTCGAACCGGGACAGGTACTGGCCGGCCAACCAGGTCCGCACGGCCCGGTCCCAGCGCAAATAGTCCCGGCGCAGCGACCTTTCGTCAGTCCGGCCGGGCGAGTCCGGGCCGGGCATCGACACGACGTCCACGCCGGACAGTCCGGCCAGCGTCGGGTTCACCGCGGCGGCTGGGGTGCGGGTGAGCACAGTGAGGCTCAGCCCGGCCCCGGACAGCCCGGCGATCCAGGCCGCCGCGCCGCGCGCCTCGGTGCCGGCCGCGCCGTCGCACCGGTAACAGGCGAGCAGCACCCGCACGGCCGATCACCCCCCGCCCGCACCTTCGCGCCGGGTGGCGGCGGTGAGCAGGTCGGCGGCGTCGCCGGCCGCGACGATGACGTCCTTGGCGTACCCGGGTCGCACCCGGTGCGGTGCCGGGAAGATCGCCGGCAACGTCCGTGTGGTCAGCCGGAGCAGCCCGTGCGCGTCGGGGAACACCGCGTACAGCTCGTGCTCGACCAGCAGGCGCAGTTGGGTGTCGCGGTCGAGGTGGAAGTACTCCACCAGGCCGCAGGCCGCCGACGCGGTCCCCAGGGCGCGGCCCAGTCCGGACAGGACCGCGGGCTCGTCACCTTCGACGTCCACTTTGAACACCAGCCGGCCGCCGGTGACGTCCCCGAGCAGCCCGTCGCAGGTCACCGTGTGCAGGTCGGAACCGAACCGGCCGGCCGGCACGGCCCGCCCCTCGCCGGAGGACGCCCCGGGCCGCAGCAGGTACGGGACGCCGGGCCGGTCGCAGGCCGCCGCGACGGTCAGTTCGGCGCCGGGAAGGCCGGCGGCCAGGCTGCGGGCCAGGTACCCGGCCACGTCCCGGCTGGCCTCCACGCACAGCACCCGGCAGCCCGCCGGGTAGCCGGTGGACAGCACCACCTCGCCGTAGTTGGCACCCACGTCCAGCACCGCCGTGGGGCGGATCGCCGCCACGGCGGCCCGCCACAGCCGCACCGCGTCCCGGTCGGCCGCGCCCCGGCGCAGCAACAGTTGGCGGGCCCGCCGGTCAGTGCGGTCCACGAACAGGGTGCGCCCGGCGCGGTTGCGCACCCGCCCGCCGGTGGCCCACAGGCACAGCCCGGCCATCCGGTACGCCGGTGCCCTGGCGCCGCGCCGAGCCGCGCCTCCGGCACGACCCGTCCGGGAGGGGGTGGCATGCCCGCCCGCCACGGTGTTCGACACATTTCCCCCGCGTGACTCGCGTTCCCGGTACTCGATGTAAGCGGTCAGGCACGCAGGGTAGTACGGTCCGGCTCCGGAACCAGGACGCCGGGCCGGGTGTTTCCACAGCCGGCCCGACGTGTCAGGTTTCGCCGGAGAACACAACTGTTAACCGGTTTGTCGGGACAGATTCCCGCGCGAAAACAGGAAACAGGTGAATCGGTGAAGGTTACTGATCGCCGCACTGGTCGAGGGCCTGCCGGAACGCGCCGACCAGTTCGGCCACCGCGCCGGGCGGCTGACCCTCCAGGACACGGCGCATCAGTGGCGCGCCGATCGCCACCCCGTCGGCGTCGGCGCAGATCTCCGCGGCGTACTGCGGTGTCGACACGCCGACCCCGATCAACACCGGCATGTCAGTCGCGGCCTTGAGTCGCCGGGCCATCGCGGTGGCCGAGGAGGCCAGGCTGGTCCGCTCCCCGGTCACGCCCATCAGACCCATGCCGTAGACGAAGCCGCGGCTGCGCTGACAGATCACAGCCAGCCGGTCCTCCGGCGTGACCGGCGCGGCCAGCAGCACGGTGTCGACGCCGGCCGCGGCCGCATCGTCGGTCAGCCCGGCCGACTCGTCGACCGGCAGGTCGGGCACGATCAGGCCGCACACCCCACCGTCGCACAGCCGGGTCGCGAACGACCGGTGGCCGGCCTGGAACACCAGGTTGTAGTAGGTCATCGCGATCAGCGGAACGGACCGGTCGATCCCGCCCAGGTCGCCGAGGGCGGTGTCCGGGGTGGTGCCGCGCGCGAGCGCGCGGACCGACGCCCGCTGGATGGTGGGCCCGTCGATCACCGGGTCGCTGAACGGGATGCCGATCTCCACCGCGTCCGCACCGGCGTCCATGGCCGCGACCACGAAGTCGACCCAGTTCGCGCACACACCGGCGGTGACGTAGGGGACCAACAGCTTGCGGCCACCGTCCCGGCGTTCGCGCAGGACGGTCTCCAGCGTCCCAGCGGTCCGAGCCGTCCCAGTGGTCACAGCCGTCCCAGTGGTCACAGCCGTCCCAGCCGCGACCGGCTGGTGAGGTCGCCCGCTCATCGGTCGGCCATCCCGTCCAGCAGCCCGGCGATCACGCTCACGTCCTTGTCCC
Organism: Mycobacteriales bacterium; assembly: GCA_036278435.1. Classification (GTDB taxonomy): domain Bacteria; phylum Actinomycetota; class Actinomycetes; order Mycobacteriales; family DASULA01; genus DASULA01. Next base: position 2,801 of record DASULA010000074.1, on the reverse strand, counting down.
CCCGCCCGGACAGGTTGACCAGCACGGTCGACCCGGTCGGGATCTCGCGACCGGCCTCGCGCAACAGGTAGGCCACCGCGTGCGCTGATTCCAGTGCCGGGATCAGGCCCTCAGTCCGACTCAACACGGTGACCGCCTCGATGACCTCGTCGTCGCCCACGCAGCGGTAGCTGGCCCGGCCGGTGGCCCGCAGGTGGGCATGCTCCGGACCGACCCCCGGGTAGTCCAGCCCGGCGGAGATGGAGTGCGCCTCGGCGACCTGGCCCACGTCGTCCTGCAACAGCATGCTCTTCGAACCGTGCACGACGCCGACCCGGCCACCGTTCATGGCCGCTCCGCCGGCGGCCTCCACGCCCACCAGCCGGGCCGGGGTGGCCGCGAAGCCGGCGAAGATCCCGGCGGCGTTGGAGCCGCCGCCCACGCAGGCGACCACCACGTCGGGATGTCCGCCGGCCAGGATCTGGCGGCACTGCTCGCGGGCCTCCTCGCCGATCACCCGCTGGAACTCGCGCACCATCCACGGGTACGGGTGCGGCCCCATCACCGAGCCCAGGCAGTAGTGCGTCGTTCCGGTGGTGGCGACCCAGTCCCGCAGCGCCTCGTTGATGGCGTCCTTCAGGGTGCGGCTGCCGCTGGGCACCGGCCGCACCTCGGCGCCCAGCAGCCGCATGCGGAAGACGTTGAGGGCCTGGCGTTCGACGTCGACCTCGCCCATGTAGACCGTGCACTCCAGCCCGAACAGCGCGCAGGCGGTGGCGGTGGCCACGCCGTGCTGGCCGGCGCCGGTCTCCGCGACGACCCGGGTTTTGCCCATCCGGCGGGCCAGCAGCGCCTGGCCCAGGACATTGTTGATCTTGTGGCTGCCGGTGTGGTTCAGGTCCTCCCGCTTGGCCAGGACCCGGACCCCGAGCCGCTCGGACAGCCGGTGGCACTCGGTCAGCGGAGACGGCCGCCCAGCGTAGTGGCGCAGGATGTCGTCCAGTTCGGCGTGGAACGCCGGATCGGCCCAGGCGGCGCGGAACTCCGCCTCCAGTTCGGCGCAGGCCGGCACGATCGGTTCGGGCACGAACCTGCCGCCGAACTCGCCGAACCGCCCGTCGGGTGACGGCGGCCCCATCGGGTCTGCGTCCACCAGCATCAGAACTCCGTTCCCGCGACCCCGCCCGACCGCACGCGCCGCGCGAGCCCGGTGCCATCCGACCCCCGCCGCACCCGGCGGTCAGGATGGTATCCGCCCCGGGTAGGTCGGCCGGACGTGGCCTCACACCCCGGCCCCGAACGTGTCACAGGCAGGGCCCGGGCCGCCGCGATAGGTTGTTGGTGGCGGCCGATTCGGCCGGGTACGTCGGGCCGAGACGTCGGGAGGCATCGGATGCGGGTTTCGGTGGTCGGTGGAACGGGGCTGGTCGGCCGGCAGGTGGTCCGGGCGCTGCGCGAGCGCGGTCACGACCCGGTCGTCGTGGCCCGCTCGACCGGCGCGGACGTGACCACCGGCGCCGGGCTGGCCGACACGCTGGCCGGGTCGGACGCGGTCATCGACGTCACGAACACGCCGGCCACCGACGCCGAGGCGGCCGTCGCGTTCTTCGGCACCGCGACCCGGAACGTGCTGGCCGCCGAGCGGGACGCGGGTGTGCGGCACCACGTGGTGCTCTCGATCGTCGGCGTGGACAAGGTGCCGGGTAACGCGCACTACGCGGGCAAGCGCGAGCAGGAACGGCTGGCCCTGGCCGGTCCGGTGCCGGCGACCGTGCTGCGGGCCACCCAGTTCTTCGAGTTCCCGGACATGGTCGTCGGGTGGACCCGCGACGGCGACACGGCAGTGTTGCCGCCGCTGCTCATGCAGCCGGTGGCGGTGCCCGACATCGCCGACGTCCTGGCCGAGATCGCCACCAACGAACCCCGGGGCGGGACGGTGGAACTGGCCGGGCCGCAGACCCAGGACCTGGTGGACATGGCGCGCCGGACGCTGACCGCCCGCGGTGAGTCACTGCGCCTGGTGCCCAGTTGGCGCGGCCCGTTCGGCACCCAGATGGCCGGCGAGGTGCTGCTGCCAGGCCCGGACGCCCGCATCGCCCCGACCACGTTCGAGACCTGGCTGGCCTCCCCGGCCGGGCTCGGCTCGGACGACTCCTGACCGGATCCAGAGCGGCGCGGCCACCGGTCCGGTAACCCGCTTTCAGCGAATTCCCAGATCACGGCCAGCGGTCCGGACGGTGGCCGTGGTCTGGTCATTGCGTCTGGTCGTCGATCTGCTGCTGGTCGAACGTGACCCCGACGACCACCTCGTACGGGATCCGTACCTGGGAACCGCCGCTGGCGAGTTGCACGACACCGCTCTGGCGGATCTCCTTCCAGGAGAAGACGACTCGGCAGCACGTGTGCGGAGCGACGTTGAGGGTGACTTCTTCCTCAAAGGTCTCACGCTCCCGGGCGCCCGCCGAATATGTCGTGCTCAGTGTGCGCTGCGCGGCCGCTTTGAGATCAACCACCCGTAAATCAATCCCGGCGGACCCCAGCGTGGTTGTCGCGCGCTCCATATCGACCGCCGATGTCCGGGTCCACTCTCTGGTAAGCCGCACTACTCTCGTTGTGGCCGAGGCGCTTCGTGAGTTGTCGATGACACGAACCTCATCGAAAAGCGGGACCTCATAGCGTTCCTCTTCGGCCACCGTGCCAGCCACGTCGGTGCTCGCCCTCGCCCTGGGCATCGGCGCCGCGGACGCGGCCAAGCACCCAGGGCTAGATCAAGGTCACGTTGGGTAGTGGTTTGGTTGCTTTGGTGGCGAGTAGTGGTAGTG
>DASULA010000073.1:0-3143 GCA_036278435.1 Mycobacteriales bacterium | reverse complement strand
GGGGATCCTTCCACATGTCGTCGGCAATCCTGGCTACGTGCGGGCGAAAGGCGTCCTGGAGGACCCCGACCTGTTCGACGCGGGCTTCTTCGGGTACAGCCCCGCCGACGCCGCGACCATCGACCCTCAGCAGCGCCTGTTCCTGGAGTGCGCGTGGGAGGCACTCGAACACGCCGCGATCGATCCCGGTGGGTGCAAGGGCGCCATCGGTGTATACGGGGGATCCAGTTCTGGAACGTACCTCGCTCATTCCCTGCACGACCTGGCCCACCTGCCGGAATTCGTTGAGATCGTGCTGGGCAACGACAAAGATCAGCTCACCACGCGTACGTCCTACAAGCTGGACCTGAAAGGGCCCAGCGTATGTGTGCAGTCGGCGTGCTCCACCGCACTGGTGGCGGTGCACATGGCCTGCCAGGGGCTCCTCAGCGGCGACTGCGACATCGCGCTGGCAGGTGGCGTGTCGGTGATGTTCCCGCACCGGGAGGGCTACCACGCCCAAGACGAGGGCATCTACTCCCACGATGGCCACTGTCGGGCGTTTGACGCTCGCGCTACCGGAACCGTCCCCGGCGACGGTGTCGGTCTGGTCGTGCTGAAGCTGCTGACCGCCGCACTCGACGACGGCGACCCCGTCCACGCTGTGATCAAGGGTACCGCCGTCAACAACGACGGGGCAGCCAAAGCCGGGTTCTCCGCACCGGGCATCGCCGGGCAGGCCGCGGTGATCCGTGCGGCGCAGCAGGTGGCCGGCGTCGATCCGGTCACGATCAGCCATGTGGAGACCCACGGCACCGGCACCGCGCTGGGCGACCCCGCCGAGATCGTCGGGCTGACCAGGGCCTTTCGTGCCCGCACGGACCGCACCGGTTTCTGCGTGATCGGATCGGTGAAGTCCAACATCGGGCATCTCAACGTCGCGGCGGGTATCGCCGGCCTGATCAAGACCGTCCTGGCCCTGGAACACCGGATCCTGCCGCCGACCCTGCACTTCACCAGTCCGAACCCCGCGATGGACCTCGACAGCACCCCCTTCTTCGTCAACACCGAGGCCACCCCCTGGCCGGCCGGCGCCACGCCGCGCCGTGCGGGCGTGAGTTCGTTCGGCGTGGGCGGTACGAACGCGCACGCTATCCTGGAGGAGGCACCCGCCGCGGCGAGGCCTCCGACCGAGGCGAACGCGGCGGGCATCGGCCCGGTCCCGCATCTGCTCGTGCTGTCCGCCCGGACCGCCACCGCCCTGGACAACATCACCGCGAACCTGGCGGCGCACCTGAGCCGTAACCCCGATCTCAGCGTGGGCGACATCGCCTACACGACACAGGTGGGAAGGAAGGCGTTCGAGTTCCGCCGTTTCCTGGTGTGCCGGGACTCCGCCGAGGCCGTGCGCGGCCTGACCGGGCACGGCGTACCCCGAACCCAGACCGCGCGCCCCGCCACGGCGGCACCTGCGGTGGTGTTCATGCTGCCCGGGCAGGGCGCGCAACACGCTGGAATGATCGCGGAGTTGTACCAGACCCAGCCGCGATTCCGCGAGGAGTTCGACCGCTGCTGTGACCACCTGGCCGCCGACCTGGGCATCGACCTCCACCAGCTCCTATTCACTCGCGCCGATCCGGTGGTGGGTTGGCCTGGACGCCTGGACGAGACGGAGATTACCCAACCCGCTCTGTTCGCCGTGGAGTACGCGCTCGCCCAGCTCTGGTACGACTGGGGTGTTCGGCCGCGGGCGCTCATTGGACACAGCCTCGGCGAGTACGTGGCCGCGTGCTTGGCCGGCGTGTTCACATTGCGGGACGCCCTCACCCTGGTCGCCCGCCGCGGACAGCTCATGCAGCGGGTGGCCAAGGGTGTGATGCTGAGCGTTCAGCTTCCAGAGCGGGACCTCGGGGTGCTTCCGGAGGGCTTCTCCGTCGCCGCGGTGAACGGGCCGGACCTGTGCGTCGTCTCCGGCCCAGATCCTGGCCTGCGGACCTTGGAACGCGAGTTCGCCAGTCGAGGCGTGCCGACCCGGCGCCTGCGCACCTCACGGGCGTTCCACTCGGCGATGATGGCGCCCGCGGCTCGGGAACTGCGGGAACTTGCCGCGGACATCCCGGCCCGGGCACCGGCGATCCCGTTCGTGTCCAACGTGACCGGTGACTGGATCACCGACGAGCAGGCCACCGATCCAGGGTACTGGGCCACACACACCGTCAGTCCGGTCCGGTTCGCCGCCGGCCTGGCGACCGTGCTGCGTGACCGGAGGTGCACACTGCTGGAGGTCGGCCCCGGCCAGGCCCTGTGCACCCTGGCCCGCCAGGCCGTCGGCGGCGAAACAACGGTCGTGCCGTCACTGCGCCACCCCAGGTCCCAGGCCTTGGACGCGGTCACGCTGGAGGAGGCCGTCGGACACCTGTGGTCAGTGGGCACACCGATCGACTGGCACCGGCGTAACGTGCGCCAACGGCGGCGTGTACCGCTGCCGGCATACCCCTTCGAACGCCAGAGATACTGGCTCACCCTGGCGCCCGGCGCGCCAGGCGACCCGCCGGGCGCCAAACCGATTCCTGCCGCGCGAGTCGAGAAAGGACGGTCGGCGGTGCCGCCGGTGGGCGCCGCGGGTGCCGGCCAGTCGGACGATGTCCAGTGTGCGGTCGGTGCGATCTGGGCCGACCTGCTCGGTGTTCCGGCCGTTGCGCCCGACGACGACTTCTTCCTACTCGGTGGGCATTCTCTGCTGGGCACGAGGCTGATCGCCCGGCTGCGCGAAGCGTTCGGAGTGGAAATCAGGCTCCGGGACCTGTTCGAGCTGCCGACCATGGCCGAGCAGGCGGCCCTGGTGGCGACGCTGCGCGGGCTCACCGGTGGCCGTCCGGCGAGGTCGGAGGATAACGAGGAGGGCGAGTTGTGAGGGTCGCCGACCTGCTGTCCCGGCTGTACGCGGCGAACGTTGACCTGTGGGTGGACGGCGACCGGCTGCGGTTCAGCGCTCCCAAGGGTGTACTCACCCCCGACCTGAGGGCCGCCCTAGTCGAGCACCGGGACGCGGTGATGGAGTTCCTGCGCCGAGCCTCCACCGACGTGGCACCGGTACCGCCGATCACCCCGGTCGCCCGCGACCGCGATCTGCCGCTGTCCTTCCCGCAGCGGCGTATCTGGTT
>DASULA010000072.1:0-2972 GCA_036278435.1 Mycobacteriales bacterium | reverse complement strand
CACGAGCGCCTCGTAACCCTCGACCAGCGCCTCACCCATCCGCTCATTCTCCCCGACCGGCTGCCGTCAGCCCCGGCGGACCACCTCGATCGCCGACGCCTCGACCTCGTAACGACTGACCGGCCCGCCGGGCCCTCGCCAGAAGCGCCGCCGCAGGGCTCCCCGCACCACCACGTCGGCGCCGTCGACGAGCTTGAGGACGCGCCGTTGCAGGGCCTTGCCCCAGACGCCGACGTCGATGGTGTCCACCGAGGCCGACCGGCGCGCAGCCGCTGCCCGTCCCCGACGTGGCTCGGGCCGCGGCACCACCACGCGCAACTGCACCACGGTGTCGCCGCTCGGCAGCTCCAGGGCTCCTGACATGGTACGAAAGTCGGTGCAGTCTCAGCGGCGGGACTTGACGTGGTAGCGGATCTTCAGGTCGGTGCCGGGGTAGCGTGTTTCGGTGGCGGTGAGGTGCTCACACAGTTCGGCGACGGCGCGGGTGGCGCGGCCGGTCGGTAGTGGGTCCAGCCGCACGGTCAACGTTCCGTTGTCGGGGTCGGGGTCGATGTCGCCAGAGTGGGTCAATACGTGGCGGATCAGGACGTGTGCTTCGTGCTTGGCGCGGGCGTAGCTGGTGTGCAGCCGGACGTCGCGGGCCAGGGCGGTGGCGGTGTTGTAGGCGGCGATCTTGATGGCGTGGGTGAGCAGCTTGGTCTGGACTTCCAGGACCTGCTGGCCGGGGTGGACCTGCCCCAGTGGCAACCGCGCCGGGGTGTGGCGGTTGTGTTCTTCGGCGGCGGCCAGGGCGTCCTCGGCCGCGGAGGCGCCGGCGGTGATCCGGTTGTGCTCGGCGTTGGAGATGTGCACTGGTTCGGTCGATGTCGGGGACCGTAGTTGCAGCAGGGTGGCGTCGGCGCGGGCGACCTCGCGTTCGTAGTGCGCCCGGGCGGCCGCCACGTGGTTCTGTGCCTGCTTCTTGGCGGGGTTGGGCACCGACCGGGTCGGGTCGTCGTCGCTGTGGCGGTAGGAGTCGTGGGAGTCCAGGTCGAAGTGCATCCGTCCGTAGCGGAAGGCGTTCTCCTGCCGCCACCGCGATCCCATCCGGTAGTTCACCGCCGCCGTGGACAGTTGCTGGGCACCGACGGTGGTCAGGATGTGGATCTGCTTGGCACCCGGGCCGTCGCGGCGGGTAACCTGCCGCATCCGAAACGTCTGGTTCCCGGCCGCATCCAGCGGCAGGTCCACGACCGACTCGGCGGCGTTCCACTGATGCGCCCGGCCGTCGTCATCGACATGGGTCACGTCGGTGAACTCATCCTCGGTGACGTCGTCGGCTTCGCCCTTGCGCCAAGTCAGCACGTCGAACCCGGCGGCGTCCATGGCCTGGAACAACGCCGGGGACCAGCCGCCGCGGTCGAACCCGACCAGTACCCGTCGGTCATCACCGACCGCTTCGCGCAGCTGCGGCAGCAGCCGGCGCAGTTCGGCGGCCAGGGAGGCGCCGGGTTCGGCCATCACCACCAGCACGGGGTCGCCGGCGGCGTCGGCAACCCAGGTCTCCAGGGTGGCCGGGGCGGGGAACTTCAACCGGGCCACGTGGGTCTTGGCGATCCTGCGTTTGCCGTGGTAGGCGCGGGTGTGCCCATCGACATACAGCACCGCAGCCAGCTCCGGGTCGATCTGGTGCAGGTGGTGGGCAGCCATGCCGGCCAGCAGCTCCTCGGCCTTGCCCCGGCCGGCGAGCTGGGCGAGCTTGCGGCGGATGGTCTTGACCTCCGGGGCCCGGTCCATGCCCAGCACCCGGCCCAGGGCGACCGGGTCGACGCGGGTGGCGCCCTCGGCCCGCGGTTCACCGGCCAGGCACCGCAACACGGCCTCCACCAGCACGGTGTCCAGCCCGTAGAAGCCGGCCGGCAGCTGCTGGTAGGTCTGCCGGGCACAGCCCAGCAGGCCGGTGCCGGCCAGTGCCGGCACCGCGGCCAGCAGCCCGGCCAGCGGCACCCGGGCGGCGCTGTGGAACACCGGGTCGGCATGCCCCAGCAGGCCCCACCTGGCCAGGCCCCGCTCCAGCCCGCGCTCCGGCGGCTCGGCCAGCACCGGCAACTCCTCCTGCTCATCGGCGAGGCCACCGGCGCGTGCGTGCCGGTCCTGCCCGCCGCGTTCGTTGCTGCCCTCGGCGTGGGCATCCTCGGCCAGGGCGGCACCCTCGGAGGCGGGCTCGAGCTGCGGTGTGTGCGCCTGCGCCGCGCCCTGGTCTTCCTGGGCCAGGGCGCGACGGACCGTGTCGAGCACCACCCCGACCGCTGACCCGATCACCCGCAGCGACTGTCCGTCCTGGCGGCGGGCCCGGATCTCGGCCACCAGGTCCGGTGTCAGCTTCGAGGGTCCCTTCGGACCTTTCCGGTCCGGGCCGATCCCGGCCACCCCGGCCACGTCGAGCTTCTTGGCCCACCGCCACACCGTGACCGCACCCACCCCGAACGCCGTGGCCACCTGCACCTGCGTGGCGGCCTTGATCCGCACCAGCTGTGCCGCCGCCAGCCGCCGCCCCGCGGCATCACCGGCATCCCAGACGTAGGCCAGCTCGCCACGGATGAACACCTGCCCCCCGCCCTCGTCTTCGACCAAGGCAGCCGCGTGCCCGACCGGGACGGACTCGGCCGGGGCCAGCGGGAGCGGGGCCTGGGCACTCATCACCGTCATCGTCCCCACCCCCGCTCAACCTCGTCCAAATGACTCCATCTATTATCGTTCACATTTGATGTGCTCGTCAACCACCAATGACGACGAATCATCAACCACACAAGGAGAATCGGGCTACAAGAGGCCACCAGCCGGCAGATCTATGTCAGGAGCTCTGGGGTGAGGCCAGGCGCTGGTTGAGGGCGTCCAGGGCCGCGATGCCGCGGGCGATCTTGTCGCGACGCGCCTCGGCGTCCCGGCCGGTCTTGGCGGTGGAGCGGACCCAGATGACCCGGTATCCCTCC
>DASULA010000071.1:0-5101 GCA_036278435.1 Mycobacteriales bacterium | reverse complement strand
ACCCGCGGATCTTGACCTGGTCGTCGACCCGGCCGAGGATCTCGATGACGCCGTCGTCGCGGTACCGGCCGACATCGCCGGTGCGGTACAGCCGCTGGCCGGTGACCGGGTGCCGGATGAACCGCCGGGCCGTCTTCGGTTCGTCGCCGAGGTAGCCGATGGCCAGCCCGGCACCGCCGATGTGCAGCTCGCCGGGGGTCCAGTCGGGGCAGTCGCGCAGCTCCGCGTCGAGCACGTGGAAGGACTGGTTGGTCAGCGGCGTGCCGTACGGGACGGCGGCCCGGCCGGCCGCGTCGGGCCCGATCGGATGGACGATGGACCAGATCGACGCCTCGGTCGCACCCCCGAGGCCGACCAGGCTGACCCCCGGGAGCCGTGCCGCGACGCGGCGGGCGAGGCTGGTGGGGATCCGGTCCCCGGACAGCAGGGCCAGCCGCAGCGACGGCAGGTCGACCGACGGCTCGGAGTCCAGGTAGTACCGCAGCATCTGCATCTGCGCGGGTACCGAGTTCCACACCGTCACCCCGTGCCGGTCGATGAGTTCGGCCCAGTAGGAGGCGTCCTGTCGGCGGTGCCCGGTGGGCAGTACCAGGCATCCGCCGCGGCTGAGTGGTCCTGCGATGTCGTAGACGGACAGGTCGAAACTCAGGCCGGAAAGGCCGAGCACCCGGTCGTCGCCGTTGACCCCGAACCGCCGGTTGATGTCGTCGATGGTGTTGCGGGCGGCGCGGTGGCTGATCATCACGCCGTTGGGTCGACCGGTGGACCCGGACGTGTAGATCACGTAGGCGAGGTCGTCTGGATCGACAGTCCGGCCGGTCGACGCTGGTGTGGCCGGCGTCCGGGCGCCGGTGTCGGTCGACCCGCCGGCGCGGACGCGGACGACGTCCCTGTCCGGCAGGTCGGCGACGGTCCAGGGCTGGGTGAGGACGGTCCGCACGCCCGCATCGGTGAGCATCGCGTTGGTGCGGCTGGGTGGACCGGCGGGGTCGATCGGCAGGTATGCCGCGCCGGCGAGCAGCACGCCGAGCACGGCGACGACCTGCTCCCAGCCCTTGTCCATGAGCACCGCCACCACCGTCCCGGCCGGATCCCCCGTCGGGTCCCCGGTCGCGCGCAGCTCGGTGGCAACGGCGTTCGCCTCGGTGAGCAGCTCGCGGTAGGTCAGGACGCGGGTGGCGTCGACCACCGCGGTCCGGTCCGGTGTGGATATGGCCTGGGCGACGATGTCGGAGTGCAGCAGCCGGTCGGGCAGCGGAGCGGCGGTGTCGTTCGCCCGCCGTCGGGCCGCCAGTTGCGCCGGCGGGAGACGCACGCCGGCGGACCGTTCCCATGCCGCGTCCGAGCCGGCGAGGTCACCGACCAGCGAGCAGAACGCCCCGAACGCGTCGTCGGCCAGACCGGGTGGGAGCAGCCCCTCCCGGACGTCCCAGCCGACCACCAGTGCGCCCCGATCCTCCATGACCTGGCAGTCGATCCACACCTGCGGGGTTCGGCTGCATCCGAACACGATCTCGCCGTGTCTCGCGCCCGGCCGGTCATCTCCGGCATCGGCGTCGGGCACGGCGTCGGGCAGCCCGAGCGTGCTGGTGAACACGACCGGCATCAGCGAGGCGTCCCGGCCACGTCTGCGGGCGAGTTCGCGCAGCACCTCGACACCCGAGCAGCCGCGGTGGTCCAGGTCCCGCCAGAGCTGGGCCTGTATCGCGGTGGCCCGGGAGGCGAACGAATCGGTTGCGGCATGATCCACGGCCAGCAGGGTGACCGACGTGAAATCGCCCACCAGCCGGTCGACCTGCGGATGCAGCGGTAGCCGGTTGAACATGGGCAGGTTGAGGGTGAACCGGCGCTGGCCGCTCCATCGGGCGATCGTCTCGGCGTAGGCGGCCAGCAACGCGCCGGAGGTGGTCACGCCGTGCGCGCCGGCCCGACTCCGGATACCGGACGACTCCCGTGCGGACAGTCGGGTCTGGATTCGCCGGAAGCGCCGGAGCGGCGACGTCCCGTCCACGGTGGGAAGTCCGGGGCGCGGCGGAAGGGCCGGCACCTCCGGCGTTCCCAGTGTTTCCGGTGTTTCCGAGGTTTCCGATGAGAGGTCGCCGAGCCGGCTCCACCAGTAGTCGCGGTCGCGCTGTCGACGACCGCTGTGGTCCAGGGCCCGTTCGGCCAGCACGTAGTCCCGGAAACCGACGGCGAGCGGAGGCAGCCGTCGATCCGGGTCGTGGCAGAGCTGGTCGAGTTCGGCGACCAGCAGGTGCACGCTGGCGTAGTCGCCGATCAGCATGTCCACCGACAGGTGCACCACGGTGTGCGCGTCGCACCAGGTCGCACGCAGGTCGAACAGCGGCCACCGGTCGGGCGCGAACTCGGCCGACACCATCTCCTCGCGGGTCGCCAGGACCGCCTCGTCCACCGTGCCGGCCGCGGCGCCCCGCAGGTCGGTGACGGCGATCCGGTAGTCGGGCACCCGCGGCAGCACCCGCTGGTACCCGTCGGCGTGGACGACCGTGCGCAGCGCGTCGTGCCGGCCGACGAGCTGTCGCCAGGCCCGTTCGGCCAACCCCGGATCGAACGGGTCGAACCTGATCTCCAGGTATGCGGTGCAGGCCACCCCGCCGCAGGGGTAGGCGTCGGACCGGCCGAGCAGGTAGGACGCCTGGACGTCGGTCAGCGGAAACGGCTCGTGCCGCGCGGCGGTGTCCGGGGTGAGCGCCTGGGTCTCGGTGAGCCGTCGCAGGTGCGCCAGGACGGCGGGTTTGTGCTCCCGGAGCAGGTCCCGCCGGGCGCCGGTGAGCACCCCGCCGGGCGCGCGGAAGCGGAGTTGCCCGGAGTCCTCCCACAGGTGCACACCGAGGTTCTCCAGGTCGGTGACGAACTGGCTGATGTTCAAAGGATGCCCTCCTCCAGGTCGTCGCTGTCGCCGGTACCGGTTCGGGGCTCGATGAGTGGGGCGAGTTCGGCGACGGTGGGTGCGGCGAACAGCGTCCGCAGTGCAACGTCCGCGCCGAGCCGGTCCCGGATCCTGCTGGTCAGCCGGGCCGCGAGCAGGCTGTCACCACCCAGGGCGAAGAACGAGGCGTCCCGCGGGACGTCGTCCACTCCGAGCAGATCCGCCCACAGGCCGGCCAGCACCCGTTCGGTGTCGCCCCGTGGCCCACTGTGTGCCGTGCCGATCGGGGATTGCGGTCGGGCGAGGGACACCAGCCGCGGCCGGTCGACCTTCCCGTTCGCGGTGAGCGGCAGATCCTCCACGATGTGGTACCGGATCGGTACCGCGTAGCTGGGCAGCCGTTCGGCGAGGAACGCGGCGAGCGCCCCGGGGTCGGGCGGGCACCCGGCGGGCACGACGAAGGTGACCGGCTGGCCCACGTCGGGGGCGACGACGGCCACCGCGGCGCGGACGTCCGGATGGGACGCAAGCGCGGCCTCGATCTCCCCGAGTTCGACACGGTGGCCGCGGATCTTGACCTGCTGGTCCGCGCGACCGAGGAACTCCAGCGTCCCGTCCGGCCAGTACCTGCCGATGTCACCGGTGCGGTACCAGCGTTCCCCGCCGGCCTGGACGAACCGTCGGCGGGTCTGCTCGGCGTCCCCCCGGTACCCCCGGGCAACCCCGAGCCCCCCGATCCACAGCTCACCGGCAGCCCAGTCCGGGCGGTCCCGGCCCTCGGCGTCGACGACCCGGTACCGCTGGTTGCCCAGCGGGAACCCGTAGGGAACCGACGTACCGTGCTCCGGGACTCCGGTGACGCGGTAGTGGTTCGACCAGATGGCGGCCTCGGTGGCACCGCCCAGCGCCACGAGCCGGGTTTCCGGTGACCAGGCGGCCAGCCGGGGTGCGAGGTCCAGGCCGACCCGGTCCCCGGACACCAGGGCCAGCCGCAGGGTCGGGAGGCGACGGTCCGCGGCGGCGTCGAGCAGCATGTCCAGCAGCGCCGGCACCGAGTTCCAGATCGACACCCGGTGCCGCCCGGCGAGGTCGAGCCAGCGCCCGGGGTCGGCCCGCTCGTCGTCGTCGAGGAGGACCAGCGCCGCGCCGGCGGTGAGCATCCCGAAGATGTCATAGACCGACAGGTCGAAGTCCAACGCCGACACCGCGAGCACCCGATCGGTCGGACCGACACCGAACCGGGCGTTGACGTCGTGCACCGTGTTGGCCGCCGACCGGTGGGTGACCTCCACACCCTTGGGTTCACCGGTCGAACCGGAGGTGAAGATGACGTAGGCCAGCGCGTCGGGCTCGACGGGTAGTGGCGCGGACGCCGGCGGGCAGGACAGGGCGTCGGGCAGGGCAACCGACTCGCCACCCACCGTCCCGCGCTCCGGGTGCGATCCGGCGGTCAGGACGAGCCGGGTGCCGGCCGTCGCAAGGATCCGTTCCCGCCGTACCGGCGGCTGGTCCACTCCGACCGGCACGTACACCCCGCCGGCGGCGAGCACGCCGAGCACCGCGGCGATTTGACCGGGTCTTTTCGGCAGGCTCACCGCGACCGGGTCGCCGGCGGTGACGCCCCGGCGCCGCAGCGCGGTGGCGATCCGCAGCGCCTGGTCGGCGAGCTCGCCGTAGCTCATCCGGCCGGCGCTTCCCCAGGCCAGGGCGACGCGGGCGGGATCGGCCCGGGCGTGCCGGAAGAACTCCCCGTGCAGCGTCCCCTGTGGAACCGGACCGGCGGTGTCGTTCACCGCGAGGCGCACCGCGCGCTGTTCCGCCGGCAGCGGGTCCGGCGGCGAGCCGGACCAGTCCGAACCGGACGCCCAGTCCAGTAGCCGCTGCTGGGCGGAGAACATCGCGTCGATGACTCCCGGCGGGTACAGGTCCTCGACCACGTCCCAGGTCAGTGACAGACCGCCGGCACGTTCCATCACCTGCTGGTCCAGGCAGACCTGCGGCGTCTGCGCGACGCTCCAGACTGGCCGGCGGATCCGGTTGGACAGCGTGTCCTCGACGCCGAGCGCGCTGGTGAACACCACCGGCATCCGGGCCGCGTCGGCACCGTCGGCGCGCGCCATCTCGCGGAGCACCCACACCGCCGAGGTGTCCCGGTGGTCCAGGTCGCGCCCGACCTGCTCGTGCAGGCGGCGGACCCGGACCGACCATGCC
>DASULA010000070.1:0-8740 GCA_036278435.1 Mycobacteriales bacterium | reverse complement strand
GCGTCGTCGGTCATGGTGAGACGTCGACCGTTCACTGGCGTGGAACGCGATCAACGTACCCAGGGCAATCCGATTGTTCCCGTCCACCCTGGCATGGTTGCGGGCCAGAGAATGCAGCAACGCGGACGCCTTGGTGTCCAGGGTCGAGTAGGCGTCCTGGCCGAACACGGTGGTCCTGGGCCGGGCCAGAGCGGATTCGAGCAGGCCGTAGTCGCGGACCTTCGGATCCGACCCGACAGCCCGTTCGGCCACCCGCAGCCGCCTCCTCGTCGGTCAGCCGCAGCGTCATCGCCGTACCACATGGATCACGCCCGATACCACACTCACCGTGCCTGCCCATCGCCGCTGGGAGTCGGCGGGCGGGCGCGGCGCCGGGCCACAGCGGCGAAGCCCAGAGCGGCCAGCAGGCCCAGGGTGTCGGCGAACGCGTCCGCGGGGCTGCCGTCCCGTGAGATCGGCGCATAGGACTGGACGAACTCGCTGACCACCGCGTAGCAGACCAACCCCAGTCCCAGCGGTACCGCCCGGACCCCGGCCCAGCGGCCGGTCAACGCCAGCAGCACGAACAGGCTGAAGTGGACGATCTTGTCCACCCCGGCCGGCGCACCGGGCACGTCGCTGCCCGGCGAGAACAACACCACGAAACTCAGCAGCACGCACAGCGCGAACGATCCCCGGCGAATGATCATCGCCTACCAGTGTGGCGGGCACCGGCCGGGATGTCAGGCAGGGTCGGGCGCACGCCGCCGAACCCGTACCAGGTTTCACGCGACACCACGCCTCGGCCCGACTGACGGACAGCGCACACTGGTACCGGCGCTTCGCGGACGCCGAGGCCCGATGAGGTTTTCTTGCGAAAACCTGCGAGCGGGGTGAGGTGGGAGTCAATGTCGAGAACTTTCCGGATAGCGGCGCGCACTCTACCCTCACGTGAAGGTCGTGTCGGGGCACGGCGCCCCCGTACCTGGCGTCGGCCGGCGGCGGGACACGGGCCGGGGAGGCCGGGTGAGGGACGGGCACATGCGGATCGGCGAGGTCGCCGAGCGCACCGGACTGTCACTGCGCACCATCAGGTACTACGAGGAGGTCGGCCTGGTTGTGCCGTCGGCCCGCAGCAGGGGCGGGTTCCGGCTGTACACCGAACCGGACCTTGGCCGGCTGCTGCTGATCCGGCGGATGAAGCCGCTGGGCTTCTCCCTGGACCAGATGCGGGACCTGCTGGACACGCTGGCCCTAATCGACCGGGGTTCGACCCGGACGGACCTGACCGAACGGGTGACTGGACACCTCGATGCGGTGCGGGCGCGGTGCGAGTCGCTGCGTGACCAGCTCGCCGCCGCCGAGGGCTTCGCCGCGGACCTGGAACGGCGCTTACCCCGGACGCGCTGACGCCCGCTCGAACATCTGGCGCTCGGCGTCCGCGAGCCCTGCGAAAATCTACCCTCACGTCAAGGTACAGTCGCCAGGTACCGACCTGCCGCCACGCCGGCGGGACCGACCCGAGCAGACAGGACATCATGCCCGGAATGCCCGGACAGGCGGCGACCGGCACCGAGGTGCTGGCCGAGGCCGCGCGGCGGCGCACCTTCGCGGTGATCAGCCACCCCGACGCGGGCAAGTCGACCACCACCGAGGCGTTAGCACTGCACGCCCGCGCGATCGTCTCGGCCGGCGCGGTGCACGGCAAGGGAGCCCGGCGCGGGGTGACCTCCGACTGGATGGAGATGGAACGCCAGCGCGGCATCTCCATCACCTCGGCGGTCCTCCAGTTCCGCTACCACGACACGGTGGTGAACCTGCTGGACACCCCCGGGCACGCCGACTTCTCCGAAGACACCTACCGGGTGCTGGCCGCGGTCGACTGCGCGGTCATGCTGCTGGACGCGGCCAAGGGCCTGGAACCGCAGACCCTGAAGCTGTTCGACGTCTGCCGGCACCGGGCCGTGCCGGTGATCACGTTCGTGAACAAGTGGGACCGGCCCGGCCGGGAGCCGCTGGAACTGCTGGACGAGATCGAACAGCGCATCGGGCTGCGGCCCACCCCAGTGAACTGGCCGGTCGGCCCGGCCGGACGGTTCACCGGGGTGGTGGACCGACGCACCGGCGACCTGGTGCGGTTCGTCCCGAATCCGGGCGGCGTCGGGGTGGCCGCCGAGGAGTGCGTGCCGGCCGGGCGGGCCGCGGCCGAGTTCGGCGACGACTGGCGCACGGCGGGCGAGGAACTGGCGTTGCTGGATGAGGTCGGTGCGACCTACGACCTGGGCTCCTACCTGCGGGCCGAGTCGACCCCGGTGCTGTTCGGCGCGGCGCTGCCGAACTTCGGTGTCCGCCAGTTGCTGGATGTGCTCGTCGACATGGCCCCGGCTCCGGCGGCCCGGCTGGACGCGGCCGGGCAGGCCCGCCCGCTGGACGCACCGTTCGCCGGGATGGTGTTCAAGGTCCAGGCCAACATGGACCCGGCGCACCGGGACCGGATCGCGTTCGTCCGGATCTGCTCGGGACGGTTCGAGCGTGGCATGGTGGTGACGCATGCGACGTCCGGCCGGCCGTTCGCCACCAAGTACGCCCAGCAGGTGTTCGGCCGGCAGCGCAACACCGTGGAAGTCGCCTATCCCGGTGACGTCGTCGGCATGGTGAACGCCTCCGCGCTGGGCGTCGGCGACACGCTGTACGCGGCCGAGCCGGTCACGTTCCCGGAGATCCCCAGTTTCGCCCCGGAGCACTTCGCCGTGGTGCGGCCCACCGACTCCAGCCGGTACAAGCAGTTCCGCCGGGGGGTGCGACACCTGGACGAGGAGGGCGTGGTGCAGGTGCTGTCGTCGAACCGACGGGGCGAGCAGGCCCCGGTGCTGGCCGCGGTCGGCCCGATGCAGTTCGACGTCGCCATGCACCGGTTAGCTGGAGAGTTCAACGCCCCGGCGCAACTGGAGCACCTGCCCTACACTCTGGCCCGCCGCACCGACCCGGCCAGCGCCGGGCCGGTCGGGTCGGTGCCGGGGGTTGAGGTGCTGACCCGGCACCGCGACGGCGCCCTGCTGGCCGTGTTCCCGGACCGGTGGCGGCTTGGCACAGTGCGCCGCGAGCACCCCGGCGTGCTGCTCGAACCCCTGGTCGCCGACACGTCCGAAGCGTAGCCGCGGCTCGCCTGGAACCGCCGGGGCGCTTCGCGCCGGTTCGCCGGGGATGACCGCGCCCTCGGCCCTGGTTCCACAGGTCGACCGAGTGTGCGGACGATTCCCACCCACCGGTCCCGCCACGGTAACCGCCCCCGCTGTCACGCCCGACCCGACCAGGATGCCGACACAGACCGCCGTCACCCCCAAACCCGCCCAGGATTCCCACACGGACCGCCCCCGACCCGCCACAGGGGTACCGACAGTAACCACCGTCACCCCCAACGCCGCCCAGGATGCCGACACGTGCCAGGTGGTCAATCACCCTTCGCGTCCCTTTGACGTGCTCCACATCCGGCGCAGGTCTCGTGCTGCGCCATATCGGGAGCAAGACGGCGCTGCTCCAGAAACGACGCAGGCCAGGTCCTGCCCCAGACATGAGGCAGGACCTTGAGTTGCTCCGTGTCCGGAGCAGACTCAGCCCTGCCCGGGACACGGAGCAAGCCAGGCCCTGCTCCGGACACGGAGCGCGTCTGGCTTTGCCCCGGACACGGAGCAGTACCTGCCCTGCTCGGGATGTGGAGCAGATCAAAGGACGCCGAGACCAACCCCAGAGCAACACCAACCACCCGACATGTCCGCCCTCACCGAGCCAACTGACCACTCCATCAGGATCGCTGGGCAAGCGGGCAAGGGTGGGCAACGGGCACGGGACGGCACTGGCAGGGATGGGCAATCGGACCAGGACGGTCAACCCGACGACGCGCACCGAGCGTGCCCGGGTGCGGACCGAACCCTCAGGCCAGGGCGGGCGGGCAACACCCCAGGCGTGCACCGGCCGGCCAGCACCACGCCGGGAACCGCGGCCTGGCCAGGCACAGCCGGCGTACCACCACCACGCACCGACCCCACCCAGGCCCACCAACCAGGCGGTACATCCGGTAAAACACCGCCCCCGCCCGGAGCGTCACAGGTCCAGCAGCGACTCGATGCCGATCGTCAGGCCGGGGCGACCGGGGCGGCCCGGGTCACCCGGGCGGCCGGCGACCCGCCGCACGGCCAGCAGCACACCGGGCATGAACGACTCGCGGTCGACCGTGTCGTGCCGGATGGTGAGGGTCTCCCCGGTGGAGCCGAACAGCACCTCCTGATGCGCGATCAGCCCGGCCAGCCGCACCGAGTGCACCGGCACCTCTCCGACCCGGGCGCCACGCGCCCCCTCCAGGCCGCCAGTGGTCGCATCCGGCATCGGGGCCATCCCGGCGTCGACCCGCGCCGCGGCGACCAGCTCGGCGGTGCGCGCCGCGGTGCCGCTGGGCGCGTCCACCTTTCCCGGGTGGTGCAGTTCGATGATCTCCGCGGACTGGTAGAACCGCGCCGCGACCTGGGCGAACCGCATGCACAGCACCGCCCCGATGGCGAAGTTCGGGGCGATGAGCACGCCGACTCCGGGCGCCTTGGCGAGCCACTCGCGCACCGTGTCCAGCCGTTCGGAGGTGAACCCGGTGGTACCGACCACGCAGTGGATGCCCTCGTCGATGCACCAACGGATGTTGTCCATCACCACGTCGGGCCGGGTGAAATCGACCACCACGTGAGCGCCCGCATCGGCTACGCCGAACAGCCAGTCGCCGGCGTCGACCATGGCGACCAGGTCCAGGTCGACGGCGGCGTCGACCGCCCGGCAGGTCGCCGCCCCCATCCGGCCCCGGGCACCCAGTACCCCCACCCGCAGCGGTTCGCTCATCCCTGACACCCACCCTCCGGCCGGCTCCGGCGTCACCGCACCCGGCGGGTCACCGGACGGTGTCGAAATCGCTGTCGTCGAACGGACCGACGACCGCCAGGCACATCGGTCCGCGCAGTAAGTCGGCCGCGACCGCCCGCACGTCCTCCGGGGTCACCGCGTCGACGCGGCCGAGCAGTTCGTCGACCTCCAGCACGTCACCGTAGGCGATCTCACCCTTGCCGATGCGGCTCATCCGCGAACCCGGATCCTCCAGGCCGAGGACCAGCCCGCCGCGTACCTGCCCCTTGCCCCGGGCGATCTCCTGGTCGGTCAGGCCGTGTTCGGCCACGTCCCCGAACTGCTCGCGGATCAGGTCGAGCACCGCGTGTGCCCGGGCCGGCTGGCATCCCACGTAGACCCCGAACTGCCCAGCGTCGGCGTACTGGCTGGAGTAGGAGTACACCGAGTACGCCAGGCCGCGCTTCTCCCGGATCTCCTGGAACAGCCGGGAGCTCATCCCGCCGCCGAGTGCGTTGTTGAGCACCGACAGGGCGAACCGGCGGTCGTCGTCACGGGCCAGCCCGACCGTGCCCAGGACCAGGTTCGCCTGCTCGGTGGGCCGGTTCAGGGTGACCACCGGGCGGGCCGGTCGGGCCGCCGGCCGGCGCGCCGACCGGGCCGGGGCGGGCAGCCGGTCGGAGTCCAGCAGCGAGCCGAACGCCCGGCGGACCAGCCGCACCACGGTCCGGTGTTCCAACCGGCCCGCCACAGACACCACCATGGTGGGCAACTGGTACCGCCGCCGGTAGTACCCGGCGACCTGGCCACGGCTCAGCGCCTCGATACTGGCCACCGTGCCCAGCACCGGCCGGCCCAGCGGGTGGTCACCGAACAGGCCCTCGCTGAACAGGTCGTGCACGCCGTCGGTCGGGTCGTCGTCGCGCATGGCGATCTCTTCGAGGATCACGTTGCGCTCACTGTCCACGTCCGCGGCAGCGATGGTGGCGTGCAGCACAACGTCGCTGACCAGGTCCACGGCCAGCGGCAAATCCTCGGCCAGCACGTGCGCGTAGTAGCAGGTGTGTTCCTTGGCGGTGAACGCGTTCAGCTCGCCGCCAACCGCGTCGACGGCCGCGGCGATCTCCATGGCGCTGCGGGTCGCGGTGCCCTTGAACAGCAGGTGTTCCAGGTAGTGGGACGCCCCGGCAAGCCTGGGCGACTCATCCCGAGATCCGACCCCGACCCAGATACCGACCGCGGCCGAACGGGCACCGGGCATCGCCTCGGTCACCACCCGCAGGCCGCCGGGCAGCACGGTGCGCCGGATCACCGCACCCTCCCCGTCTTGGGACAGGGTTCGGGTGGTCCCGGGCTTCTGGAACGCCAACACCCGGTTGGCACGCGTCACCACTCACTCCCAGCCGTGTGCGGTACACATGCCCCGCGCACCGTCGATGCGTGGGTGCCCGGCCGGGTGGACCGGCCGGGCACCCACAGCGGGCAATGACTCACTTCGCCTCGGCCGGCGCCCCGACGGTGGCCTCGTCGCGCACCGGCACCAGGCTGATCTTGCCCCGGGCATCGATCTCGGCGATCTCCACCTGGAGCTTGTCGCCGACCCGGACGACGTCCTCCACCTTGTTGATCCGCTTGCCGTTGCCGAGCTTGCTGATGTGCACCAGGCCGTCCTTGCCCGGCAGCAGCGAGACGAACGCGCCAAACGCCGCGGTCTTCACCACGGTGCCCAGGTAGCGCTCGCCGATCTTGGGCATCTGCGGGTTGGCGATGGCGTTGATGCGCTCCACCGCGGCCTGCGCGGACGGGCCGTTGGCGGCGCCCACGTAGATCGTGCCGTCGTCCTCGATGCTGATCTCGGCACCGGTCTCGTCCTGGATGCCGTTGATGACCTGGCCCTTCGGCCCGATCACCGCGCCGATCTTGTCCACCGGGATCTTGATGGTGGTGACCCGCGGCGCGTACGGGGACAGCTCGTCGGGCCGGTCGATCGCCTCGGTCATCACGTCGAGGATGTGCAGCCGGGCATCCCTGGCCTGGGTCAGCGCCCGGGCCAGCACGTCGGAGGGGATGCCGTCCAGCTTGGTGTCCAACTGCAACGCGGTGACGAACTCGCGGGTGCCGGCGACCTTGAAGTCCATGTCGCCGTAGGCGTCCTCGGCCCCCAGGATGTCGGTCAGCGCGACGTACTCGGTCTTCCCGTCGACCTGGTCGGACACCAGGCCCATGGCGATGCCGGCCACCGGCGCCCGCAGCGGCACCCCGGCGGCGAGCAGCGACATGGTGGACGCGCACACCGAACCCATCGACGTCGACCCGTTGGACCCCATCGCCTCGGAGACCTGGCGGATCGCGTAGGGGAACTCCTCGCGGTCGGGCAGCACCGGGATGAGCGCCCGCTCGGCCAGCGCGCCGTGACCGATCTCGCGCCGCTTGGGCGAGCCCACCCGGCCGGTCTCGCCGGTCGAGTACGGCGGCATGTTGTAGTTGTGCATGTAGCGCTTGGTCTTCTGCGGGGAGAGCGTGTCGAGCTTCTGCTCCATGGACAGCATGTTCAACGTGGTGATGCCCATGATCTGGGTCTCGCCCCGCTCGAACAGTGCCGACCCGTGCACCCGGGGCACCACGTCCACCTCGGCGGCCAGCCGGCGGATGTCGGACACGCCGCGGCCGTCCATGCGGACCTTGTCGCGCAGCACGCGCT
Source organism: Mycobacteriales bacterium (assembly GCA_036278435.1). Classification (GTDB taxonomy): domain Bacteria; phylum Actinomycetota; class Actinomycetes; order Mycobacteriales; family DASULA01; genus DASULA01. The sequence continues at coordinate 1,179 of DASULA010000070.1, read as the reverse complement.
GGCGCACCAGCTTCTTGGTCAGTGACCGGAACGCGCCGCCGATCTCCTTCTCACGGCCCTCGAAGTCCGACACGACCCGCTCGGTGGCCAGCGCCTTGATCCGGTCCAGCTCGGCTTCCCGCTCCTGCTTGGCTGCGATGGTCAGCGCCTGGGCGAGCTCGGTGCCGACCGCCGACTCCACCGCGACCAGCACGTCCTCGGCGTAGTCCGGGAACAGGGGGTACTCGGCGGTCGCCTTGGCCGCCTTGGCCGCGATCGCCGACTGTGCCTCGCACAGCACCCGGACGAACGGCTTGGCCGCCTCCAGGCCGGCGGCCACGACCTCCTCGGTGGGCGCGGTGGCGCCCTCGGCGACCAGCTTCAGCGTGGCGTCGGTGGCCTCCGCCTCGACCATCATGACCGCCACCTCGCCGGTGCCCTCGATCACCCGGCCGGCGAGCACCATGTCGAAGGTGGCCCGTTCCAGTTCGGTGACGGTCGGGAAGGCCACCCACTGGTCGTCGATCAGGGCCACCCGCACCGCGCCGATCGGGCCGGAGAACGGCAACCCGGCGAGCTGGGTGGACATCGACGCGCCGTTGATCGCCACCACGTCGTAGAGGTGGTCGGGGTGCTGGGACAGCACCGTGAGCACCACCTGCACCTCGTTGCGCAGGCCCTTGACGAACGACGGCCGCAGCGGGCGGTCGGTGAGCCGGCAGGTCAGGATGGCGTCCTCGCTGGGCCGGCCCTCACGGCGGAAGAACGAGCCGGGGATTCGACCGGCCGCGTACATCTTCTCCTCGACGTCGACAGTCAGCGGGAAGAAGTCGAACTGCTCCTTGGGGTGGCGCGACGCGGTGGTCGCGGCCAGCACCATGGTCTCCTCGTCCAGGTACACCGCTGCCGAACCGCCGGCCTGGCGGGCCAGCCGGCCGGTCTCGAAACGGATCTTGCGGGTGCCGAAGCGGCCGTTGTCGATGGTCGCGACGGCCTCGTGAACTGCGAATTCCGACACGATGTCGGGTCCTTTCGTGCGTCGTCCTCGCCGGTGGCTGCGACACACGGCCCGTCGGTGGCGTGCCGGTCTTCGATCGAAGCGCCCGGGGCGACACGGAGGGTCGCCCCGGAGGCCACTACCGAGGACCGGCCGGTCGACCGGTGCCCCGTGGCGCCGAGCACTCGGCTCGGGGTACACCC
>DASULA010000069.1:0-7093 GCA_036278435.1 Mycobacteriales bacterium | reverse complement strand
GTCCACCGGCCCGGCCGGGTCCATCGGAGTGGCGCTCATCCGGTCCCCCCGTCGCCGACCAGGCTGGCGCGCGGGTCGATCAGCCCGTAACACAGGTCGACCAGCAGGTTCGCCGCGATGTAGACGACCGCGACGAACAGCACGATCGCCTGCACCACCGGGAAGTCCCGGGCCTCGATCGACTGCACGGTGAGCTGGCCGAGCCCCGGCCAGGCGAAGATGGTCTCGGTGATCACCGCCCCGCCGAGCAGGCTGGCCAGCTCCAGCCCGGCCAGCGTGACGATCGGGATGGAGGCGTTGCGCAGCACGTGCCGGGTGAGCAGCCGGGCCACCCCGGCCCCCTTGGCCCGGGCGGTGCGCACATAGTCCTGGTCGAGTTGTTCGAGGAAGCTGGACCTGGTGATCCGGGCCAGCGTGGCCAGCGACAGCGACGCCAGCGTGACCGCCGGCAACACCAGCGAGGTCAGCCCGTCCGCCCCGGTGGAGGGCAGCCAGCCCAGGGTCACGCTGAACAGCAGGATCAGCAGGATCCCGGTCCAGAACGCCGGCATCGACTGTCCGACCAGGACGACCGGCATCATCACCCGCTCGGGCAGCCGGCCCCGGTACAGGGCGGTGAGCATGCCGGTGGGCACGCCGACCGCCAGCGACAGCACCAGCGCGGCCAGCGCCAGGTCGACGGTGTAGGGGATCCGCTCGGCGATGATGTCGGCGGCCGGCCGGTGCTGCACGTAGGAGAAGCCCAGGTCACCGTGCGCCAGGCCGCCCAGGTAGTGACCGAACTGCACCCACACCGGCCGGTCCAGTCCGAGCTGGTGGCGCACCCGGGCCACGTCCGCGGCGGTGGCGTTCTGCGGCACCAGCAGCCGGGAGGGGTCGCCGGACAGCCGCAGCACCACGAACACGATCACGCACACGCCGAGTACCGACACGGCCGCCTGCCCGATCCGGCCCGCCACGTACCGGGCGGGTCCGGACCGGAACAGCCGACCGATCAGCGGCACGGGTCAACCGCCGAGCCGGACGTCGGCGACGAAGAAGTTCTCCTGCGCGTCGGGCTGCCAGGTGATGTCGGCCGCCGCGCCGTAGATGGCGTAGTCCTGGTACAGGCCGATGCCGGGCACCTGTGCCTGGATGACGTCGAACGCCTGGGTGTAGGCCGCGGTGCGGGCCGCCTCGTCGGTGGTGCCCCGCGCCTGCTCCACCGCCGTGTCAAAGGTCTGGTCGGTGAAGCTGGACCAGATCGTGCCGGTGTGGAACAGCGGGTAGATGGTGCCGTCGGCGTCCAGGCAGGAGCAGGACCAGCGGCCGAACCGGACGCTGCCCCAGTCGTGCTTGGGGCTCTGCACCTTCTTCAGGTACGTGGCCTGGTCGGTGTTGGAGATGCTGACCTTGAACCCGACCGCCTCCAGGTTGGCCTGGATGGCCTGGATCAACTGCGGGTTGTAGGACGGCGAGCTGGGGAACACCAGTTCCGGCGACTTCACCCCCGAGGCGGCCAGCAGCGCCTTGGCCTTGTCCGGGTCGTAGCTGTAGCCGGCCACGTTGTCCGGGTACCCGAAGGACAGTGGAGTCAGGACGGTCTTGACCGGCTTGCCGAAGCCGCCGAGCAGGTTGCTGATGATCGAGTTGTAGTCGATCGCGTACGCGATGGCCTGGCGCACCTTCACGTTCTTCGTCGGGGTGTCGCCCATGGTGTTGAAGGCCAGGTAGGCGACCCGCTCGGTCGGGCTGGACAGTACCTGGGTTTTGTTGTCACCGGACAGTTCCTTGGCGGTGTCCGGGGTGAGCCCGGTGACCAGGTCGGCCCGGCCCGACTTCAGGTCGGCCACCCGGGTGGCCACGTTCGGCACCGCCCGGAAGGTAACCTTGCCAACCTGGGGCTTGGCCTTCCAGTAGTGCGGGTTCGCGGTCAGCACCGCGGTGGAGCCGGCGGTCTGCGAGGCCAGCAGGTACGGGCCCGATCCGATCGGCTTGGCGTTGAAGCTGTCGTTGCCGACCTTGCCCACGTAGTCCTTGGGCACCACGCTGAGCGTGGTCAGGTAGGACAGCAGGGTGGGCGAGGCGGTGTGGGTGGCGACGGTGAGGGTGTTGCCGCTGGCCGTGGCCGAGGAGATGGTGCTGAAGTTCGCGAACTGCGGGCTGTTGAAGTTCTTGTCCAGGATGCGGTTGATGCTGAACGCCACGTCGTCGGCGGTCAGGGCCTCGCCGTTGCTGAACTTGATTCCGTTGTGGATGGTGAACGTCCACGTGGTGGGGTCGGTCTGCTTCCACGAGTCGGCGACCCCCGGCACCACCTCGTGGCTGGTCGGGTCGCGGCGCAGCAACTGGTCGAAGATGTTGCGGTAGACGGTGTAGCTGGACGTGTCGTACTGCAGGCCCGGGTCGAACGTGGCCGGGTAGTTGGGCAGGTCGACGGTGATCGCGTTCTGGTCGGTGCTGGCCGACTTGTTCGAGCCGCCGCCGAGCGAGCACGCCGAGACGGCCAGCGCCGCCGCGGCACACACCGCGACGAGATGTAGGTGACGGGGGAATGTCCGCCCAGGTTTGTGGGGCATGGCACGTCCTTCTTTCTTACCGCGGCAGTGTCACTGTCACCCGGCGCCAGCGCCGGGTCCGGTTCGGTTGTCGGGGGTTCGAACGGGCACGTCCTGGTCGGCGGCCAGGACCACGGGATTCGCCGGCACCACACCGGGGTACTTGGTGCCGGCGCCGGTGTTGAGCACGACCACCTCCTCGGAGCCGCCAATCCAGCCCTCGGCGCGCAACCGGCGTACGCCGGCCAGCGTGGCCGCACCCTCCGGGCAGGGCAGCAGCCCGTCGGACCGGGCGCAGGCCGCCGCCTCGGACCGGATCGCCTCGTCGCTGACGGCCACCGCGGTGCCACCGGTGGCGCGCAGCGCGTCGAGGATGAGGAAGTCGCCGAGGGCGGCCGGCACGTTGATGCCGAAGGCGACGGTGTTCGCGTCCGGCCACGGTTTCGCGTGCCGCTGGCCGGCGTCGAACGCGGTGACGATCGGCGCGCAGCCGGCCGCCTGCACCGCCACCAGCCTCGGCGTCTTCGCGTCGATCCAGCCCAGTGCGCGCAGTTCGGTGAGGGCCTTGAAGATGCCGATCAGGCCGACGCCGCCGCCGGTGGGGTAAACGATCACGTCGGGCACCCGCCAGCCGAGCTGCTCGACGATCTCCAGGCCCATCGTCTTCTTGCCCTCGATGCGGTAGGGCTCCTTGAGCGTGGACGCGTCGAAGACGTTGCCGGCGGCCACCACCCGGCCGACGATCCGGCCGGCGTCGGATATCAAACCGTCCACACAGTACAGTTCGGCCCCGGCCGCCACGCACTCCTCGCGGGTGATCCTCGGGGCGTCCACCGGCATCACGACCAGGCTGGCGATTCCGGCCCGGGCGCAGTACGAGGCCCAGGCAGCGCCGGCGTTGCCGTTGGTGGGCATGGCCAGCGACGTGACGCCGAGTTCGCGCGCCTTGGACACCCCGACGGCGGCCCCGCGGGCCTTGAACGAGCCGGTGGGCATGGCCGCCTCATCCTTGACCCGCAGCCTGGGCACGCCCATGTCCCGGCCCAGGTTCGGCAGCGGGACCAGCGGGGTCATGCCCTCCCCGAGGCTGACCACGTTGTCCTGGTCGAGCACCGGCAGGAGTTCGTGGTAGCGCCACAGCGACGGCGGCCGGCCGGCCAGGTCGGCCGGGCTCACCAGGTCGGCGACCGCGGCCAGGTCGTAGTCGGCGAGCAACGGTAACGAGCAGCAGGAACTCAGGTTCTGCGGCACGGTCGCGTCGTGTTGCTGGCCGCATTCCGAGCAGCGGAGCCCGGTCAGGCGGCTGTACCCGCGGTCCTGTGGTCCTCGCACCGTCACCTCCGACAACATGGTTGGTGTCGGCAAGGATTAGACCTAAAACCTAATCTGTCAAGAGATCATGCCAGTACGGGATGAGCGCGACGTCTGGCGGCATGGTCGGCAAGCACTCAGCGAACAGCCGCCGACACGGTGGGCGACGCGGCTGGCGACCCGCGTCAGGTGAGACGGAACACCGGGAACCCGGGCGCGACGGCCAGGATCTGCTCGTCGGTGGCGTCCTTGGTCAGCCCGTCGAAGAACTTGCCGACCTCCCAGCCCCAGCGCTCCAGGTAGGCCCGGATGACCGGCGGCTTGTCCGCGTCGGCGAGTTCGATGACGGTGATCGGCTCGATCCGGCGACCCAGCCGCAGCTCGCCGCCACCGGCGACCCGGATGTTGCGCACCCACTGGGCCTGCCCGCGCGGCGCGACCAGGTGGCGCACGCCGTCGACGGTGAGCAGGTTCACCGGAGTCGTCCGCCACACGCCGCTGCTGCGACCCTTGACCGCCAGCACCCGGGAGCCCATGACGCTGATCCCCGCTTTGGTGAACAGGCCGACGAGCCGGTTGAAGAAGGTGTCGAATCCGCTGGGCCGGACGTAGCGGTTCCTCGCGTCCTCGGCCATGCTCGCTCCCTGAGTGGGCCGGTGCAGGCTGCGAACACGATGCCCGCACGATCCAGATCGCGCCGTGCGGCAAGCCGCCTGGCGCCACACCACGGGACCATCCCCCGGGCGACCACAAGCATGGCACGCCCGTTTCCCGACTCGGGCATCCGGCCCGATGAAACGACGGCGGCAACACGCCCCAAAAGCGAGACCGCGCCCCTCACTCAGGTCTGGGCGGCAACGTCCCGAGGCTTGAGCCCGTTGCGTTCGGACCGGACCTGGATCAGGAATCCTTTTTCGTCGCCGAACTCCTGATTCAGATACGCGAGGTAGTCCGGTTCAGTGGATTCACCTTCCACCGCGACGTAGAAAATGCGGTTGCCGCGTCTCGGGCCCGACCGGGTTCGGTGTATGGGGCGCTCGGCCCGCGGGTCGCTGCGCCGTCGGATGCTCACCGCTCCCCTGCCCGTGACTGCGCCACCTGTCTGGCCAGATCGCCGGCACCTACCCTCGGGACCCCACCGTACCGGCCGCGCAGATAGCCCCTTTCCAGGTTCTCGTCCTTTCTGGGATGGGCGTCGATGAGCGGGTACAGCTCGGTCTCGCCGGTCCTTCGCTTGGCGGTGATCCAGACCTGGTCGCGGGTCGAGCGGGCGGCTGACCGGGCCGTTGCCCAGCAGAGTTGCGTCATGCGCGGTGAACACCAGTTGGGCGCCGTGCGGGTTGGCCACCGGATCGGCGAACATCCGCACCACCTCGGCGGCGAGCGTGGGGTGCAGGCTGGAGTCCAGTTCGTCGGCGAGCAGTACCCCGCCGGTGTCCAGCGCCCGGAGCATGGGTCCGAGCAGGGCGAACCAGGCATGGGTGCCCAGCGACTCCTGAGCGAAGTCGAGCGGGACGGGGTCGCCCGCCGTACCGCGGTGCAGCAGCCTGATGTCCAGATCGTCTGGTTCGGAGAACACGAAATCCAGGTCGACGATGCCCAGGTCGGCGGCCCGCAGCAAGGACGCGACCCGCTCCCGGAACGCCTTTCCGTGACCACCGTCGACGAGCAGGTGCCGGGTCTGGGCGGTGTGGCTGGCCACCCCGCCCCCGGACGTGACCAGCCAGAGGTCGTCCACGAACCACCGGTACACCGGGCGGAGTTGAGGGTGGTTGAAGCTGGCCGCCGCGCTGAGGAACAGCGCGTTCGACCGGGTCACCCGGACCAGGTCCTCCTTTCGGCCGCCGCGCAGCCCCTCGCCGGGGAAGCGGAAGTCCTCGCCGCCGCCGGACCGGTCGGCCTCCCGGTCGAACCAGACCTGCCTGCGGCCGTGCGGGTAGGCATGCAGCCACTCGGCCTCGACCCGCTCGTCGGACAGTTCGAACCCGTAGGTGTGCCGCACCGCGGGGTGACCGAGCAGGATGTCGGCCTCGAACAGGGTGGTCTGCTCCCGGCAGGCCGGGTCCAGTGCGAACGGCTCACGGGGCACACCTGGCGTGAGCGCCCATTCCGCCACGGACTTGCCGACCGCCTCGCGCATGGCCCACATGGCGTTGAGCAGGTTCGACTTGCCGGAGGCGTTCGCGCCGAAGACGCCCACGGTGGGGACGACCGCGATCTCGCGGCCCTCCGCCCGGACCCCGGTCATCCGGACCGACTCGGCGTCGTGGTCGGTGGCGACGAGCGACAGTTCGCTGTCCGCCCGCAGCGAACGGTGGTTGGCCAGCCGGAACCGCAGTAGCACCGCGTTCCCCTTTCGCACGCCTCCAACTCCTGTTTCACAGTCTCTCACGAGAAAACTCAACGCGAGCGCGCCTGTAACCCAGCCAGGTTGCTGCCCGTGGATCGGCCCGGCGTGCTCCTGGCCAGGCTCCCGCCGGTGCGTTCAGTGGCCGCCGCAGCCCGTCCCGCGACCGGGGGGCGGAATTCGGTATGGGCGTTTGCGGGCGGGTGCTAGAAACGTCCGTATGACGGTCGAGCGCACGGAACCACCGCTGGTGGGTGGCGAACGGGAGATGCTGAACGCGTGGCTGGACTGGCACCGGGCCACGCTGGCGCACAAGTGCGACGGCCTGTCCGACGAACAGTTGCATGAGCATTCCGCACTGCCCTCGGCGCTGTCGCTGCTCGGGCTGGTCCGACACATGGCCGAGGTGGAACGGAACTGGTTCCGGCGCGTGCTGACCGGCGAGGCCGTACCTTTAATCTACTCGCCGGACTGGGACTTCCAGGCCGCCTACGACGTGACCGGCGCCGACGTCGCCGAGGCATTCGACACCTGGCGGGCCGAGTGCGACACGTCCCGGAGGGCCGAGTCCTCGGCGCTGTCGCTGGACGTCGCCGGCTCACTGCGGAACGGGGAGTCGGTGTCGCTGCGCTGGATCATGATCCACATGATCGAGGAGTACGCCCGGCACAACGGCCACGCCGACCTGCTGCGCGAGCGCATCGACGGCGTCACCGGAGAGTAGGACGTGACGGCAGTGAACGGGCCACGACGGCTCGGCGCTGACTGGTGCTGGCCGGTAACAGCCAGTGCGACGACCCCAGCCCACCCCCAACCTGAGGTTTTCTCGCGAAAACCTCACGTGTAACCGGTTACGAGTTGAGGTTTTCTCGCGAAAACCTCTGGGCCGCGTGAACGG
>DASULA010000068.1:0-2899 GCA_036278435.1 Mycobacteriales bacterium | reverse complement strand
CGCACCGGCCCGCACCGGGCGGTGCTGGAGTTCTCAGGCCTGGTCGGGGTCGGTGAGGGGCTGGACCACGGTGCCGTCGGCGGCGCTGCCGTGCAGCCCGCCGTGCACGGTTCCCGCCTGGATCGCGGCGTCGAGCAGCATTTTGCCCTGCTCGACCGAGAGTTGCATGGAGTGCCGCTCGATGTTGTGCAGCCGCATGGTGCGCAGCAGGCCGGTGTCCTGGATCGCCAGGTACCGGGAGGTGTCCGACCCGTCGAGGTTGAAGTGCTGGTGCCAGGCCCAACGGGGTGGCGCGAAGAGCGTGCCCTCCTGCCACTCCACCACCTCGGCCGGATCGTCCTCATAGTTGATCACCGAGTAGCCGTGGCCCTTGATGATGTAGAGGTAGGCCTCGGTGGTGTGCCGGTGCCGCACCGACGCTCCACCGGGTTTCAGTTCGGCCACATGCGCGTTGAGCACCTCGTAGTCGGCCAGATCGAACCACTGGCCGCGGTTGTTGCGCCACGGACGCTCGGGCAGTTCCATCTTGCGCAGGTCCTGCGGTACGACGAGTCCCCTGATCGGAGGATGCGCCCGGTTGAACTCGTCGCGGGCGGCGATCTCAGAGGCGTCACGGTTCCTCTTGTCGTTCGCGAGAACGCCGGACAGGTAGTCGTCTCGCACGTGTCATCCTCCTCGGTACACCGGGCCTGCTAGAGGAAATACAGCACAGCGTCGGTATTAAGGTCTAACCGTTTGACTGGTTCGTTACTGGATCGTGATCGACCTCGGTCGAGCGTTCCAATCGGCCCCGGCCCGTCCGTCGGGCCCAAGTGGGACAGTTTCGGTCATACCATTAGCCCTCCGTCGGAACTCACCGGGTTGTCGGGTCGGCGGCGTCCGGCCCGATCCGGGCACACAGGTGACGCCACATGGTGGAGACGTTGAACCCGGCGCCCAGGTCGGGAAGCTCGGCCAGATCCTCGTCGGGCACGGCGACCAACGACGCGCCGGTGCCGGCCACCGCGAGCATCATCCGGGCCAGCGACTCCACCGCCACCGATTGGACCACCGCCGCGGCCACCGCCCGGGCCGGATCGGACCGGTCGCTGCCGACGCTGACCAGGCCGTGACCGCGCAGCACCACCACCGGCCGGGTGCCCATCGCGGCCAGCAGGTCGGCGGCCAGGTCACGTCGTCGGACCAGCACCGAGCGCGGCCACACCGGGATGCCGTCGGCGGCCAGCCGGGCCGCCGGGATGTCGTAGGCTCCCACCAGCGGCAGCCAGGGCAGCCCGGCCACCGACGCGGCCACCACCGCCGGCGGGTGGCAGTGCACCACCGCGGTGACGTCCGGGCGGGCCCGCAGGATCTCGCTGTGGATGGGCAGCTCGTTCGGCACCGCCCAGCCCTCGGCCGCGCCGTGGCCGGCCAGGTCGACCAGGTGCACGTCCTGACCGGTGGTGTGGGCCAGTCCACGCTCGACCGGACCGCGGCACCGCACCAGTAGCCGGGTGCCGTCCACCCGCGCGCTGACGTGGCCGAGCACGTGCTCGGCCAGGCCGGCGCCGGCCAGCACCCGGCAGGCCAACGCGACCCGTTCGCGCAGCGGTTCCAGTTCGGGATCCATCGCCCCACCTTGGCTCGCCGGGAAACCCGCTGGTACGGCTGGCCCGTCGGTGCCCGCCGTCGGTGCGGTGACGGGATGGGCAGGCGGTCATCGCCGAGTCCCGGTGGACTATTGGTCTGACCTTAGCGGTAAGCCCGGATCGCGTCAACGCTGGCCGAGTCGGCGGATCGCGGTTGTCGCGAGAACCTCGCTCTCCGCCTGGCGGGTGCGCCACGATGGCCGCCACAGCGGTCAATCGGCGCCGTTGTCCCGTCGGCCGCCGCGGTGTTCCTCCTGCCGGCCGTGGCGATCCTGGGGATCGTGTTCACCGGTTCGCTCAGCGCGTTCCTGTTCAACCAGTGGTACGCCGGGGTGCAGGGACGTTACCTGTATCCGAGCCTGGTCGGGCTCGCCGTGCTGTCGGCGTGGGGGTGGTGCCGGCTGACCGGCCGGGGTGCGCGGCTACTTCCGCCGCTCGTGGTGCTCGCCGGGTTGGCGACCCAGGCCGGGGCGTGGGCACTGATCACGATCGCCTGGTGGGCGCCGCGGACCGACGTGCACGGGGTCACCCGACTGCGCCGGGCCCTGGACGGCGTGCTGCGCTGGTCGCCGTGGCCAACGGCCGCCACGTTGGTGCCGTTCGCCCTGGTGGTCCTGATGTCGCTGGTTGTGCTCGGCCTGGCCGCGTGGGGCGCGGTGAAACCCACAGCCCGCACGGGCGCACCGATGTCGGGGGAGATGGGGCGACCGGCGCTCCCCGGCGGCGCGGCCGACTCGTCCTGACCCGGTTCGCCCGTCATGCGAGCAACCCGCCGACCGTGGCCAGTATCGCCACGCAACCCACTCCGGTGGCCACCAGCAGCGTCCGCCGCGCACCGCGCTTCCACGCCACCAGCACGACGCACGCGAGTACGCAGGGTACGAGCGACAGCCCGTACCGGGGGCTGAGTGCCGGAAAGTACAGCCGGCTGTCCAGGTAGATCTGTGCTTCCACGACCAGCGGGTAGGCGACCAGCCCGCCCAGGGTGACCGCACCGGACATCCAGAACGCCGACCGGCGCGGCCAGGCCACCAGCACCGCCAGCGGTGCGGCCGGCACGGCCACGCCCAACGCACGGGCCCAGAGCAGAACGGCCCAGCCGTTGATCGACTTCGGCAGGAAGTACCCGCTGGTCACGTGAAAGCCGGTCAGCGACGTGGACAACAACTCATCGAACGGCCAGTGGATCACCGGGCGCCCGTTGACGCCAGCGATCGGGTTCACCCAACCCGGCACGCCACGGCCGGACTGGAACAGTGCCCAACCCTGGT
>DASULA010000067.1:0-16100 GCA_036278435.1 Mycobacteriales bacterium | reverse complement strand
CCGTAACCGGTTCCGCGGCATTGTGACCCGGGTGGTGCGCGAGGGAGTGATGGCCCAGGTGGAGATGCAGTGCGGACCGTTCCGGGTGGTGTCGCTGATGAGCCGGGAGGCTGCCGACGCACTCGCCCTGGAGGTTGGTGTGGTCGCGGTGGCCTCGATCAAGGCGACCCAGGTCGTGGTAGGGATACCGGAGGGGACGGTGCGGGCGTGATCGGGAACGTGGTCCAGCACAGGAGGCGGGTCCTGCCACTGGGCGCGGCACTGGTCGCGGTACTGGCCGTGCTGGCGGCCTGCGGGTCGGGCGGATCCGGTGGGGCGGGCGGGGCTGGCGGGTCCGGCGGGAAGGCCGCGGCCCAGCGCACGATCACGGTGTCGGCGGCAGCCTCGCTGACTGGGACGTTCACCAGCCTGGCGCACCAGTTCGAGGCTTCCCACCAGAACGTGAAGGTGTCGCTCAACTTCGGCGGCAGTGCCCAACTCGCCCAGCAGATCGTCTCCGGCGCGCCGGTGGACGTGTTCGCCTCGGCCAGTCAGGCGACCATGGACCAGGTCGCGACGGCCAACAAGGCCACCGGCAAGCCCACGGTGTTCGTGCGCAACGTGCTGGAGATCGCGGTGCCGCCGGGTAATCCGGCCAAGATCAAGGGCATCGCCGACTTCGGCCGGGATCCGCTGCGGCTGGCCGTGTGCCTGCCCAAGGTGCCCTGTGGCGCGGCCGCCCAGAAGATCTTCACCTTGACCCACGTCAGGGCCAGGCCTGACACCTTCGAGGACGACGTCAAGGGTGTCCTGACGAAGGTCGAGCTGGGCGAGGCCGACGCCGGACTGGTGTACCGCACGGATGTGGCCGCGGCCGGGTCCAAGGTGCAGGGCATCGACTTCCCCGAGGCCGGCAAGGTGGTCAACAGCTATCCCATCGTCGCGGTGAGCGACTCGGTGGACGCGGCCCAGTTCATCGCGTTCGTACTGTCCAACACCGGCCGTTCGGTGATGTCCAAGGCGGGATTCCAGCAGCCTTGAGTCAGGCACCGGCGTTGCCCGATCCGGTGGCCGAGCCGATGCCGGCCGGCCGGCGCCGGTCCCGGGTCCCCGGGGCACGGCCCGGCCCGGCCGGCCGGATGCCCGCGGTGCTGCTGGTGCCCGCCGCGGTGGGGGTGGCGGTGCTCGTCCTCCCGATGATCGGCCTGCTGGTCCGGGCACCGTGGCGGGACCTGCCGCACGCGCTCACCGGCAACGCCGCCACCCACGCGCTGCGGCTGTCCCTGCTCACCGCCACCTCGGCCACCGTGCTGTCGCTGGTGTTCGGCGTGCCGCTGGCCTGGGTGCTGGCCCGCAACCGGGTGCCCGGCGGGACAGTGCTGCGTGCCCTGGTCACCCTGCCGCTGGTGCTGCCGCCGGTGGTCGGCGGTGTGGCGCTGCTGCTCGCGTTCGGCCGCACCGGACTGGTCGGACACTGGCTGGACCAGTGGTTCGGCGTATCACTGCCGTTCACCACCGCCGGGGTGGTGGTCGCCGAGTCGTTCGTGGCGATGCCATTCCTGGTGGTCAGCGTGGAGGGTGCCCTGCACGCGGCCGACCCCCGGTTCGAGGAGGTCGCGGCAACCCTGGGCGCGTCCCGATGGACCGCGTTCCGCCGGGTCACCCTGCCGCTGGTGGCGCCGGGAGTGGCCGCCGGTGCTGTGCTGTGCTGGGCGCGGGCACTGGGCGAGTTCGGGGCGACCATCACGTTCGCCGGGAACTTCCCGGGCCTGACCCGGACCATGCCGCTGGCCGTCTACAGCCAGTTGCAGGCCGGCGACCTGGACGGCGCCCTGGTGCTGAGCCTGATCATGTTGCTGGTGTCGGTGGTCATCCTGGCCTGCCTGCGGGGCCGGTGGGTGCGGACACCGTGACCGGCACCGTGACCGGCACCGATCGAGGGTTGGCCGCGCGACTGGTGGTGCGCCAGGCCGGGTTCACCCTGGACGCGCGGATCGACGTCGCGGCCGGCGAAATCGTCGCGCTGCTCGGCCCCAACGGTGCCGGCAAGAGCACCGCACTGCGTGCCCTGGCCGGGTTGCGCGGGCTGGACGGCGGCCGGATCGCGCTGGACGGGCAGGTGCTCGACGAGCCGGCGGGCAACCGGTACGTCCCGCCCGAGCGGCGACCGATCGGGGTGGTGTTCCAGGACCTGCTGCTCTTCCCGCACCTGTCCGTGCTGGACAACGTCGCGTTCGGCCCGCGCTGCCGCGGCGTGCCGCGCCGGTCGGCCCGGGACACCGCCCGGCACTGGCTGGAGCGGGTGGGTCTGGCCGACCGGGCCGCCGACCGGCCCGGCGTGCTGTCCGGCGGGCAGGCCCAGCGGGTGGCGCTGGCCCGGGCGCTGGCCGTCGAGCCACACCTGCTGCTGGCCGACGAGCCGCTGTCCGCGCTGGACGCCCGGACCCGGCTGACCGTGCGCGCCGACCTGGCCGCCCACCTGCGGGAGTTCGGCGGCTGCGCCGTGGTGGTTACCCATGATCCGGTGGACGCGATGGTGCTCGGCGATCGGCTGGTGGTGCTGGAGGGCGGGGCGGTGGTCCAGTCCGGCTCCCCCGCCGAGGTGGCCCGGCATCCACGCACCCAGTACGTGGCCAGGCTGGTCGGGCTGAACCTGCACCGCGGCATCGGCCGCGGCTCTCGGATCGACCTGGACGGCGGCGGCACCCTGACCCTGGCCGAACCGGTCGACGGGACGGTGTTCGCCGCGTTCCGACCCCAGTCGGTTGCCGTGCACCTGGACCGGCCCAGCGGTAGCCCCCGCAACGTGTGGCCGGCCACCGTGGCCGGGCTGGAACGGCTCGGTGAGCAGGTGCGGGTGGAACTCGACGGCGTCCCGTCGGTGGCCGCCGACCTGACCGCGGCGGCGGTGGCCGAACTCGGGCTCGGCCCCGGCGTCCCGGTGTGGGTGGCGGTGAAGGCGAGCGACATTGCGGCGTATCCCAGTCATATGCCGGAGTAGCTCCTCCGCGTCGGCTCGGTGGACCACGCGGCCCGACCGTGCCGTCGCCTGACTCCGCGGTCCGGTGCGCGGCCGTGCCGGCGGCGACCGGCCGGGATCGGATCGGGCTGACCCACCAGTTGGCGCACGGGTTGGCCAGAACCTGACACGATGTCGGGTAACCACGGTGAAGGAACGATTCCCCGCGCGTCCGAACGGGTACGCGGACATCGGCCGGAGCCAACGTCGTACCGCCGGACGGGGGCCCGCGGCGTACCGTGGGAATCGCCGCTGACAGGAGGACACGCAGTCATGGCCAACCCCTTCGTGAAGGCCTGGAAGTACACGATGGCCTGGTTCGGGGCAAAGGTCGATGAGAAGGCCGACCCGAAGATCCAGATCCAGCAGGCCATCGAGGACGCCCAGCGTCAGCACCAGGCGCTCAGCCAGCAGGCCGCCCAGGTCATCGGGAACCAGCGCCAACTTGAGATGAAACTGTCCCGGCAGATGTCCGATGTCGAACGCCTCCAGGCCTCGGCTCGCCAGGCCCTGGTGCTCGCCGACAAGTCCCGCACCCAGGGCGACACCGCCAAGGCCACCGAGTACGAGCAGGCGGCGCAGACCTTCGCCACCCAGCTCGTCACCGGTGAGAAGCAGATGGAGGACCTCAAGCAACTGCATGACCAAGCCCTCCAGGCCGCCGAGCAGGCCAAGAAGGCGGTGGACCAGAACGCCATGCTGCTCCGGCAGAAACTGGCCGAACGCACCCAGCTCCTCAGCCAGTTGGAGCAGGCCAAGATGCAGGAGCAGGTCGCCGCGTCGCTGCACCAGATGTCCGAACTGACCGCCCCGGGAGACGTGCCCACCCTGGGCGAGGTGCGGGAGAAGATCGAACGCCGCTACGCCACCGCGCTGGGCCAGGCCGAACTGGCCAACAACTCGGTCGAGGGCCGGATGATCGAGGTGCAGAAGTCCACCCTGGACATGGCTGGTTCGGCCCGGCTGGAACAGATCCGGGCGAGCATGTCCGGATCGCAACTGGCCGGACCGCCCAGCGTCCCGGCGGTGGAGGCCGGCCCCCAGCCGTCGGTGGGTGCGGCGGACTCCGCCGGTACGGTCGGGGAGACCACCGGGCAGGCTGCCGAGCAGCAGGCCAACGGGCAACCCTGAGCGGGCTGCGGCAATGGACCGGGACTGGTCGGACTGGCCGGGCCACCTGCGCACCAGCCTGTCGGGCCTGCGCGATCCGGCCCGGCGGCACCGGCGTCGGCGTCGGCGGGCACACCGCGCTCTGGTCTTCCGCTCGCTGCTGACCGTGGCGCTGGCCTGGGTCACCTCGGTGGTCGGCGCCGCCCCCGGAGTGGAACTCGGCGAGGTGTTCTGGGGTACCGCGACCGGTTTCGCCGGGCTGGGCCTGTTGGCCGGAGTACGGCGGGTGTGGCTGCTGGAGCGGTCCGGAAAGCCGCCCCGCCCGGCCGCCCCGGCACCGCTGCCACCGGCCGGCTCGGCCGCCCGTGCGCCGCTGGAACGGCTGGCCTCCCGGGAGCGGGCGCTGGCCGACCTGCTGGCGCTGCTCGGGCCACCGGCGACCGACGTGGCCGCCGAGGCGGCCGCTGCCGCGGCCACGCTGCGCGAACACGCCGGCCGCCTGCTCGCGGTCGAGACGGCCCGCCGCGGCGTCCCGGCAGAGGCCGCCGCCGGACTGGACGCGGTCGTGGCCACGCTGCGCCAACGCCTGGAGGAGGGCGTGTCCGGCTACGACCGGGTGGTCAGCGCGGCCGCCGACGCGGTCGCCGCGTCCGGTGGCGGCCAGGCCGGCGGGCCCGACCGCAGCGCGCTGTACCGGCTGGAGGACGCCGCGGACACCCTGGTCGGCCTGGCCCGCGGCCTGCGCGAGGTGGCCGGCACGGAGGGTGCGGCGCCGGCCTAGCCAGCTTTGAGGTGCCAGGTTTCCGCAGCGAGAACACCGAGCCTCCGGGGGCGTGGGCCGGGCGCTGTTGGCGCGTGGGAGACTCACCGGTCCTGCGGTGGAACGGGAGTTGCCTGATGCGGACCTGGCTGCTGGCCCCGGACGGGGTGTGGGTCGACGTCACTGTCCAAGTACCCGGCCACGGCCCGGAGCCGGCTCGCTGGTCGTGGCCGGAGATCGTGGCCGAGATCGGCGGTGAGGTGCCGGTGCGTTTCGACCTGGCGATGGGGCTCGACCGCGGCGACCTGGTCAGCGTGCACGGCAACGTCCCGGACCGCTGGGTGGCCAACCTGATCTGGTCCACCCTGTGTACCGACCGGGTGGACGCGGTCACCGTGCTGCGGATCACCCCGCTGGGTCAGGTCGAGTGGCTGGACGCGTTGCGGGCCTGGGTCGGCCGGCCGACCACCGACCGTCCGCCGGTCGCCTGGCAGGACCGGCGGGCCCGCTGGATGCTGTGGGCGCACGCCACCACGGACGGACCGGTACCCTTGGACAACGCCCGGATCGTGGTCGGCGCCGTGCACTCCTGACAGCATCCATGAGATCAGGAGTGGGGCCGGACGCCGCGCTGTGGCCAGTATGGGGCGACGGGAGTAGATGCCGATCCCGACAAAAATAGCCATGTGAAACCGATTGCAGCCGCGTGTCCACCACGAACTCTGCTGGTTTCCAGCGTCGGGTGGAGGGCGGCAGCATCTGTGGAATCGAGATGCGGTGGATGCACAAAGGACCCGCCACGGCGGGTCCTAAGGCTGTGCGGGAGGCTCGACACCACCCTCACTGAAAGTCTACTAGGCATGGGTGGGCCTGTGTTGGTGGTTACCACGCTCTGTGCGGCCATACACGGTCCGTTACATCCTGCGTCGCTCGCAGACCATCCTGTGGGTCCGACTGGTGGCCGTAGGGCCGTGGTCGGGGCTTGTGGATGCCCCCGGCCCACTGCCCGAGTCGATGGTTGGGTTGTGGGTGGCTGTCAGTATGGGGTGATGACACAGGACGCCAGCCCGGGTCGGGTGCGGATCAGCTTTCCCGAGATCAGTTCGCGGGCGTGGGAGCACCCGGCCGACCGGGGCGCACTGGTGGCGCTGCGGTCGCTGTCGGGGTTCGACACCGTGCTGAAGGTGTACTCCGGGCTGATGCGCGAGCGCGGACGCCGGCTGCTGTACCTGGCCTCGGCGGTGCGGGTGGGCGGTCGGCAGTTCCGCGGCGTGGACGCGCTCTACACCGACTGCGCCGGGATCCTGGACATCCCGCGCCGGCCGGAGCTGTTCGTCACGATGGACCCGATGCCGCACGCCATGACGCTCGGCATGGACACCCCGTTCATCGTGGTGTCCTCCGGTCTGCTCGACCTGCTCGACGACGAGGAACTGCGCACCGTTCTCGGCCACGAACTCGGGCACGCCCGGTCCGGGCACGCGGTCTACCGGACCATGCTGCTCAGCCTGGTGCGGATGCCGATGCTGCTCGGCTGGTTCCCGCTGGGTGGATGGACGCTGCGCGCGATCGTGGCCGCGTTGCAGGAGTGGCAGCGCAAGTCCGAGCTGTCCGCGGACCGGGCCGGGCTGCTGGCCGGCCAGGACCTGGACGCCGCCCTGCGGGTGCACATGAAGGTGGCCGGCGGGGCGCGGCTGGCCGACATGGACGTGGCCGCGTTCCTGGATCAGGCGGTGGAGTACCAGGCCACCGGCGACCTGCGGGACAGCGTGCTCAAACTGCTCAACCTGGAACTGCGCAGCCACCCGTTCAGCGTGCTGCGCGCCGCGGAACTGTCGAAGTGGGTGCGCGAGGGCGACTACGACCGGATCCTGCGCGGGGAGTATCCGCGCCGCGCCGACGACGCCGGTGCCTCGATCGGCGAGGAGGCCAGGGCCGCCGCCCGGTCCTACCGGGACGGATTCGACGTGTCCGCCGACCCGCTGGTCGCGGCGTTGCGCGGCCTGGGCGACGGGCTGGCCGGCGCGGCCGGTGGCCTGCGCGACGCGGTCAGCGGCTGGGTCCGCTCCGGCCGCCGCCCCGACCCCGACCAGTAACCGGCGGTTGCCCGGCGGGGACGGGAAGGTGCTGGGCTGGAATCTCACCTGACTGGAGGCATCGCTGCCAACAAGCGCCTCCACCATGTCGGAGGCGTCGATAACGATCACCGCCGGCTGTCGCGCACCGCCTCGACAATGTCGGCGGTTACGTGCCAACGGACCGATTCCTTGCCCTGAGCCTCTGGGCGATCTCCGAGTTCGTTGGCCGTGCGGCGGTCTTGACACGCTCAGCCGCCACCCGACCCGGCGTCCGCGCAGGGTCGGTCACATGCGGTCCGGGGCGGCGATGCCGAGCAGGTCCAGACCGTGGCGCAGGGTGCTGGCGGCCAGGTGGCACAGGGCGATCCGGTTGGCTCGGGTGGTCCCGGGTGCGGTCAGCACCGGGCAGGACTCGTAGAAGTCGGTGAACGACCTGGCCAACTCGAACAGGTACCCGCACAGCCGGTGCGGTTCCAGGGTGTCACCGACCTCGTCCAGGGTGTCGCCGAACGCGTCCAGGCGCAGCACCAGGGCGCGCTCGGCCGGGTGCAGCGGCTGGGCCGGGTCAATCTCGGCGGTCGCGCCGCCGGCCCTGCGCAGGATGGAACGCATCCGGGTGTGGGCGTACTGGAGGTAGACGCCGGTGTTGCCGTGCAGCGACACCATCCGGTCGGTGTCGAAGACGTAGTCTCTGGTGCGCGAGGTGGACAGGTCGGCGTACTTGACCGCGCCGATGCCGGCCCGTTCGGCGATCCGGTCCAGTTCGGCTGGGTCGGGCTTCCCGTCCCGCTCGGCGGACTTGTCCGCGACCACGGCCCGGGCGGTGTCCACGGCGGCGTCGAGTAGGTCGGTGAGCCGGACCGTGCCACCGGACCGGGTCCGGAACGGCCGCCCGTCCGGGCCGAGCACGGTGCCGAACGCCACGTGTGCCGCCTCGACCCCGTCGGCCAGCCAGCCGGCCCGGCGGGCCACCTCGAAGACCAGCCGGAAGTGCAGCGCCTGCCGGGAATCCACCACGTACAGGATCCGATCGGCCTTCAGGTCGCGCGCCCGGTAGCGGATCGCGGCCAGGTCGGTGGTGTCGTAGCCGTAGCCGCCATCGGTCTTGCGGACGATCAGCGCGGCCGGGCTGCCGTCTGGACCGGTGACCTGTTCGGACAGGGTGACCAGCGCGCCGTCGGAGTCCACCGCGATGTCCGCGGCGGTCAGTTCGTCGACGACTCCGGCGAGCCGGTCGTTGTAGAACGACTCGCCAGCCGAGTCGGCATTGGTGAGCAGCACCCCCAGCCGGTCGTAGATGGCGCGGAACGCGCGTTCGGACTCGGCCACGATCTCCCGCCAGCGGGCCACCGTCGCGGGGTCACCGGCCTGGAGGGCGACCACCCGGGCCCGGGCCCGGTCGGCGAAGGCCGGGTCGGCCTGGAACGCGGCCTGCGCGGTCCTGTAGAGACCATCCAGGGCGGAGATGGTGGACGTGTCCCCGTCGAGGTCGTGGTGCTGCCAGACCACGTCGGGGTGCTCGTCCAGGTACTGGATGAGCATGCCGAACTGGGTGCCCCAGTCGCCCAGATGGTTCTGTCGGATCACCTCGGCGCCGAGGAAGTCCAGCACCCGGGCCAGACAGTCACCGATGATCGTGGTGCGCAGGTGGCCGACGTGCATCTCCTTGGCGATGTTCGGCGCGGAGTAGTCGATCACGGTCCGCCGGCCCTGCTGTGACGAGCCCATGCCCAGGCGCCCGTCGGCCAGCCGGCGGGCGACCTGGTTCCACAGCGCGGTGTCGGCCAACGACAGGTTGACGAATCCCGGGCCCGCCACGGTGGCGTCGGCGACCGGCGTGGCGGTGTCCTCGCCCAACGCCCCGGCGAGCGTGCTGGCCAGTGCCGCCGGCGCGGTGCGGGCACGTTTGGCCAGCGCCAGCGCGGCGTTGGACTGGAAGTCCGCGCGGTCGGAGTGCCGCACCACCGGGTCGGCGCCGGCCAGGTCGGGTAGGGCCCGGTCCAGCGCGGCCGACACGGCGGCCTCCACCTGGCTGAGCAGCGACGGCACCTCGGGATGATCCACCTGCGTCCTCCTTCTCCCGGACCATTCTTGCCGATGCCGACCGGGCCGGCCCACGCCGGCCGCTGTCGCCGGGACGGCCGGGTGGAACGGGGCAGGTGGGTGGAACGGGGCAGGTGGACGTTCTGGTGTGCGAATATGATCCACATAGACTAATCTGTAAGGACTGATTTCGGTGCGGACAACGCGGGGGACGGGATGCGTGCGCTGACGCCACTGGCGCTCACCGTGCTACGGCTGCTCAGCCAGTCGCCGATGCACCCCTACCAGCTCCGGTGCGAGATCGAGAAGCAGGGCATCGACCGGATGGTCCGGATGACCCACGGCGCGCTCTACCACACCGTCGACCGGCTGGTCGAGGCCGAACTGGTCGAGCCGGTCGAGACCTCACGGTCGGGCCGCCGGCCCGAACGCACCGTCTACGCGATCACCGACGCGGGCCGGGACGCCGCGACCCGGCGGCTGCACCATCTGCTGTCCAACATCACGCCGGAGTTCCCCTCGTTCCGCGCCGCGCTGTCGTTCGTGTCCATGCTCCCCCCGGCCGAGGTGTCGGCGCTGCTCGGACGGCGCGGCGTGCTGCTGGAGGCCGACCTGGCCGCCTACCAGACCACCTACGACGGCCTGATGAAGCGGGGACTGGCGCGGGTGTCGCTGCTGGAGGTCGAGCACCTGCTCGCGCTGACCCGAGCCGAACTCGACCTGACCCGCTCGATCGTCGACGACCTGGACTCCGGTCGGCTCACCTGGTCCGCGGACGAGGATCAGCACGGTGCCCAGCACCTTGATCAGCGCCTTGATCAGCATCGGGACGAACATCCGGAGCAGTGCCGGCACCCAGACCAGGAGCAGGACCAATCCGCCACTGACCGAAGGGACTGATCCATGAAGCGGTTGCGTGGCAACCCGTGGGCGATCCTGATCGCCCTGTGCCTCGGCTTCTTCATGACTCTGGTCGACCTGACCATCGTCAACATCGCCATCCCGAACATGATGGACAAGTTGCGGGTCAGCTACGACGAGGTGCTGTGGGTGATCAACGCCTACATCCTGGTGCTGGCCGTGCTGCTGATCACCGCGGGTCGACTTGGCGACATCCTGGGCAAGCGCAACCTCTACATCGGCGGCGTGGCGCTGTTCACCGCCGCGTCGGTGCTCTGCGGGATCTCGCAGAACGCCCCCGAGTTGATCGGGGCGCGGGCGATCCAGGGCCTGGGCGCGGCCATGCTGATGCCGCAGACCATGTCCATCCTGATCGGGGTTTTCCCGGCCGAACGGCGCGGTGCCGCGCTGGGCATCTGGAGTTCGGTGGCCGGAGTGGCCACCATCGCCGGGCCCACCTTGGGCGGACTGCTGGTCACCGCGTTCGACTGGCGGTGGGTGTTCTTCATCAACCTGCCGATCGGGCTGCTGGTGCTCGTGCTGGCCCCGCTGATCATCCCGGCCGAGGCGCGGTCGAACCGGCGGCACTCGTTCGACATCCGCGGGGTGGCGCTGATCAGTGTGGCGCTGTTCTGCCTGACCTTCGGACTGGAGGAGGGACAGCGGTTCGGGTGGGGGCAGGTCTGGTCGTTCGTGTCCATCCCGGTCCTGCTGGTGGTCGGCGTGGTGATGCTGGTCGCGTTCGGGTTCGCCGAGCGGGCCCGGCAGTCCGCCGAACCGCTGATGCCGTTCGGGCTGTTCGCCGACCGGGACTTCGCCCTGGCCAACCTGGTCGGCGTCATGCTGTCGGTGGGTCTGATCGGCATGTCGCTCAGCTTCACCATCTACCTCCAGTCGGTGCTGGGCATGTCGGCGCTGGCCGCCGGGCTGACCATGGCGCCGATGTCGTTGTTGGCGGCCGTGGTGGCCCCGATGACCGGGCGCCTGAGCGACCGCACCGGCGGCCGGTACGTCCTGTTCACCGGCCTGGTGCTGTTCGCCATGGGAATGTCGGTGATCGCCGTGATCAGCCGGACGGACACCTCCCGGTGGACCCTGATTCCGCCGCTGCTGCTGATGGGGCTGGGCATGGGCTGCACGTTCGCCCCGATGGCCACCATCGCGATGCGCAACGTGCATCCCCGGATGGCCGGCGCCGCCTCCGGGCTGATGAACACCACCCGGCAGTTGGGCTCGGTGATCTCCATCGCGGCGGTGGGGGCGCTGTTGCAGAACCAACTGGTCGGTGCGTTCGTCGACCAGGCCCAGCAGCGGGCCGGTGGTCTTCCGGTACCGGCCCGCGGGCCGTTCGTACGCGGCTTCGCCGACGCCGCCTCGCAGGGCCTGCAACTGGGCGCCGACCAGAGCGGTGGGCAGGTGCGGGTGCCGGCCGGTACCCCGCCGGGCGTGGCCGACCAGATCCAGCACGCCGCCCGGGCGGTGTTCACCCACGGGTTCGTCGACGCGCTGCACGTCACCCTGGTGCTCCCGGTGGTCGCGCTGCTGGTCGGCGCCATGCTGTGCACGCTGCTCACCCGGCGTACTCGCGCGGGCGCCCGGCCCGCTGGCGAACCGGCGGCGGCGTCCCCGGCCGTCGCCCGATAGCATCGCGCCTGTCGCGACTGGCGTGTTCGGGTGGAATCAACCACCGGGAAGCGACTTCGAAGGCACGCACCGTGCGCCTGGGTGCCGGCATCGCGAGGAGCCAGGAGGTCCAGATGAGCCAGTCCCTGCCGGCACTGAGTCAGATCGACCCGCGGATCGCCGAACTGGTCGCGGCCGAGGGCCGGCGGCAGTTCGACGTGGTGCGGCTGATCCCGTCAGAGAACTACGTGTCCGCCGCGGTGCTGGAGGCCACCGGCACGGTGCTGACCAACAAGTACTCCGAGGGTTACCCGGGCAGGCGGTACTACGAGGGCCAGCAGGTCATCGACCAGGTCGAGACGGTGGCCCGGCAGCGGGCCGAGGCGCTGTTCGGGGTGGACCACGCGAACGTCCAGCCGTACTCCGGCTCTCCGGCGAACCTGGCGGTCTACCTGGCGTTCTGTAGTCCGGGCGACACCATTCTGTCTATGGACCTGGCCTCCGGTGGCCACCTGACCCACGGGTCGCCGGTGTCGGCGACCGGGAAGTGGTTCCGGCCGGTGCACTACGGGGTGGGCAAGGAGACCGGCCGGGTGGACCTGGACCAGGTGCGCGACCTGGCCCTGGCCGAGCGGCCGAAGCTGATCTTCTGCGGCGGCACCGCGATCCCGCGCACCATCGACTTCACCGCGTTCGGTGAGATCGCCCGGGAGGCCGGCGCGGTGCTGGTGGCCGACATCGCGCACATCGCCGGGCTGGTCGTCGGCGGGGCGCACCCGTCGCCGGTCGGGCACGCCGGGGTGATCTCCACCACCACCCACAAGACGCTGCGCGGGCCGCGCGGGGCCATGCTGATGTGCGACGCCGAGCACGCCACCGCGCTGGACAAGGCGGTCTTCCCCGGGTTGCAGGGCGGGCCGCACAACCACACCACCGCGGCGATCGCGGTGGCGCTACACGAGGCCGCGCAGCCGGAGTTCGCCGACTACGCCCACCGGGTGGTGGCCAACGCCCGCGCGCTGGCCGAGGGGCTGGTCGAGCGGGGGTTCGACCTGGTGTCCGGCGGTACCGACAACCATCTCATCCTGATCGACCTGACCAGCCGGGGCATCGGCGGCAAGCCGGCCGCCAAGGCGCTGGACCGGGCCGGGATCGAGCTGAACTTCAACACCGTCCCGTTCGACCCGCGCCGGCCCTGGGACCCCTCGGGCATCCGGCTGGGCACCCCGGCGGTCACCACCCGCGGCTTGGGCACCGCCGAGATGGCCCGGATCGCGGCCTGGATCGACCAGGCCGTGGACGCGGCCACCCGCGACGACGAAACCGCTTTGACCCGCATCGCCGGCGAGGTCCGTGACCTGGTGTCGGCCTACCCGATGCCCGGCTTCGCACCCCTTCCGACCTAGTTCGGTGGTCGTGTCGTGGTCCTGTGGCCGCGGTGTCGTGGTCCGGCTCGTCCGGCACGCCCCCGCAGACACCTCACGTAGCCGTAGACGATCGGTCGCGGCGGCGGTCGTCGGGCACGCCCCGGAGGCACTCCCCGCCCGCCTTTGACCTGCTCCACATCCGGCGCAGGTCAAAGGCGGCGGCGGGGTGTGTCCGGCGGGTCTGCTGGCGCGGGCGTCGCGGGTCGCCGGACGGTCAGGTCTGGCCAGTCGCCCGACCCGCCCGAGGGCGGTCTGCTCGCGAGAGGCTGTCAGCGGGGATCTTCTCGGCGGGGGAGGACCGGGGCGGCGCGACCCGTGCCGGACGCCTGTCGTTCCGCGGTCCTGCGCTCGTGGTGGTCGTGTTCGTGGTGGTCGTGTTCGTGGTGATCCTGTTCGTGGTGATCCTGTTCGTGGTAGTCCTGCTCGACGTTGACCGACCACACGTCGTGCGTGGTGCCGTCCAGGATGTTCCGGGCCACCAGCATCGCGGTGATCATCGAGTGGTCCTGGTTGTTGTACCGGTGCATGCCGTTGCGGCCGACCGGGTGCACGTTGCGGGCATGCCGCTCCAGCCAGCCGCGGATGGTCGCCACGTTCGCCCGGTAGTCCGCGTCGTACACCGGGTACGCCTTGGGCATCCGGACCACGTGACCGGCCTGGACCACGCCCGGCCCGACCAGGCCCAGGCCCTCCAGCTCGCCGGTGGCCAGCGCGACCAGGTCGTCGTCGTAGGCCTCCCACAGCGCGTCGCCCTCGCTGACGAAGTACTCCAACCCCAGGCAGGTGCGGCCGTCCTTGACCAGGTACGGCGACCATGAGCCGAAGTTCTGGATCCGGCCGACCCGCGCGGCCGGGTCGTGGATGTAGATCCAGTTGTCCGGGAACCCCGACGCCTCGGGCACCACCAGGGCGACGGTGAGGAAGTCCCGGTAACGTAGCCCGTCCGCGGCGGCCCGGACCCGCGCCGGGGCCGGCGGGTCCATGGCCCGCACCAGGTCCGACAGCGGCATAGAGGAGACCACGTGCTCGGCCGGGTGCCGTTCGGTGTGACCGGCCCGGGTCACGCTCACCGCGACCGCTCGGTCGGCCTCCCGATGCACCGCCGACACCCGGGAGTCCAGCCGGACCGTGCCGCCGAGCCGCCGGACGCGCTCGGTGGCCCGCTCCCACATCATGCCCGGCCCGAACTTCGGGTACTGGAACCGCTCGATCAGACTGGTGATCTCCCGCTGGTCCCGGTTCGGGGTAATCGCATTCTTTATCGCGTTGAACAGTGACATGTTCTTGATGCGCTGGGCCGCCCAGTCCGCGGTGATCGCGGTGGCCGGCACTCCCCATACCTTCTCGGTGTAGGTCTTGAAGAATATCGAGTACAGCCGGTTACCGAACCGGGCGGCCACCCATCCCTCGAAGTGTGACTGGTCGCGCGGCGGACGGATTCTGGCCCAGCCGTAGGAGGTGACGCAGCGCAGCGCCTCGAACGGTCCCAGGTTGCGTAGCGCGTTGCCCACCTTCAGCGGGTAGTCGAAGAGCCGGCCGCGGTAGTAGATCCGGCTCATTCTGGGACGGAGTAGGAACTCGTCGGCATCCAGGATCTCGTGCCACAGTTGCTCGACCCGCGGCACCTTCGTGAAGAACCGGTGCCCGCCGATGTCGAACCGCCAGCCATCCCACTGAACCGTGCGGCTGATGCCACCGACCACGTCGTCGGCCTCGAAGACCGTGACCGGCGCTCCGTCCTTGGCCAGTTCGTACGCGGCGGTGAGGCCGGCCGGACCGGCCCCGACAACCACGGTGGACACGGCATTGTCCGCCATACCGAAAAATCCCCCCGAACGCATTCGCTCACGGCGCGTGGCAACAGTGCGAACCCGGCCACCCGAATGGTGGCATGATTCACCGCTTCCGGCGCGCCGAGCGTTCCTGGGCCGGCACCGGACCTCGTCTAGAGTCGCCAGTGGACAGGGTGAGGGGAACAATGACGGATTCCCGCACGGGGCGCCCGCCGCTGTGGCGTCTCACATTTCTTTTCCGGCACCAGCCGCTCGTTCTTTTGCTGGTAGCGGCGACCGCGCTGCGCGCCCTGGTCTGGTTGTCATTACCGCCGGCGACGTGGTTCTCCGGCGACTCGTTCTCCTACCTGGCCGCGGCCGTGCACCCGGTACCCGGCCTGTGGCGGCCGTCCGGGTACCCCCTGCTTGTGCTGCTGCCGCTGCGGGTGGCGCACAGCCTGGCACTGGTCACCGCGGTGCAGCACGTGCTCGGGCTGGGCGTGGGCGTGGCCGTGTACGCGGTGTTGCTGCGGTACGGGGTGCCCCGGTGGGCGGCCACCCTGGCGGTGGTGCCGGTGCTGGCCGATGCCTACCTGGTCTCGGCCGAGCAGATGCTGCTGTCCGAGGCCGTGTTCACCCCGCTGATCGTGGCCGCCTTCGCGCTGCTGCTGTGGCGGCCGGCCCGGCCGGGCCCGCTTGCGGTCGGACTGGGTGGGCTGCTGCTCGGGCTGGCCGCGGTGACCCGCAGCACCGGGCTGCCGCTGGTCGCGGTGGCGCTGGTGCTGCTGCTGGCCCGCCGGGCCGGCGTGCTGCGCGTCGGCCTGCTGCTGGTCGCCGCGGCCCTGCCGGTGGGGGCGTACGCGACCTGGTACCACCACGACTACCGGCACTGGGGCACCTCGGCCAGCGGCGGGCTGTTCCTGTACGGGCGGGTGTCGCAGTTCGTCGACTGCGGCCGGCTGGACGACCTGGATCCGACCGTGCGCGCGCTGTGCCCGGCCGCGCCGCGGGGTAGCCGGCACCGGGAGAGCTTCTACGTGTTCAACCCGAACTCGCCGGCTCAGCGGGCGCGTGGGCCGATGACCCGCCGGAACGCGCTGGCCGGCCGGTTCGCCCGGCAGGCCATCCTGGAGCAGCCCGGCGACTACCTCGCCCAGTGCTGGCACCGGCTGGGCACGCTGTTCTCGGCCGGGGCCAAGCCGGCGGCCGACCGGTACCAACTGGCCGCCCGGGTGTTCATCCCGCGTTCGGACCTACCGGTCGTCGGCGAGTACGAGCACGGGCCAGCCGACACCCGGCCCGACCCGCGCGGGGTGCGGGCGCTGCTGGCCTACCAGCGGTACGCCTGGACGCCGGGGCTGGCCTGCCTGGTCGCCCTGGTGGTGGCGG
>DASULA010000066.1:0-3247 GCA_036278435.1 Mycobacteriales bacterium | reverse complement strand
CGAGAACACCGCGCCCGCGCTGTCTCATGGTCAGCGTAGCGCGGCCGCCGGACTGTTCGGCCGGGTCGTGGCCGACGCCGCGGTGAGCCTGGCGGGTTCGGGTCTGTGGGTGTTCCCGATCCGTCCCGGGGGCAAGGTGCCGCTTGGTGCGTGCGAGGCGTGCCGGGTCGAGCCGCGGTGTCCCGGTCCGCAGCGGTGCGGGCACGATCTGTGTCACGGGTTGCTGGATGCGTCATGCGATCCGGAGCGGACCGGTGCCCGGTGGGCGGCCCACCATGGGGCGAACGTGGCCGTGGCGACCGGGCCGTCCGGGTTGGCCGTGGTTGACCTGGATGGGCCGGGCGGTGTTCGCCAGTGGCGGGAACTGCTGGCCGTGCACGTCGACACGCCGCGCACCCTCACCGTGTCGACCCCGTCGGGTGGGTGCCACTTGTGGTACCGGGCGCGGCCGGACCGGCCGCTGCGGAACTCGGCAAAGGAGCTCGGCCCGAGCATCGACACCCGCGGCCGCGGCGGGTTCGTCGTCGCACCACCGAGCACCCGGCCGGACGGGTCGTACCGGTGGCGTGACGTGCCAGACCTCGCCGCGCTGCCACCGGTCCCGACGTGGATCCTTGCCCGGCTGGAACCGCCCCGGCCCGCACCGGCACCGCGGCCGGCTGGCCGGCCGGTCACCCCGGGCAGCACGAACTACCTGCGCCGGGCGGTCGCCGGTGAACTGGACCGGGTGATGGGCGCCACCGTCGGCCATCGCAACCAGTCGCTGAACCGCGCGGCGTTCGCACTCGGCCAGCTCGTCGGCGCCGGACTGCTCGACCGGGCCGCCGGGGCCACCGCGCTACGGCAGGCCGCCGAGTCGGTCGGCCTGGATACGCGGGAGTCCGACCGGTCCATCACCTCCGGGCTGAACGCCGGAGCCAGCCAACCACGAACGGGGACCGCCCGATGAGTGATGCCGCCGACCAGATGGCCGCTGCGGTGGTTCCCGCCGCGGAGAGCGCACCAGCGCGGCGCCTACGGCTCACCGCCGCGTCGGACATCACCATGCGCCCGGTCCGGTGGCTGTGGGATGGCCGGATCCCGGCCGGCATGGTCACCCTCATCGCCGGGCGCCCGGGCATCGGTAAGAGCCTGACGCTGGTGTGGCTTACCGCGCAGATCACCCGCGGCGCCCTGCCCGGGGTGTGCAAGGGGTCGCCGCGGGCGGTGATCTACGCGGCTACCGAGGATTCGTGGGAACACACGATCGTGCCGCGGCTGGTCGCAGCCGGCGCCGATCTGACCCGGGTGTTCCGGGTCGACGCGATGGAACAGGATGCGGTCACCTCGCTGACGATCTCCGCTGACCACCGGGAACTATCCAAACTCATCGCCGAGCAGGACGCGGGAATGCTGGCGCTGGATCCGATGATGTCCACGCTCGGCGGCGGGGTCGACGCGCACCGCAACAACGAGGTTCGGTCGGCGTTGTTGGAGCCGCTGGCGTCGCTGGCCGACACCTCGGGGTGCACCGTGGTCGGCCTGGCGCACTTCCGCAAGGCGACGGCCGGTGCGGAGCCGCTGTCGCTGATCACCGGGTCGTCGGCGTTCGGCGAGGTGATCCGCGCCGCGCTGGTGGTGGCACGCGACCCCGACGCCGACGACGGGTCGTGCGTGATCTCCCCGGCCAAGAACAACCTCGGGGAGGACCGTCCGTCGCTGCGGTACAAGATCGCTGCGGCCACGGTGGAAACACCCGAGGGAGACACCGGGGTCGGTCTACTTCGGATGCTCGGCGAGACCGACCGCGACGTCCGCGACATCCTGGCCGACCAGGCCGACCCGATCGCACCAGCCGAGCAGCGCGACGCGGCTGAATGGCTGGTCGGCTACCTCACCGACCACAACGGCGAAGCCCCGGCCAATCAGGTACTCAAGGCCGCCCGGTCCGACGGGATCGCCGAGCGCACCTTGCAGCGGGCGCGCGCCCGCGCCCGGGTGTCCTCCGTGCGCCGCGGGTACGGCCAGGGAGCGGTGTGGACCCTGGACCCGTCGACTACAGACAGTGACGACGGTGGCCGCCATTCGCGCCATTCGCGCCATTCCCGCCTAGGAAATGTTCTAGGCGCCAATGGCGCCAATGGCGCGAATGAAGGCGCCAACCCACCCACGAACGTCACGGACAGTAACAGCGGTGCCGTGTCCACTTGCCGGTTCTGCGGGTCGACGTCGCCCGTTGACGGCCCGGCCGTACACACGACCGCGTGCCAACTCCACCCGGCCGGCGGCACCCTCGACACCCTCACCACCACCGAAGGGCAGGACAGGTGAAGGCCACCGATCCCGCACTGACATCGCTGCTCGACCAGATCGCCGCGGCCAACGCCGACGCCGACCGCATCTTCACGGCCAAGGCCGCAGATCCCGGGACCGACTTGTACCGGAACGCCAAACCCACCCCGGCCGAACTGGCTGTCTTCGACCGGCTCACCACCGCGGCCGGGACGGGACGGCTCACCCTCTGCCCGCACCTACGGTTCACCCCGGCCCCGTGCTGGTGGGCACCGTGGGCACCCGGCCGGATCCGCTGCGGCCCGTGCATGGACGCCGCCGGCGCCCGGTTGACCGGCCGTGAGAAGCACCGGTGCGACCACTGCCGCCGGTGGGCGCCACCGCTGAACATCACCGCCCGCAGGCTTCCGCCCACCCTGGCCGGCCAGCCCGGTGCCGGCCTGTTCGCGTTCGGACCGATCATCATCTCTGCCGGCTACTGCCAGACCTGCCGACCCGTACCGCAGTCCACCGGTAAGCCCGTCCAGTAACAGCGCGGTTGCTGCTGCCCGACCCCGACCAGCACGACGACAGCGGCACCGGTGACGCCCCGGTCGGGCCGGTCGGCCTGGCCGAACTCCCGCGGCCGCGCTCCGGCCGGTGTGGTCGAGCTCCCGGCCCGGTCCGGCCGGCCGCCGTGGCCGGCCTGGTCGTGCCGGCCAGCCTGGTCGAGCTCCCGGCCATGCCGGTCCGCTGGTTGCTGGTCGACGCCGACCAACACGACGACAACGCGACAGCGACGCCGGTGACGGCCCGGCCGGCCTGGCCGAACTCCCGGCGGCTGCGGCCGCGGTCCGGCCGGTGTGGTCGAGCTCCCCGGCCCGGTGGCCGGCCGCCGTGGTCGGCCTGGCCGAACTCCCGCCGGCCCGGTCGGCTGGTTGCTGGCCGACGTCGACCAGTGCGGCGACAACGCGACAGCGACGCCGGTGACAGCAGC
>DASULA010000065.1:0-7279 GCA_036278435.1 Mycobacteriales bacterium | reverse complement strand
CGCATCCTCGCCCGCGCCTGGCTGTTCGTGATCTGGCACTGCTGGCAAGACCACACCGCCTACGACCCCACCCGACACCGAGCCCTCCAGCGTCTCCTGCAAGATCAACAACAGGCACCTTGACACAGGGCTACTCATCGGACCTGGACCGAAAAATCGTGGTGCGGGACACCACCCGCCGGTCGCGTGAGCGGGTGGTCCGCCGTGGACCGGCGAGCCTGCCGACTGCCAGGCTGCTACGGTCCGGCGGTGCCCGCGGCGGGCCCGCCGCGGAACCGGGCCGACCGACACGAGGAGGACGCGTGCGTCCCGACGACGATTCCACGCCAGCCGACGCGGGCACACCGTCCGCGCCCCAACACGCCGCGCGGCCGGCCGAGCAGCCCCCGGATCCGGTAGCGGGCGGGTCGTCCGGTGGGCCGGAGAGTGGACCGAACAGTGGACCGAGGCACGCGGCGCCCGACGATGCCGGCCCCCGGCCCTTGATCGACCTGTCCCGCGACCCGACCCCGGGCGTGCCCAACCACGCCGCTCCGGACGACGCCGAGGACGCCGACTGACCGCTGGCCACGCGCGGGGTGCACCGGTTACGGGCGGATGCGGGGCGAGGGGTGGGGCGTACGCTGGGCGGTACCCCCCGCCTGTCGCCGGCCCGGGGGTTCGTGTGCTGTCTCCGCTACAGATCAGGGACCATGACGCTCGCCGGACTGCTTTCCACCGTTCTTTCCGATCCCACCCTCGCCCGCGCGGCGAAGGCCACCGGGGCGACCGCGTTGGACGTGTCCGGGCCGCCCGGGCTGCGGCCGTTCCTGGCCGCCGCGCTGGCCGCCGACGACGATCGCGGCGGTGCCGGCCGGCCACTGCTGGCGGTGACCGCGACCACACGCGAGGGCGAGGACCTGGTGGCCGCCCTCCAGTGCCTGCTTCCATCCGATTCAGTGGTGTTCTACCCGTCCTGGGAGACGTTGCCGCACGAGCGGCTCTCACCTCGGGCCGACACGGTGGGACGCCGGCTGGCGGTGCTGCGCCGGCTGGCCCATCCCAGCCCCGACGACGAGACCACCGGTCCGGTCCGGGTGGTGGTCGCACCGGTACGCAGCGTGCTGCAACCGCAGGTGCCCGGCCTGGGTGAGCTGGTGCCAGTCAGCCTGGCCCAGGGTGAGGACGCCGAACTGGACCGGGTGGTCGAACAACTCGCCGACCTGGCCTACGCCCGGGTGGAACTGGTCACCAACCGCGGTGAGTTCGCCGTCCGTGGCGGCCTGCTGGACGTCTTCCCGCCCACCGAGGAACACCCGGTGCGGGTGGAGTTCTTCGGCGACACGGTCGAGGAGATCCGGTACTTCAAGGTCGCCGACCAGCGGTCGCTGGAGGCGGCCGAACACGGGCTGTGGGCGCCGCCGTGCCGGGAGCTGTTGCTCACCCCGGCGGTGCGGCAGCGGGCCAAGGCCCTGGCCGTGGAGCACGGGACGGCCGGGCGGGCCGACCTCGGCGAGATGTTCGAGCGCCTCGCCGACGGCATCCCGGTGGAGGGAATGGAGGCGCTGGCCCCGGTACTGGTCGACGGGCTGCGGCTGCTGCCGCACGAGATGCCGGCCGGCACCCGGGTGCTGGTCTGCGACCCCGAGCGGGTACGCACCCGGGCCGCCGAACTGGTCCGCACCTCCGAGGAGTTCCTGGCCGCGTCCTGGGCCGGCGCGGCGGGCGGCGGCACCGCCCCGATCGACCTGGGCGCGGCGGCCTACCGGTCGATCGCGCAGGTACGCGCCACCGCCGCCGAGCTGGGCCAGCCGTGGTGGACCCTCTCCCCGTTCACCGCCGACCCGGACGTCGACGCCGGGTCCGGGACCGAGGAGACCGCGCTGGTGGTCGACGCGCGGGCGGCCGAGGCGTACCGCGGTGAGACCGAGCGCGCGGTCACCGACATCCGTGGCTGGACCCGGACCGGCTGGCGGGTCTGCCTGGTCTTCGACGGGCACGGCCCGGCCCAGCGGGCCGCCGAGGTGCTCTCGGCCGACGAACTGCCGGTCAGCGCCGTGCCCGGCGTGCCGACGGCGCCGCCCGACGGGGTGGTCACCGTGACCACCGGCCGGCTCGACACCGGATTCGTCAGCGCGCCGCTGCGGCTGGCGCTGCTCACCGAGGCCGACCTGCTCGGCCAGCGTGGACAGTCCACCAAGGACATGCGTCGGATGCCCTCGCGGCGGCGCAACCAGATCGACCCGGTGCAACTGCACGCCGGCGACTACGTGGTGCACGAGCAGCACGGGGTGGGCCGCTACCTGGAAATGGTGCGTCGCACGGTGAACGGCGGCGAGCGGGAGTACCTGATCCTGGAGTACGCCCCGGCCCGGCGCGGCCAGCCCGGCGACCGGCTGTTCGTGCCGACCGACCAGCTCGACCAGATCACCCGGTACGTGGGCGGCGAGCAGCCCAGCCTGAACCGGCTGGGCGGCGCCGACTGGGCCAAGACCAAGGGCCGGGCCCGCAAGGCGGTCAGGCAGATCGCCGGCGAGCTGATCCGGCTCTACTCGGCCCGGATGGCCAGCCCCGGCTACGCGTTCGGCCCGGACACCCCGTGGCAGCGGGAACTGGAGGACGCGTTCGCCTACGTCGAGACGCCCGACCAGCTCGGCGCGATCAACGAGGTGAAGGCCGACATGGAACGCCCGCTGCCGATGGACCGGGTGGTCTGCGGCGACGTCGGCTACGGCAAGACCGAGATCGCGGTTCGGGCCGCGTTCAAGGCGGTGCAGGACGGCAAGCAGGTCGCCGTGCTGGTGCCGACCACGCTGCTGGTCCAGCAGCACATGTCCACCTTCTCCGAGCGGTACGCGAACTTCCCGGTGGTGGTCAGGCCGCTGTCCCGGTTCCAGACCGACCGGAATGCCGCCGAGGTGCAGCGCGGCATGGCCGACGGCTCGGTGGACGTGGTGATCGGCACCCACCGGCTGCTGTCGGCCGAGACCCGGTTCAAAAACCTTGGTCTGGTGGTGGTGGACGAGGAGCAGCGCTTCGGCGTCGAACACAAGGAGCACCTCAAGCAGTTGCGGACCGCGGTGGACGTGCTGACCATGTCGGCGACTCCGATCCCGCGCACCCTGGAGATGTCGCTGACCGGCATCCGGGAGATGTCCACCATCCTCACCCCGCCAGAGGAACGGCACCCGGTGCTCACCTTCGTCGGTCCCTACGACGACCGGCAGATCAGTGCCGCGATCCGCCGCGAACTGCTCCGCGAGGGCCAGGTCTTCTACATCCACAACCGGGTCGAGAGCATCGAACGGGCGGCCCGCCGGCTGTCCGAACTGGTGCCCGAGGCGCGGATCGCGGTCGCGCACGGGCAGATGAACGAACACCGGCTCGAACAGGTCGTGGTCGACTTCTGGGAGAAGCGGTTCGACGTGCTGGTGTGCACCACGATCGTGGAGAACGGCATTGACATCGCCAACGCCAACACGCTGGTGGTGGAGCGCGCGGACCTGTTTGGCCTGTCCCAGTTGCACCAGTTGCGGGGCCGGGAGCGCGCCTACGGGTACTTCCTCTACCCGCCGGAACGGCCGATGACCGAGACCGCCCACGACCGGCTGGCCACCATCGCCCAGCACACCGACCTGGGGGCCGGTATGGCGGTGGCCATGAAGGACCTGGAGATCCGCGGCGCGGGCAACCTGCTCGGCGGCGAGCAGTCCGGGCACATCGCCGGGGTGGGGTTCGACCTGTACGTGCGGATGGTGGGGGAGGCGGTCGCGGAGTTCAAGGGTGAGCAGGACACCGAGCCGGCCGACATCAAGGTCGACCTGCCGGTGGACGCGCACATCCCGCACAGCTACCTGCCCGGCGAGCGGCTGCGGTTGGAGGCCTACCGCAAGCTGGCCGCGGTAGCCGACGAGGCCGGTGTGGAGGCGGTGCGGGCCGAACTGACCGACCGCTACGGACCGCCTTCCGAGCCGGTCGGGAACCTGCTCGCGGTGGCTCGGTTCCGCGCGTTGGCCCGCCGGTACGGCATCGCCGAGATCTCCATGCAGGGGCAGGCGATCCGACTCTCACCGGTGCGGCTTCGGGAGTCGCAGGAACTGCGCATGCAGCGCCTCTACCCGCGCAGCGTGTACAAGAATGCGGTCGACACCATCTCGGTGCACCGGCCGGGCCGGCCGGGCGAGCCGATGCGTGACACCGCGTTGCTCGACTGGCTGGCCGACCTGCTCGGCCAGGTGCTGGGCCCACCGCCAACACCCGCGGCGGCCACCTGAACCACCGCCGTGAGAACCTGGACGAGCGAGTACGAAGGGCAGCACAGTGCGCAGGCCTTCCCACCACGGCTCCGAAGCCGGGAACCCATTCCGGCGAGGACCTCGAACAGATCGTGTCTGGCCTGTCCCGGAGCGGAAGAGGACACCCGTGAGTCGCAGTACCGCGCATCACCCGTTGCGTCGCCGCGTCGCGGTGACCACCGCCCTGGTCGCCGTCGCCGCGGTGTCCCTGGGCTGCCAGAGCAAGCTGGGCGCCGCGGCCTATGTCGGCGCGCACCGGATCAGCGACCACGACCTCAGCCAGGCGGTGAACCAGGGCCTGGCCGACTCGCAGATCAAGAAGGCGGTGGACGGCAGCCTGGGCGGCGACCTGGCGACCTACCGACGGGTGGTGTTGGACACCCAGGTGCAGCACCTGCTGATCGGGCAGGCGGCCGACCGGCTGCACGTGGCGATTCGCACCGTCGACGTCGACGAGCAACTCGCGCTGCTGATCGCCCAGGCCGGTGGGAAGGACCAGGCGCGTGCCCTGTTCGCCCGCAACGGCCTGACCGAGCGGGCCGGCGAGCAGGTGATCCGGGACGAGGTGCTGCTGGCCGAGATCGGGTACGCCAACGGCGCCCACCGGGCCAGCGACAGCGAGCTGCGCGCGGCCTACCAGACCAACCTCCCCCAGTACACCACCATGACCCTGGGCGTGATCCAGACGACCGACCAGGCCACCGCCGAGTCGCTGCGCGGCCAACTCGAAGACGACCCGACCAGCTTCGCCGACCTGGCTCGGAGCCATCCCGGCAGCGGGACCACGCCCAGCCCGCAGCAGATCAGTGCGGTGAACACCCCGCCGGAGCTGCTGGTGAAGCTGAACGCGGTGCGGCCGGGTCACTCGGTCGTGTTCGACCAGGCCGGCGCGGCCGGTCAGCCGGACCAGTTCGCCGTGGTCCAACTGGTGCGGCGGGACGTGCTTTCGTTCGAGCAGGTGCGCGCGCAGCTCCAGTCGGCCAGCCTGTCGGCGGCGGAGAACGCCGCGGCGCCGTACCTGGCCAAGGTGGCCAAGCAGGTCAGGGTGCGGATCAATCCCCGCTACGGCGCCTGGGACTACACCAAGAACCAGGTGGCCGACCTGCCCCATCCGCAGGTGAAGCTGCCCGCGCCCGCCGCGCCGCAGCCCCAGGCCGCGCCCGGGGCCGGTGGCCAGGGCGACGCCGGCACGCCCCCGTCGAACTAGATGGGTGTGATCGCCGACCGGTTGCTGCTGGTTCAGACCTCGCCCCGGCTGCCGGCCGGGCTGCTGTCCTGGCAGGGTTGGCAGGCGCTGCATTCCGGCCCGGTGTACGCGGCCGATCCGGACTCGGCGCAGGCCCGCGCGGTGCGGGCCAGCGGCCTGCCGGTGGCCAGGCTGGCCGCCGAGGGCAACCGGGAACTGGCCGCGGCGTTCCGGGACCGGGCCCGTGGTGTGGGGGTGGCGGTGTGGCTGTCCGGGCCCGACGGTGACCCGGGGTTCGCCCGAGCGCTGGTCGAGCTGCTGACCGGCGGGCACCCCGACCATGCGGGCGGGGAACTGGAGGTGGTGTACGGCTCGTGGGATCCGCCCGGTGCCCGGCTGCTCGACGCGGTGGCCACCATGGACCGGCTGCGTTCTCCCGGCGGATGCCCGTGGGACGCCGCCCAGACCCACCGCACCCTGATGCCCTACCTGCTGGAGGAGGCCTACGAGGCCTACGACGCGCTGGAGGACGGCGACCCGGTCGCGCTGCGCGAGGAACTGGGCGACGTGCTGCTCCAGGTGCTCTTCCACGCCCGGCTGGCCGAGGAGGCCGCGCCCCCGGAGGCGCCGTGGTCGGTGGACGACGTGGCCGGTGACCTGGTGGGCAAACTGGTGCGGCGGCACCCGCACGTGTTCGACGGTGTGCCGGTGTCCGGGCCGGAGGAACTGCACGCCAACTGGGAGCGGATCAAGCGCGCGGAGAAGGGCCGCACCTCGGTCACCGAGGGGGTACCGATGGCGCTGCCGGCGCTCGCCCTGGCCGCCGCGCTGCAACGTCGGGCGGCCCGGGCCGGCCTGCCCGACCGCCCGCCGTCGGCGGGTACCGGTGCCGGGGGCTCCGCCGAGCTGGGCGCCCGGCTGTTCGACCTGGTGCGCGAGGCCACCGCGGCCGGGCAGGATGCCGAGGCGGCGCTGCGCACGGTGTGCCGGGCCTACCGCGACGCCCTGGTCGCCGCCGAACGCCCCGGCTGAGCATGCCGAGCGCCCTACGTCGCCGTGGTGCCAAGAGTGCGTTCCTCGACGGGGTCGCCGAGTTTCCAGCCATCGCGCAGGTAGGCGAAGGAAGTGACCCCCGAGTCGGCCAGGCGGCCCAGTTGGGTGCCGAGCTTGCCGCCGCGCCGTACCACGGAGACCGGGCGACCGCCGGAGCGGTGTTCGGCGGCGAGGGCGAGTGCGTCACGGAGGACCACGTCGCGGTCGATCAGCACGGCCAGGGCGCCCAGGCGTGGGGCGGCGTCGAGAAGTTCGACAATCCGCTCGAAGCCAATACTGAATCCGCAGGCCGGTACGTCGCGTCCCAGGGACCGACCGATCAGCTTGTCGTACCGGCCACCACCAGCGATTGACGAAGTGGAACGGGGGTGCGCCACCTCGAAGATCTGCCCTGTGTAATAGCCCATACCGCGAACGAGGGTCGGATCGAACTCCCAACGCACGCCGTTCCTGTGCGCCAGTGCCTTCAGGCAGTCGATGGTGGCGGCCAGGTCCGCGAGTACCGCGTCGGCGAGGGCGGGTACCTCGTCGGCCACTGCATCGGTGACCAGGTGGGCGGGCAGCCGCTGCATCTTCTCGATGCGTCCGAGCGCGGCATCCACCGATCCGGTCGGTAGGCCCTTGTTGGCCAACTCGGCGCGGACCCCTTCCCACCCGAGCTTGTCGAGCTTGTCCAGGCCGACGAAGAACGCCGACCGGTGTTCCTCCGCGATGCCTGCGGAGTCGGTCAGCGCGGACAGGAACCGCCGGTTAGACAGCCGGACTG
>DASULA010000064.1:0-4629 GCA_036278435.1 Mycobacteriales bacterium | reverse complement strand
CGCCCTCCCAGTAGTACGCGACCTTGTCGCCCCGGCCGGCCTCAACGTGCCGGTCGACGCAGTTGTAGGCCGCGTTGAGGGTGCCGCCGACGAACCACTTGGCGAACGGCAGCTCCCACTCGAGGGTCTTCTCCCAGGGGGTCGCCCAGGTCAGCCGCCTGGCCTGCTGCTCCCAGAAGGCCAGGCGGTCGGCCGAGGCCGCGTCGTACGCGTCAGCCTTGAGGTTGGCCGAGGCGGCCAGCTCGGCGGGCGGATCGAAGTGTCGGTTCTCCCGAAGCAGGTTCGACAGGGCGACGTCACTGGTCGGTGTGTCGGTCAATGCTCTCCTCCCGCTCTCGCCGTGGTGGATTCAGACCAGACCTGGCAACCCTCTCACTGCTGGGCCGGCCAGGTGGGCAGAACGGTGCGGCGCCAGGTCGTGTTCGTGACCCCGGCGAAGGAGGTGTACCAGGCCGCCAGCGCGGTGAGGATGCCGATCACGCCGCCGACCTTGGTGACGCCGGTGCTGGTGGCGAACTCGCCGATCGCCAGGACCAGGTAGGTGATGGTCAGCAGCACGAACACGGAAGTGACCGCGCCGCTGACCCGAAGCGCGGCCACGGTCATGTACGCGGTGAAGATGAACCAGGCGATCAGGAACACGCCAACGGCATTCCCGGCGTCGCCGGCCGAGGTGCCCTGCTCGGGCACGAAGAACTTGCTCAGCCCCCAGTACGACAGCCAGAACGCGCCGTAGGAGGTGAACGCCAGCGCGCCGAACGTGTTGTTCTTGCGGAACTCCCACATGCCGGCCAGGAGCTGGGCGCCCCCGCCGTAGAACAGCGCCAGCGACAGCACGATCGAGCCCACGCCTAGTTTGAGTATGCCGGCGTTCACGCAGCTCAGCACGAACGTGGTCATGGCGAACGCGCCCAGGCCGAGCGGACCGGGGTCGGCGAAGGACGCCGGTCCGGTGACCGCCGGGGCGACCGGCTGGTGGTCGGCGGTGCCGATGTCCACGCCGGGGGCGTTGTCTGTGGTGTTGGCCATACGGGCCTCCCTGGAAACTGACCCGCGGTGGCGTTCTCGCGGGTTGTGGGCGCCTCGGACCCTTCTCCCAGGGACTGCGCCGTGACAAGTTGCGCGGGCGCTGCGCTAGCCGAGTGGTAAGTCGGGTGATCTGGGCAGGGTTGCAGCCGCGACGAGCGGCGCCCGGGCCGCGCCGAGCGGTCCCCGGTCCGGGCCTGTCCCGGCCCGCTGCCTAGGCTTCGTCTCGTGGCCATGGCGTCTTCCGATCCGCTGCTGCCGCTGCTCGACCTGCCCGGCGTGGGCGACGCCGCCGAGGCGGCCCGGGACGCGGTGGACCGGCTGCTCCGGCACCGGGTGCTGCGCCGTGGCGGGGAGGCGGTCAGCGCCGAGTCGGCGCTGCGCGGTGCGCGCGCGTCGGCCGCGTTGGACGGTGTCGACCTGCCGCTGGACACGGTCCGTTCCGGGTCGTCCGACCCGGTCGTGCAGGGCGCGCTGCGGGTGGGCGCTGCGGTCGGTCGGCTGGTCGGCACCTGGGAACGGGCGCCGGCCCAGGCGCTGGCCCGGTTGCACGTGCTGGCCGCGGCCGGCCGGGAGCCCGGCGACGCGCTCGGCCGGCCGTCGGTGGACGACCCGGGGGCCGCCGGCCGGCTTGCCGCACTGGCCCGACAGGTCGCCGCCGGGACCTCGGCTCCGGCGGCCGTGCTGGCCGCGGTGGTGCACGGCGAACTGCTGGCGCCCTCGCCGTTCCGGACCGGCGGCGGACTGGTCGCCCGGGCCGCGGTGCGGCTGACCGTGTCCGCCCGCGGGTTGGACCGCCGCGGAGTATCGGTCCCCGAGGTGGGGCACGTCGAACTGGGCGCGGAGTATCAGGCCGCGCTGGCCGACTATGCCACCGGCCGGCCCGACGGGGTGGCCCGCTGGGTACGGCACTGCTGTGCCGCGATCGAACTCGGGGCTGGTGAGGGGCTCGCGATCTGCGAGGCACTCGCACGCGGATAGCGGGGCGAAAGCGGCGCTGGGCCACTGAAAGGATTAAGTCCCGCGCGGGGCTGGGTGTGCTCAGGGTGATCATCGGGTTACCCGAAAGTGACATCCAGTGAGACATCGGCTGCGCCGGACCGCCATCTGTCGGGCATGATGCGTGAGTGGCCACTGTCCTCGCGCCCGGAGGCGTCCGTCGTGGCGCAACGGCACCGTCCGCCGCGGCGCTGCGTGACGTCTTCCTCCTCGACTCGGACTGGACGTTCCTGAACCACGGTTCGTTCGGCGCCTGCCCACGTCCGGTGTTCGAGGCCTACCAGCGACTCCAGCTCGAACTGGAACGTCAGCCGGTGGAGTTCCTGGAGAGGGAGTACGCCCAGCGGCTGGACGTCGCCCGGGGCAGGCTGGCCGACTACCTGGGTGCCGACCTGGACGGTCTGGTGTTCGTGCAGAACACCACCGCCGGGGTGAACGCGGTGGCCCGCTCGCTCCAACTCGGCCCCGGCGACGAGGTGCTGACCACCAACCACGAGTACGGCGCGTGCCTGCTGGCCTGGCAGGCGGTGTGCGTGGCCCGGGGCGCCAGCCTGGTCGTCGCCGAACTGCCCGACCCGCTGGTCGACGCCGGCCCGGTGGTGGCCGCGCTGGACGCCGCGGCGACCGAGCGCACCCGCGCGGTGTTCGTCTCGCACCTGGCGTCGATGACCGCCGCGGTGCTGCCGGTGGCCGCCATCTGCGGCTGGGCCCGTGACCGCGGAGCGGTGTCGGTGGTCGACGGCGCACACGTGCCGGGCCAGCTCGCCCTCGACGTGGACACGGTGGGCGCGGACGCCTACGTGGGAAACTGCCACAAGTGGCTGTGCGCGCCCAAGGGCTCGGCCTTCCTGTGGGTGGCCGAGTGGTTGCGTGACCGGGTCGAGCCGGTGGTCGTGTCCTGGGGCTGCGAGGAGGGCTCGCCGTTCGCGAACCGGTACTCCTGGGGCGGCACACACGACCCGGCCGCGTCCCTGGCGGTGCCCACCGCGATCGCCTTCCAGGCGCGGCTGCGCTGGGACGACGTGCGGGCCCGCGGCCACGCGCTGGCCGAGCGGTTCCAGGCCGCGCTGGTCGAACGCAACGGCATGCGGCCGCTCTACGACGGGCCGCAGTGGCACGGACAGATGATCAGCGTGCCGGTTCCCTGGCCGGCGCAGGAGGCCGGCGAGTTGCAGCGGCGGCTGCGGGAGAACGCCCGAATCGAGGTGCCGGTGTTCGCCTGGCGGGACCGCACCCTGGTGCGCCCGTCGTTCCAGGGCTACAACGACGCGCGCGACCTGGGCCAACTCGTCGACGTGCTGGACGAGATCATGTGACCGGGTTCCTCGACCGGATGCCCGAGGCGGTGCGGCCCCAGCGCGACCTCCTCGAACGCCTGCTCGCGGTGCTCGGGCCCGACCCGACCTGGCGTTGGCTGGAGCTGTCCTGCTCACTGGCCCGCGGTGCCGGCGACGCGCTGTCCGACGTGGACTGTGGAGTCGGAGCCCGGGACGACGACTGGCCCGGCGTACTGTCCACTGTGGAAGGCATGGTGCGGGGGCTGGGTGACGTGGTCGACCTGCTGCACCACGAGCTGGAGGGCGTGCCGCAGAGCCGGTGGGTGCACCGGCACACGTTCGTGCAGTACGCCGACGGGACCCAGCTCAGCCTGGTGGTGACACCGGCGTCATCCCGTCGGGGGCTGCCACCCGGCGCGGTCGCGCTGATGGACAAGGATGGGCGGCTGGCCGGACCGGTCGCGCCGGCCACCCTGCACGCGTCCGAACGGGAGTGCCGGGAATGGGCGTTCTACGGCTGGCAGGCACTGTCCGATCTGGACAAGTACCTGCGCCGCGGTTCGCTGTGGGAGGCGCACCAGCGGCTGGAACAGGCCCGCGACCGGGTGTGGCAACTGTGGGCGGCCCGGCATGGGGCGGCCTACCCGTGCTACGGCCTGACCTCGGTGCTGGACGCCGACCTGCCCCCGCCCGGAGGCATCGGGGACACCGTCGCTGGCCTTCACGCCGGGTCGCTGCGCGCCGCCGCGTTGGCCGTGGCGGCGTTGCTGGGTGAGTTCGGGACGGCGTCGGACTTCGGTCGGTACGTCGCGTGTCGGTTGAGGACGGGTCCCCCGAACGGGCGGACGGCGCTCCGCTGAGGGGAGCGCCGTCGCGCGCACGGGCACCCCGGGTTACCAGGCGTGCACCTCAACTCGACGGGCGCGGACCGGGTGGCGATCCGCCCCGACGCGCCTCCCGCGGCTGGTCGCGCGTGGGTGCCCGGGGGTCCGTGCCCGGAGTCGGGGCCGTTCGACGCTGGGCCGGCGACACCTCGTCCGTAGTGCCTTTGTACGCCGGTCCGCCCGCCGGGGAAAGGCGCCGCCCGGCCCCTTTCTTCCCCTTCCTCCGGTCCATCCCGATGGCCGGTCGCCGAAATCCGTACCGTCGCGGTGCTGGAGGGTTCGGGGTGGACGGTCGTGGCCGGCCGTCCGAACCCGCGCCGGGTGGGTCAGTCCCGCTGGCGCCCCGGCCGCCGGCGTCGGTTCGCGTACCAGGCGGTACCGGCCAGCGCGACGCCCACCGCCAGGGCCGTGACCGACACGGCGGGTACCCGCCGGGCCGCACC
>DASULA010000063.1:0-3020 GCA_036278435.1 Mycobacteriales bacterium | reverse complement strand
CCGGGCCTGAACAACACCGGCTTCGGCGCCGCGATCCTCGCGAACGGCTGCGGGATCCCCGGCCCGGACATGTACATGGACAAGAGCGGCACGGCGACGGCCGCGGCCGGCGGGACGGTCAACTACACGCTCGTCGTGACGAACCTCGGTGGCTACACGACCGGGACGACAACGGTCACGGACACGCTGCCCACCGGCCTGGCGGCCGGCACCATCACGGGCCCCGCCGGCTGGAGCTGCACTGCCGGCACGGTGTCGTCGTTCACCTGCACGACGAGCAGCGTCCTCAACCCGGGCGACTCGGCGACGTTCCACATCTCGACCGCCGTCGTCTCGGCGAATCCGCCGGCGTCGATCACGAACACGGCCACGGTTTCGACCCCCGGTGACACCAACCGCGCGAACAACAGCGACAGCCAGATCACGACGGTGTCGGCGGGCGGCCAGCCGGACGCGTCGATGGCGAAGTCGGGTCCCGGCATGGCGAACGTCGACGACACGGTGACCTACGACCTGACCGTCACGATCTCGGGGGCGGCGACGACGGGCACGACCACCGTCTCGGATGCACCGGATACCGGCACGACCGGCCTGACGATCAACTCGATGTCCTACGTCTCCGGTCCCGGGACCTGG
Organism: Mycobacteriales bacterium; assembly: GCA_036278435.1. Lineage (GTDB taxonomy): Bacteria > Actinomycetota > Actinomycetes > Mycobacteriales > DASULA01 > DASULA01. Next base: position 2,384 of record DASULA010000063.1, on the reverse strand, counting down.
AACTGCACCACGGGCCCGGTCCAGTGCTCGACCTCGTCCACCCTGCAGCCGGGTGCCTCGATCGCGTTCACGGTGAACACGACCGTGACCAGCTTGGGGTCGAAGACCGACCGCGCGACGGTGTCGACACCGAACGACAGTGACAGCTCCAACGACAGCGACACGGCGAGGACGACGGTCTCCGCCGCTCCCACCGTGTCCGACCTGACGCTGGCGCCCGTCTGCACCGGACCGAACACCGGCACCGTGCAGTGGACGGTGACGAACCCCGCCGGTAACCCGGCCGTCACCGGCCTGGCGGTGAGCGGGGTCACCAACGGGGCGCCGTCCGCCCTGTCCTCGACGTCCCTCACCGCCGGTCACAGCGCCACGTTCACGACTCCGGCACCGCAGACCGGCTCCGTCCAGGTGACGGGAACCGCTGCTCCGGCGACTCCGGTGCACTCGAACGCGACCGGCTTCGCCGGTAGCTGTACGACGGCGGGTCCGGCCGAAACGCCGGCGTCCGTGACGTTCACCGACACCTGCACGGGCATCCACGCGGTGTTCACCAGCGCCGACCAGCACACCACCCAGTTCGTGGTCGACCCGCCGACGGGGGCCGCGGAAACCGTGACTGGCTCCGGGACCCGTGACTACGTCGCCACCAACGGCAACAGCCACCTTTCGGTGACCTTCGACGGCACCTCGGCCGACCACACCTGGACCCAGCCGAGCACCTGCGGCAGCACCGGGCCTGGTGGCGGTGGCGGTGGCGGCAACCCGCCCCCGGTCAAGACGGCCGACCCGCATGTGAGCGCCAGCAATGCGTGCAAGACGGGCATCAGCGTCGAGCTCGACAACATGGGCGGCACGGCCGGCACCACCTTCACGGTGACCGACCCGGACGGCAACACCCACAAGGTGGCCGTCCGTGCCGGCCAGATCGTGAAGAAGAGCTACGCGGTCACCGAGGACACGACCGGAGTGGTCACCGTCACGGCCCCGGGCCTGGCGAAGAAGACGGTCACCTACGCCAAGGACTGCTCGACCGTCCTCGGTGAGAAGTTCGTCCAGCACCCGCCGACCAAGAAGCCGGTGGTGCAGGGCGAGAAGGTCACGCAGCTGCCGTTCACCGGCGACAACACCCGCCGCGAGACGCTGATCGGCGCGAGCATGCTGCTCATCGGCGCCCTGATCTGCGCGCTGGCCGGCCGTCGCCGCACCTCGGCGGCCATCGAGATCTGACCGATACGCAACGCAGCAGGAGGCGGGTCCCCTCGGGGCCCGCCTCCTGCGTGTTCGACCCACTTGATCGGCCGAACGGGTGAAATTCTGCCTATACCCGACAGAGCCGGACATCGACGTTGACGTCCGATCCTTGCCTCCCGCACCGTGATGTTGCGCACCGCGCGCATCCCCGGGGGGTCTGGATGTCTCGGCTCATACGTTCCGCCGCTGCATGTCTCGCTGCCGGTGCGGTTGCCCCGTGGCTGGGCGGCGCGGTGGCCATGGCCGCTGCCGCACCGCCACCGGCGCCGGTGTCCGGCGACCCTCGCGCGGACGCGCGCGACGGCAACGCCACCACCTGCGCGGATGTGGGTCTGCCGGCAGACACGCTGCTCGGCTCATCGGACTCCTCCGGGTCCTCGCAGAGCGGATTCGTCGTGACCAGCGACGGCAGCTTGCTGAACGTCGTGACGGTGCCGGCCGGCACGCAGATCGACGCTGTCGTCGTGAAGGGTGGGAGCGCCTACAACGTCTACGCGTCCCCGGTCCCGGACATGCACGCGCCCCTCGTCGGCAATCCGCCGAGCAACATTCCGACGATCAGCCACTGGTTCCTCTGCTACCGGCCCGCCACACCGGTTCCCCCGACGGTGACCAATCCGAGCGCGGTGCCCACCGGTGACTGCGACGGCGTCGACTTCGCGCTGGCCGCTGGGACCAGCGCCACGACGTTCGTCGTCACGCGCGCCGGCGACCTCGGCGGGCAGAGCTACCCGCTGGCCGCCGGGCAGGCCCAGACGGCGCATGTCGACCTCGACGCCACCCACCCCGCCGCCACTGTCACGATCGGCGGGGCGACCGTCGCGACGTTCAGCCGGCCGGCCACCTGCACGGTGACCAACCCGGGCCCGCCGCCGGTCAACCCCGGCCCCCCGCCCGTCAACCCCGGCCCCCCGCCGGTCACCCCGGGGGGTGGCAACGGTGACGGCAGCGCGCCGATGACCCATCCGGCTGCCTCGGCGAGCACCTCGTGCGCCGACGGCATCACCCTCACGCTGACCAACCCCGACGCGACCGCGCCGGTCACCTTCGGCCTGGTCAGCCCCCGCGGCAGCGTGACGCAGGTGGCCGTCCCCGCCGACGCGACAGTCACCCGCAGCTTCCCGGTCGCCGAG
>DASULA010000062.1:0-8235 GCA_036278435.1 Mycobacteriales bacterium | reverse complement strand
TGCGCGGCGGCCACGACCCGTTCCAACCCCGACAGCACCCGCAACAACGAATCCGAGTCCAAACCCGACGGGTCGAAACTGGAAAGTAATCCGGCCACCGCAGCGGGGTCGAATCCGGTAACCGGAAACCCGCCATCCGATTCCACACCAACACCGGAATCGGCGTGGCGAGAAATCGAATCAGTCAGGGCGTCCATACACCAATTCTAACTCGACCCCACCACCATTTAATCACCCCACAGAGTGAACCCAACACAACACAGAGAGATAGAAAAAAGTGGAACAGTAAATCCTCTACAGGACCTTTGATCCTTGCACCGCACGTGCGGTCAGACCGCGTGCCCGGCCAGCCATCCGGCGATCCGGTCCACCAGGTCCGGGGTGGCGCCGCTCTCGGCGTGGCCGAACCCGGGCTCGACCCACAGTTCGGCGCCGGGACCGGCCGCCGCGATTAGTGCGCGGGGGTGCTCCAGTGGGAAGTAGGCGTCCCGGTCGCCGTGCACCACCAGCAGCGGGGTGGGCGGGATCCGGCCGACCAGCTCGACCGGCGACTCGGGGAGCTGATGCCAGCCGCGACCGATCCGGGTGCCCATCAGCCGGGCGGTGGCCCGTCCCAGTGCGGTCTCGCACAGCCAGTGCACCCGCCGCATCGGCAGGGTGTCCAGGATGTACCACCGGCTGGGCGCACTCACGCTGACCACCGCGTCCACTCCGGCGGCCCCCCGGAACAACGCCGCGTGCCGAAGCACCACCGAACCGCCCATGGAGAACCCGACCGTGGCCACCCGCCGGTAGCCGCGGTCACGCGCCCAGCGCACCGCCGCACGCAGGTCGAGCACCTCCCGGGCACCGACGGTGGACCGGCCGCCGGAGTCACCGTGACCGCGGAAGTCGCAGGCCACCACGCCGCCGAACGCGGACAGACGCCTGCAGATCGCCCGGAACGCCGGCCGGCCGGTCGAGCCGGTGAACCCGTGCGCGACCACGAACGCCAGGTCCGCCCCGCCGGCGCCACGGCCACCGGCCGGCGGGGCCGGCGGCAGGTGCAGCCCGGAGAGCACCACCCGGTCCTCGGTGACCAGCCGCAGCCGCTCGATGCCGGCGTCGGGTCGCTGCGAGTCGCGCACGCCACCCATCCTCACCCACCGGCCGGGCGGGCCGGTACCGACAGCCCGTCACTTCGACCGCCGGGACCTCCCCAGCGTCGTTCCATCTGGCCCATATCGCGTGTTCCTTCTCATACTGACCATGACCAGCGAAGCCGCCGGCCGAGACGGGACGGGACAGCCCGGGTTATCCTGATCAGGACGGGACCCAGGCGATGACGCACTCCGCCGGGGTCCCGTTGGCGTTTCCAGGTTCTGGGTCTTCCAGGTTTTCCAGGGCACGAACCGGTCACCGGGGAGGGGTGCGGGGTGGAAATCCTGCTGATGACCGCGGCGGAACAGCCGACCACCGAGGTCTGCCCAGCCCTGGGCCTGCTCTGCCACCGGGTGGACGTGGTCCTCCCGGAGGTCACCGCCGCGCTGGACGGCACGCAGTGTGACGTCCTGCTGGTGGACGCCCGGCACGACCTGGCCGCGGCCCGCTCGCTGACCCGGCTGCTACGCACCACCGGCACTGCCGCGCCGGTGCTCGCGGTGCTCACCGAGGGTGGGCTGGCCGCGCTGAACGCCGACTGGGCCGTCGACGACGTGCTGCTCGACACGGCCGGCCCGGCCGAGCTGGAGGCACGACTGCGGCTGGCCACCACGCGGCGTGCGGCCAGCCTGGCGGCCACCGCCGGCGACGTGGTCACGGCCGGCGAGTTGACCATCGATGAGGCCACCTACACCGCCCGGCTGCGCGGCCGGCTGCTGGACCTGACCTACAAGGAGTTCGAGCTGCTGAAGTTCCTGGCCCAGCACGGCGGCCGGGTGTTCTCCCGGGCCCAGTTGCTCCAGGAGGTCTGGGGATACGACTACTTCGGCGGCACCCGGACCGTGGACGTGCACGTGCGCCGGCTGCGGGCCAAACTCGGCGCCGATCACGAGACCATGATCGGCACGGTGCGCAACGTCGGCTACAAGTTCGTCCGGCAGCCGGCGGCGACGAGCGAGAACGCGACATCGACTACCGTCAATTCGTGACAATCCACATCATCGTTCGTACCGAGCTGGATGCCGCCCAGGCGCGTACCGTGCTCGGGCTCCTCGACGCGGCCACCGGGACCGACGGCGTGGCTCCGGTGTCCGAACACGTCCTGCTGAACCTGCGCCACGGCGGCCGTGCCCACCACCTGCTCGCCACGGAGGCGAGCCCCGGGACGGGCGCACCGGAACTGGCCGGGTACGCCCACCTAGACACCGCCGACCCCGAGCACGGGCCCGGCGCGGAACTCGCCGTGCACCCGGCGCACCGCCGGCACGGGGTGGCCACCGCCCTGCTCGGCGAGCTGGAACTCATCAGCGACCGTACCGACGCCGCCGGCCGGCTGCGGGTGTGGGCGCACGGCGAGCACCCGGGCGCCACCGCGCTGGCTCGCCGCCGGGGTTACCTGGCCGAACGGGTGCTCTGGCAGATGCGCAGGTCGCTGCGCCCGGACCTGCCCGCGCTGGAGGTGCCGGCGGGCATCCGGATCCGGCCGTTCCGGGTCGGCCAGGATGAGCGGGCCTGGACCGAGGTGAACAACCGGGCCTTCGCCGCCCACCCCGACCAGGGTGGGTGGGACGTCGACCAGGTGCGGATCCGGCAACGCGAACCGTGGTTCGATCCGGCCGGCTTCCTGCTCGCCGAGCGCACCGGCGACAACGGCGCCGCCGGCACCGTCGTCGGCTTCCACTGGACCAAGGTGCACCCGGCCGGACCCGGCGACGGTGACGAACCGGTCGGTGAGGTGTACGTGGTCGGCGTGGACCCGGCCGCGCAGGGCACCGGTCTCGGGCGGGTCCTGACCCTGGCCGGGCTGCACCACATGCGGGCCGCCGGGTTGGCCGAGGTGATGCTGTACGTGGACGGGTCCAACGCCCCGGCGGTCGCGGTGTACACCCGGCTCGGCTTCACCCGGTCCCGCACCGACGTGCAGTACGCCCGGCCGCGCGGGTGAGCCGAGGTTCACCGACCCCGCTCACGACCGTCACGGCGGTCCCGCCCGGCTGCCGAACCGGATTCGTGGGCGCCGGTGACCCGGCCCCCACAAGGCTTGCGGCCAGGTACCGTCGAGGACATGAGTCGAACCCGTCAGGTCGCTGACTCCATCGTGATCGCCGCGCCCCCGGGCGCGATCTTCGACATCCTCGCCGACCCCCGCCAGCACCCGCGGATCGACGGCTCGGGTTCGGTCCGGGAGGTGAGCGTCGGGCCGGACCGGTTGTCGGCGGGGGCGCGGTTCGGCATGCGGATGCGCCGGGGCGCGCCCTACCGGGTCACCAACGTGGTGCTGGAGTTCGAGCCGGACCGCCGGATCGCCTGGCGGCACTTCGGCCGGCACGTGTGGCGGTACGAGCTGGAACCGGTGGATGGCGGCACCCGGGTGACCGAGACGTTCGACTGGTCGCCGTCCCCGATGAGGGCGCTGCTGGACCGCACCGGTGTCCCGAGGCAGAACGCACGGGCGATCACGGCGACCCTGCAACGGCTGAAGGACACCGTCGAGGAAGGAACACGCGGTTGACGATCCTGTGGGTCATCGGCCTGCTCGTCATCGGGCTGGTCGCGGGGGGAATCGCCCGGGTCTTCGTGCACACCGGGGCGAGGCTGGGCTGCCTGGGCACCGCGCTGCTGGGCGTGCTCGGCTCCTATGTGGGTGGGTCGCTGGCGGCGGTGCTGTTCGACGAACGGCTCGACCTGCGGCGCAGCCACACGTTCCTCGGCGCCATCATCGGTTCGGTGATCGCCCTGCTGGCACTGCGCGCGGTCACCTCGCTCCGCCGCCGTTGGTGAGGCCACCAGTAACGTGCACTGGCCGAGCGGGCCTGAGGTTTTCGCAAGAAAACCTCAGGATGTAACCGGTTAACGTTGAGGTTTTCGCGAGAAAACCTCAACGTGGGCGGCGTGGAGGGGGCTACGAGCCGCAGGCGGTGTCGGCGGCGTTGATGGCGCCGCTCGGCGTGATCGGCCCGTTCGGGTGCGGTGACGTGGCCGCGGCACCGCCCGGGTGGAACGTGTCGCCCACGTTCACCGGCCGCACCCCGTTGTAGTTGGACCCCACGATCAGGCCCAGCGACTGCCCGTAGTTCGAGTCCTCCTTGAGCACCGAACCGGGCACCGCCGCGGCCAGGGTGCGGGCCTGGTCGATGTTCCCCGGCCCGTAGTGCACCTCTGAGACGGTCTGACCGGGGTTCACCGTCCCGGTGTCGGCGATGGTGAACCCGAGCGTGGACAGGCTGTTGGCGACCTGATGGGCCAACCGGTTCGTGCCCACTCCGTTGTACACCAGCACCCGGACCTGGTCGGGGGCGACCGTGATCTTCGGCTGGTCGGTGGTCGGGGTGGGCTTCGGCGCGGCGCCTGTCGGCGCGGCGGTCGGCCGCGCGGTCTTGTCGTCGATGATCGAGTCGAACAGCCCGCGGTTCTTCTGGTCGTCCAGCAGCACCCGCCCACCCTTGGTATTGCTCGGGTTGTTCGGGTCGTAGGCGGGGTTGGCGATGAACGGGGTGATGAAGCTGACCTTGGCCGGGTCCAGGCCGTGCAGCACGGTGGCCAAATCCTTCAGGTCGCCGATGTGGGTGTTCTGGTCCATGGTCAACGACTTGGTGGCCGCGTTCAGAAAGCTCTGGAGCTTCAGCGGGTTGAGCAGCACGCCTCCGCTGAGCGCCTTGCGCATCATCGCGCCGAGGAACCGCTGCTGGCGCTTGATCCGATCCAGGTCCCCGCCGTTGCCCAGGTTGTACCGGGCCCGCACGTAGGCCAGCGCCTGGGCGCCGTTGAGCAGGTTGTTGCCCACGCGCATGCGCAGGCCGCTGTGCGGGTCGAAGACCGGCGTGGTGGAGCACATGGTGATGCCGCCGAGTGCCCCCACCATGCTCTCGAATCCGTTGAAGTCGACCTGCACGTAGTGGGTCACCGCGATGCCGGTCAGTTTCTGCACGGTGCGGATCGTGCAGGTCGGCCCGCCGATGGCGAACGCCGAGTTGAACTGTCCCATCTGCTCGATGGTGTTCTGCCCGTTCGGCTGGACACACGCCGGGATGTCCACCCAGGAGTCACGCGGGATGCTGATCAGGATCGCCTTGTCGTGGTTGGGCGACAGGTGGGCCAGGATGGTGGTGTCCGACCGGGCACCCACCACGTTCGTGCCGAACTGGCCGTCTGTGCCGGCCCGCGAGTCCGAGCCGATGAGCAGGAAGTTCTCGGCGTTCTTCTGTTTCGCCGCCTGCCGGATGTTCTTGTCCTGAGTCTGGAGCACGTTCACCCGGGTGATGTTGGAGTCCAGGTGCTTGTACTCGTAGAAGCCGTAGCCGCCGGCCAGCAGCACCAGCACGCCGACCACCGCGCCGACCCGCTTGGCGTAGTAGCCGGCGCCCCGCCGGCGGCCACCCCCGCCGGACCGCCGGTGCCGGCCGCCTGACCCGTCGTCGGGCGGGGAGATGCCGTACGGGTCGTCGTACTCCTCGTCGCCGTACGGATCCTGCCGGCCGTACGGATCGTCCTGGGTGCGCCGGCCGTGCCGGCGGTACGGATCGTCCGTCCGGTGCGGATCGTCCTCGTCGGCGTAGCCCACCGTCGCGGGGGACCGGCCGGAGCCCGGGTACGGGCTGGCATAGCGGTCGGCGGCACCACCGGACTCGGCATACCGACCGTCGGGATACCTCCGCCGGGCGGAGTACCCGTCGGCACCCCGGTTGCCGTCGACGGCATAGCCCACCCCGACCACCCCAGCCGAGCCGAGCGCCCCCCCGCCGGAGGCACGGTCGTCGGGGGCACGGTCGTCGGGGTACGGCCGGGGCCGCCGGGCCGCCCGGTCCCCGGGGTACGGAGCGGGCCGCTGGGCGACCCGGTCCCCGGTGTCGGGCCGACCGTCGGGACGGCCCCGATCACGCTGGTCGCGACCGGCCTGCCACGGTTCCCGCCTGGCCGGACCGCGGGCCGGGCCCGGTGACGCCGACCAGGAAGCGGACTCGCCGGCCGACCAGGACGTCGGTCGGGACGCCGGTGCGGGCGCGGGTCGAGACGCCGGTCGGGACGGGGCGGGGGATGCCGGCGACTGGGACGCCGACCAGTTCGCCCCGGCTCCGGACGCCCGTCGACTTTGCGTGTATGGCTCGCCACCGTGGGTCAGCAGCGGTTCCTCGATACTCCCGTAGTCCTGACGTCCGCGGCTGTGGCGCCCACGCGCGGGCACCTCGTCGTGCAGGTCTGTCACGACGTTCCGACCCCCTGTCGGTCGCACGTTGCGGGCACGTCAAGCGGGAAAACGTGTGCGGACCGGCGCTCGGCATCCGGGCCGATCATCGATGGTACGGATCCGGCGCGTGTGGCGCGAGACCCCTCAGCGCAGGATGCCGGTGTGACCGAGCGAGTATCTCCCTGGTTGTGGCCAGACGCACAGCCCATGCGGCCCATTGCCCACCGGAATCCGGCTGAGTAGCCGTCCGTCGGAGGTCCGGATGGCGTAGACGACGCTGTCGTACCGGCCGGACAACCACAGCACCGATCCGTCCGCGGACACCCCGCCCATGTCCGGACTGCCGCCACCGGGAAGGTGCCAGGTCGTGATCGGACGTTGGGTGGCCAGGTTGAGCACGGTGATGCTGCCCTCGCCCCGGTTGGTGACGAACAGACGTCGTGAGTCACGGTCCACGTACAGTCCGTGAGCGCCCGCGCCGGTGGGCATGAAGCGCAGCACCCGCTTGGCCTGCCCGTCGATCAGGTAGACACCGTTGGCCTTCATGTCCGCGACGTAGAACGTCCGGCCGTCCGGGGAGAGCTTCACGTCCTGGGGCATGCCGTCGGCGACCTGTCGCAACGGGATGGTGCGCAGGTACTTCTGGGTGGCCACGTCCACCACCACCATCCGCCCGGCGAACTCGCAACTGGCCAGCAACAGCCTGCCGTCGGCGGTGAAGTCCATGTGGTCCAGGCCCCTGCACTGCGGCAGTTCCAACCGGTGTTCGAGCTTCCAGGTGTGCGGATTGTAGAAATCCAGCCTGGTGTAGGCCTCGGCGACCACGATCCCGAACCGACCGTCCGGAGTGAAGTACAGGTTGTAGGGGTCCTGCACGCTTATCGGCGCGCCGGGTTTGCCGGTGCGCGGGTTGATCGGGGTCAGCGAGCCGCCCGGCACCTTGTCCGCGGCCACGTAGAGGGTCCGCAGGTCGTAGGAGGGCACCACGTGCTGGGGCTCGGCGCCGACGTCGAACCGGTTGACCACCTTCATGGTCTTCTGGTCGATCACGTAGACGTCGTTGCTCTTGGTGTCTGGCACGTATACCAGGGCGGGGTCGCCGCGTACCTCAGGGCTGAGTTTGCCCGCCGCATCGGCGGCGTAGACGTCGTGGTTGTTCAGCGGCGGCGGCATGCCGGGCAGCAGGGCCTTGCCGCCTGGCCACTGGGCCGACGGCGACGGGGCCGGGGATGCCGGCGCCGACCCGGACTGGGACCCGGCCGCGTGCGTCGCGGCACCCGATCCGCCCCCCGACGCCGCACACCCGCCGCTGACCACCAGTACCGCCGCGGTCACCGCGGCGAACGGGGCGGCAACGGTCCGGACGCTACGTGACGGGTTCCTCACGCACCGCAGCGTAAACGCTGTGCCGCCGCGGACCCGGGCACCGGTCCGGTCTCGGCGTGGTGCCCGCGGCCGTCCGCTCTGGACAGCCGCCCGGCGTCCGCACCCGGACACCCCACCGCCGTCGGCTTGCCCGAACCGGGCCACGGCGCCTCCGGCCTGGATTACCGTCGGGTACAGCGGACCGGTGGGGGCCGGCCCGAAACACGGGTGGTGGCCGGGCGGGGCGTTCGGGGCGGGGACGGAACCATCCCCTCCGCGTCGGTCCAGCCAGGTACCCGGCCGGTGTCGTCCGATCCGGGTGACATCGGGTCATCTGGTCGCACCGAGGAGGGTCCGTGGTGATCCGACGGTGTGCTCGCCAGTGCGACCGTGATACATGGGGGGTCGATGGGAGAGCACCGGCGAGGCGGGTTTCCCACTCCCCGGCGATGGCCACTGCCGGCGATGTTGGGGCTTGCCCTGGTGGTCGGGGTCGGGGTGACCGGCACGGCCATGCTGGCCAGCGGATCGGGTCACGACCCCCA